>CAINFC010000147.1 GCA_903847975.1 uncultured Acidobacteriota bacterium | reverse complement strand
TTGCCGTCCGGCGACTCGAAACCTTCCTCCCCTCCGTTGCGGGTGACCGGGCGGGGATTCTCCCCGGTGGTCGAAGCTTTCCAGATCTGGTGGGTATCGCGGGGCCCGGAGGCGAAGTAGATGGAGCGGCCGTCCCGTGACCAGCTGGGCTTGTATATCTTCTGCCCGGCGGCGAGCAGCGGCCGCGGGGCGCCGCCTTCGGCATTCACCAGGAAAATTTTCAGGCCCTCGGGCCCCAGGCTGTCGAAAGCGATCTGCCTTCCATCCGGCGACCAGCGCGGGGCCCCCGTGTGCCGTTCGCCTTTAAAAGACGTGAGGGCGGTCTGGTCGGACCCGTCGTTCTGGCAGACCATCAGCTCCAGAAAGCCGGATCGATCGGAGACAAAAACGATCCGGCGGCTGTCCGGGGAGTACTCCGCATCGGTTTCCATTCCATGGGCGGCAATGATCCGCTCCGGCGCCTGGACGGCCTTCCCGTTCCCGGCGAGGGGCATGCGCCAGATGTTGTGCTCTTCCAGGTAACGTCCATACACCAGGCGGCCGCCTGCGGCCGCGGTGACGGCAAAATAATCGGCATCATCGGTCCCGGGTATCCGCTGAGCCGTTGAGCCGGGGGTCGCGGCCATCCGGTACAGGCTTTTCCGGCCGTTTTGATTGGAAGAAAAGAGAATTTCCCGGCTGTCCGGTGTCCAGCCTGCGAAATCAATCAAGCGGTTGTAATGGGTCAGCTGCCAGGGTTCTCCCGCCGGTTTGCCGTTGGCCAAAGGGAGGATGAAGATTTCGCTCTTAAAATTAGTGTCCGGAACCCGGAGGAAGGCCAGGCTCTTGCCATCGGGCGAAACCGCAGGGAAATAGTCTCCCATCTGCGTGGCAGGAGTCGAAGTGAGCGGAGCCGACTTTTCCCCGGTTTCCGCCGAGACAAAATATATCGAAAATTTGCCGCCTTTTATTTCCCAGGTGGCCAGAAACCGGCTGTCCGGCGTCCAGGACCATGGCAGTACTTTGGCCACCTTTCGCTCCGTGCCTCCTTCGGGCGGAATCAGGTAGAGGCTGCCCGCCCGGCCAAAGGCAATCCAGTTGCCGTCGGGGGACCAACGCGGATAAAAATCGTTGGCCGGGTTGGAAGTCAGCCGGCGGGCCGGGCCGGGTCCGATGGGCTTGATGTAGATGTCGGTGTTAACCTCCTTTCCCCCAAACCACTGGAAGACAACTCGGCTGCCATCGGGGGAGAAGCTGGGCATCGTCTGTACTCCGGGGTAGCTGGTCAGGGGTATGACGCTCAGGGAGGGCGGCTCGCCGGGGGCACGCTGGAAATACACATAGGCCGAAGCGGCAGCCAGTACCGCCATGACGACCGCGGAGCCCAGCAGTGTCAGCAGGTACCAGGCGCGGGATCGCCGGGTTTTTCCCGATCCCTCCGCTTCCTCACGCTGCTCCTCTAGAGCGACTTTCAGGTCGCCCATCCCCTGGGCGCGGCGGGCCGGGTCCTTGCGCAGGCAGCGGATCACCAGCTTCCCGAATCCCGCCGGAAAGCGGCCGTCAAGCGGCGGGGGCTCCCGGTTGAGAATGGCGGCGAGAGTCGACATGTGGCTGTCGCCCTGGAAAGCCCGTCGGCCGGCGGCCATCTCGTAGAGGATGCAGCCGAAGGAAAAAATATCCGAGCGGGCATCCGTCGGCTTGCCTTCGGCCTGCTCCGGGGACATGTAGGCCGGGGTGCCCAGGATGCGCCCCTCCTCGGTCGGCAGCAAGGATACGGTAGTGCCTCCCTCTTTTCCGGTCCCCAAAGGCTGCAGCCGCTTGGCCAGGCCGAAGTCGAGCACCTTGACCCGCCCGTCGGCGGCAACCATGATATTGCCGGGTTTCAGGTCGCGGTGCACGATTCCGGCGGCATGCGCCGCGGCCAATGCGTCGGCGATCGGGATCGCAACCTTCAGCAGTTCCGAATACTTCATCCCCTTGCTTCCGATGAGCGCGTCAAGCGTCCGGCCGGTAACGTATTCCATGACCAGGAAGTCGATCCCCTCTTCGGAGGCGATCTCATGGACGGTGACAATGTTGGGGTGGTTCAGGGCGGAGGCGGCACGGGC
>CAINFC010000146.1 GCA_903847975.1 uncultured Acidobacteriota bacterium | reverse complement strand
GGTAGGAATACTGACATTGCGAACACGGTTGGTCTTTCGAAACAATTCAATGATAGAAATCAGATCCGGCCGAAGAGTGGGCTCACCTCCGGACAATAATAACGTCCGAAAAGGAGGCATGGATTGGGATATCCGGGTGATGGCATCCAACGGCAATCCTTTTTGGTGAGCGCCGATATTCTTTGAATAGAAGCAATGGGCGCATCGGGAATTGCAGATCCCGGTGACAAAAAAAATAAGCATATCCAAGGAGTGGTTTTTTAACTGCCTGTACTCATTCCGCAGTGCCTTGAACATGGTTTTCATTTTTGATCGACCAAGCCGATTCAGCAATCGACATAGGTAGGTTCTTGCGAACTTTCCCTGTCACACCACCCGGCGTACGGGTCCGTACCGGGCGGTTCGGTTGGTTAAGTAGTTAACGAACAGTTAATCTCGGAAGTCCGAGAGAGGCGAAGTAGGCATTGGGCAGCGCCATGGCGAGGGAGGGACTGTTAGCCAGCCGCCAGGGGCCGTGCGCGCTGCCCGCCGTTTGCGCGGCGAGATCTTTGCTTACTCCCCTTTTCCTCAGCTCGCGAAACCGTACCGTTCCCCTCTTCCACTGCTTCCATTGCACCGACCGTAGCCGGTGCCTCATCCATCGCTCAAGACTGGCCAACACCGAGGGGGTCTGACATTTCCCGAAGTAGCCTAGCCAACCCCGTACATACTGAGTCAGTTCGGCCACCATTCTCTCCATGCTGATCCCTCGGGTCCGGCACGTCAGTTCCCGGATTCGATCCTTAAACCGTTGAATGGCCTTCGGCGCAATGCGTCGCTTCGGCTCCTTTCCATTGGTAAAACTGAATCCCAGAAACTTCCGCTCCCATGGTCGCGCTACCGCACTCTTTCCCTGGTTTACCTTGAGCTTCAGCCGTACGGTAAGGAACTGGCTAATGCTCTGCATCACCCGTTCCCCGGCTCGCCGGCTGCGAACATAGATGTTCGCATCGTCTGCGTAACGTACAAAACGATGCCCTCGCCGTTCCAGCTCCCGGTCCAGCTCATCCAGTACAATATTGCTTAACAAGGGCGATAGAGGTCCGCCCTGCGGCGTCCCTTCATCCACCGGACTCACCAGCCCCCCTTCCATCACCCCAGCCGTCAGAAACGACCGGATCAGTTTCCGCATTCGCTTGTCTTTGATTCGTTCGGCTATCTTGGCCATCAGCCGGTCGTGGTTGACTCGGTCAAAGAATTTCTCCAAATCCAAATCCACCACCCAACCATAGCCTTCCGCAACGTAGCGTTGCGCTTGCTCTACGGCCTGATGCGCCGACCGTTCCGGTCGAAATCCATAACTGTGTTTCGAAAAGCTCCGGTCCCAGCGGCGCTGCAGAACCTGATTCACCCCCTGCTGGATAAATCGATCCAGCACCGTCGGGATGCCCAGCTGGCGTATCCCTCCGTCCGGCTTCGGGATTTCCACCCGCTTCACCGGTTGGGGTTGATAGGTCCCCCGCAGCAATTGGTCCCGGATCTCGGGCCAGTGTTCTTGCAGGTATCCCGGCAATTCTTCCACGGTCATCCCGTCGATCCCCGGGCTCCCTTTGTTGCT
>CAINFC010000145.1 GCA_903847975.1 uncultured Acidobacteriota bacterium | reverse complement strand
GGCTGTACTCAAAACAGCTTTCGTTTGTCCGATTGTTTTCGGGTGTTGCTCGGACTTTTTGCGAGATTGTCAAACATGATGGCCCGGCAGAAAGTAGCTGGAACCCCGAAGGGGTTCCGGAACACAGCCCGGGGCTGCGCATAAACCTGGTATGGCTGAATTTTGCCCAACCCTTTCAGGGCTTTCCACAACGTAAAGCCACCGATGCGGGACTTTCTGCCAGGCCATCAAACATGAGGATGACTTATGAGCCGTTAAGGATTTGTTTGGAGCAGGGCGGGCCTTTGGCCCTCGGCTTTCCCGGAAAAAAGATGGTTTGTGACTTCCCCTCGTCCGGGGGCTTTACTTGACGGCGGCTGCGGTACGATCCCGGTTCCTGGTGTATACGGCCAGCCGGCTGTCGCCGATTCGTGCCGCTTTCTCCACCGCGCTGGCGTAATTTTCATGAGCTTCCCTGACCCGGCCGGAGCCCTCCAGGGCTTCTCCCAGGCTGTCATAAACATTAGCCGACTCCGGGTAAAGCTCCACGTTGTATCGAAAGACGGCAATCGCTTCCTCGGCCTTCCTGCGTCCCAGCAACTGGTAGCCAAAGAGATTCACAGTCTGCTCCGGCGGCAGAACCGCGTACTCCATGCGCCTGGACAACCCTGCATAGTGGGCCTTGAATTCTTCCAGTGTCCCCGCAAAGGGGCGATTCCCCGGGCTGGCAGGCAGCTGCCAATCGCGGAAGATGAGCCGAAGCCCCCAGTAGTGGCTGCGAAGGACCACAGAGCCGTGATCCTCGTCCTCCATCTGTCGGCTGTCCCAAATGAATCCCTTGGTCTCAGAAGCACCCAGAATGCCTTTCAGCCGGTCAAGCCGGGTCGGCCGGTTACTGCCGCTCTCCTCATTGGCCATGCTCACGAAAAGGGTCCGTCGGCATTCTTTCTGGGATTGCAGAAATTTGGCCACCGCTCGCAGAGGATAGCCGTCGTCCCAGTTCAGCGAGGGGGAGACGGCGATGCAGGCCTGAAAAAGTTCGTGGCGCGTCGCCAGGATGTGCAGGGCCAGGAGCCCGCCGAGGGAATGCCCGGCAAAGATCCGGTACGGGGAGGTACGGTAATGGGATTCGATGTAGGGAAAAAGTTCCTGGGCGAAGAAGTCCAAAAATTTATCCGCTCCACCGCTGCTCGGCATCGCAAAGCGAGAGCCGTCCTCCCCCTGGTAATTCCAACGGGTGGGGGTGAGGTCACGGTTGCGATCGGTATTGGTCACCCCGACCAGGATGCAGTCGGGCATCCTTCCGTTGCGCGCCAGGAAGTCCAGCGTGCCGCGGGTATGCAGCAGGTGGCTGTCTCCGTCGGTCATATAGAAGACCGGGTAGCGTTCGGAGCTCTTCGTATAATTGGCGGGGGTGGAGATAAGCAAAGTCCTTTCTTCTCCCAGGACTTTCGAGGCAATCCGAACGGTTTCTCCCACCGAAATGGATTCTGCGGCAAGAAGAAAATTCCCTCCTCCGCAGACGATGGCCACAGCCATCAGGGCCAACGGGAACCGGTAGCGGCAGCAAGCGCGGATCAATGAGCACACAACTCGTTTCATGAGACCTCCTGTCTGTGATGCCACATTTATAAAGCACTCGCACCGGAAATCCAAATGGATTGGGGCGAATCCCGCCCGGGAAGGGACCACCCGCCGTTTTTTGACGGGAAAAACCGTTGCGGCGCGCTATTTCTTTTCGGTAAGGTCCAGGAAAATGACCTCCAGCAGGCTCATCCAACGCCTGGGGCCGGCCGCCTGCGCCGGATCCTCTCCGCCCAGCTGCCTGCGGATCTGATCCCAGTTTTTCCCTTCCTTCACCAGTGCCCCGACCTGTTTCTGCTTTTCTTCTATGCTCTGCACCAGCCGGGCCACCTCTTCTTTGCCCACCGGATCGGCATGACCGCTGACGAACGTTTCGATATCCATGGCGAGCAGAGCCTTCAGCACTTTCACCAGTCCGATCGAAGTTCCGTTTTTGGCCGCGCGGTGAATCAGCGGATCCCGCCCCAGGAAAACCAGGTCTCCCACGAAGGCAACCTTTTCCTCCGGGAAAAGAACCACGGCATCCCCGTCGGTATGCGCCGGTCCCAGGTAAAAAAACTGCACCGCCTTGCGCTGCGGCTCTTCGCCCAGAAAAAGGGTCATCCGATCCGAAAAAGTAACCTGCGGCAGGAACGCCCGCGCTTCCGGACGGGTGAAGGCTTTGTCGATATAGCCGGCCGATTTTTCCTGGCAAAACACGGAGACCTCTCTGGGAAACCCTTCCAGCCCGGTGACATGGTCGCCGTCGCTGTGGGTCAGCAAGACCCTGCGAATGGGATTAGCGGAAATTTTGGATATTTCGGCGATCATCTGCCGGGCCGATTCCGCGGTCGTCTTGGCATCGATCACCAGGACCTCCTTTTCTCCCACGTAAAATCCGGTGCTGGCGCCCGAACCGCCTTTCACCCAGTAGAGGGAGCCCTTCAGTTTCTGCACCTGCAGGGGCGCCGGCGGCGGTGTGGAAGCCGCGCCCTGCGGGGCGCCGGTCGGAGCGCCGCAGAGACCGCCCGAAAGGCACGTCAGGAAGAGAACACGGAACAGCCACTTTCTTTTCATGATATTTCTCCTGTAGTAAAATCACCCCATACCAAGAATCCACAACGGATCGCTTCTCTGAAAGGATAATGAATTGTACGGGATCATGGTGAAAAAAGTATCTATTTTTCTTTGCCTGCTTTGTTTCCTTTCCCAGTCCTTTGGTTCGGCGCAGCCGGCCCCGGCGCCGGCCCCGGAGCTGCAGTGGCTCACCACGCCTCACCCGAAGCTGGAAATCAACGGCCTGCCCTGGTACACGGCCAATAAAGGGGAATGGATCCGCCTCCCGCTTTCGCTCAAGGAGGTGGTCCGCGAGCCGGTCTGGAAGCTGGCCCAGTCCCCGAGCGGGGCCCGACTCCGGTTTCGCAGCAATACCGGCTCTCTTTCCATCCGGCTGGAATACCCGCAGCCACCCGGGATGCGCAATATGCACGCCTTCGGACAGTCCGGCGTGGATCTCTACGTCGACGGGGTATACCACGGAACGGCGACCGCCGATGCCGAAGCCAAGCCGGGCAAGGTGTATACCCACAGCTTCTTTTCCGGCAGGCCCCGCCAGGAGCGCGAAATCACCTTGTACCTGCCGCTCTATCTGGGCGTCAAGGTCCTGGCTATCGGCTTGGACCCGGATGCCGGCCTGCAGCGCCCCAGACCCTTTGCACGAGAGAAGCCGGTGGTTTTCTACGGCACGTCCATCACCCAGGGAGGATGCGCCAGCCGGTCGGGAATGAGCTACCAGGCCATTCTGGGCCGCATGCTCAACCTGGATTATGTCAATCTGGGCTTCAGCGGAAACGGGCGCGGCGAGCCGGAAATGGCGCGTGCCGTGGCCGAAATCGAAGCCTCCTGCTTTGTCATGGATTTTGCCCAGAACAATCCCACGCTGGAATCGCTGCAGGAAGTGTACGATCCGTTCCTGTCCGCCGTGCGGTCCAGGCACCCGGACACCCCGATCCTGCTGATAACGCCGATCTACGCGGCCCGGGAAGCCTGGGGCCCGGATGAGCGCCTGGAAGGGATGCGCGCGCATATCCGTCAGGTGGGCGCCCGGCGGATTGCGGCCGGAGATGCCCGCCTGCAGATTGTCGAAGGAACGGATCTGCTCGGCCCGGCAGACGGCGGCGGCCTGGTCGACGGCGTGCACCCTAACGATCTGGGCTTCCAGCGGATGGCCGAAAGGCTCGCGGCACGACTGGGCAAGGTCCTGCGCCTGGAAGGCACGGACCGCTGAGCGCCTTTCCTTTGCCGATGCCGTGATAAAAAGTCGGGAACCCAAAGGGGTTCCGGATCACAGCCCGGGGTTGAGCGAACACCTGGCATTTCTGGATTTTGCGCAACTATAAGGATTGTCGCCTGCGGGTGTCCCCAACGGAAATCCGAAGACATGGGCCTTTTTGCACCTTCATTCTTTCCAACAAACTCACAAACGAAAACCGTTTAGTACAGCCTTCAGGCTGCGTGCCGCAAGCAGGTTTCCGCTTGTGCCACGCAAGCTAAAGCTTGTGCTCTGAACAAAGCCTTTTTGCGAGATTGTTCTTTGCTGATGCCGTCTCAATAAAGTAGTGGATGGGTCCGGTTCTGCCGCCCCGTCGGGACTTGCGTGTGCGCCGCTTGAGACGAAATAGCGGAGATCGTACTGTTGTACTCCGGCCTTGATGTGCCCTTTCCAGGGAAGGTCGGATCGAATTCCATGCCGTCGATTTCCGTCTGGATCTGCTCGGGATCAGATCCTTTCCCTATTCTTCCGGCTCTTCCTTTTCTTCCTGTGAATTCACTTTTTCACAGGAAGACGGGAAGTGCAGGAAAAACCGCGCAGGGTTTTCAGGCGTAGCAGCGCACCTCATAGATGCGCGCCAGCCCGTCGCCGTGGGTGGCATCGATCTGGATGCGGAGGGCCGAACAGGTCACCGCATCGAAATCGTGGCGCCGCTGCCGCTGATAGTTGCCTCCGACGGCCACGACCTCCTTCCACCCGGCATCCGGCGCGGCACGGCTGAGAATGCGATAGTCGCGCACCGTTTCCGGCTGCGGCGCACGGATCTGCCCCTTGGTAACCGCGGCCGAACCGCTAAGCATCAGGCGGCGCTTGAGCCCGGTGTCGAAGGTCAGCTGAATGTGGCGGATGGTCTGGGGCTCCGCCCAGGCGAGCTCCACCCAGGCGCCTTCGGCTCCCATCCGCCCGTTCCACTGATGGACTTCCGTATCCGGCGGGCGCGGGATATCGCGGAGATGCCCGTCGAGGACCTTGGCGGCCGGCGCCCCGGGTTCTTCGCCGGAGGCGCTCACCCGGGCCTTCCGCGCCAGGTCGAGCGGATCGCGGTTGACCCGGTTTTTGATGGTCTGGTCGTCGCGCAGCAGCGTCTGCTGCAGCTGCTCGAGTCTCGCCTTGTCCTGGAACAGCTGCCGCGGGGTGAGGCCTCCGGCCAGGCACAGGGCGGCCGCCGTTCCCGCCGCCTGTCCGGCCGCGGCGCAGGTGGCCATGACCCGGGCCGAGGTGAAGGCCACATGGGTGCAGCTGATATTGCGCCCGGCCATAAACAGGTTGGCGATGTTGCGGCTGTAGAGACTGCGCAAAGGAATATTGTAGGCGTCCTTCAGGGCGACGGCCACGTTGGGCCGTATTTCGTAGCGGTCGAATCCGCCGGGCGGGTGGTCGTCGAGCGGCCAGCCGCCAATGGAAACGGCGTCCTCGATATCCCCCCGAAGAATATCATTCTGGGTCAGGATGTGATCGCCCAGCATCCGCCGGCTGCCGCGCTTGCCGGGCACCATGCCGACCCAGTCCATGGCCCAGTTGCGGCTGTCCGGGAAATCCCCGCTGTTCTTGATGTAGTCCCATACGCCCATGACGATCGACAGCAGCTCGAAGCGGATCCTTTCGTTGTTGCGGATGATCCCCTGGTTGCCGCCCCAGGCGATCCACCAGTAGCCGTAATCCCATTCCGGAACCCCGCGGTAGCGCAGGTGCTCCCGGGTGACCTTGCGCGCCCAGGCCGGTGGAATGAAGGGCATCGGCTCGGGAAAGACGCGCGAGGTGAAGAGAATGCTGCTCCCCAGGGTTTCGCCGTCCGCTTTTTCCACCGCCAGCGGCTCATCGAACTCGCTTCGCGCCTCCCGCCCTTCGCGCATGTCCGCGCCGGCCTCCAGGCCCAGGCGGCTGTCGCCGGTGGAATCGCAGAAAAACCGGGCCTTGATCCTGTATACCGTTTCGGTTTTGTCGCAGCGCACCAGCACTTCCGCGATCCGGTCCCCTTCCCGTCTGGCACTGCAGAGCGTGCTGTCGAGCAGCAGGGTGATATTGGGCTCGGAGATCACCTTGTCGTAGAGCATCAGGTCCCAGATTTCGAAGGAGCGCTGCGGGTTGCGCACCGCGTCCTCGATCCGCAGTTCCTCCACCAGGCCGGTTTCCCGCCAGCCGGGCTGGGCGTGCGACCCGCAGACGTGCATCTTGACTTCGCTCGAAGAGTTGCCCCCCAGCCGCGAGCGGTCCTGCACCAGGATCACCCTGGCTCCGTGGCGGGCCGCGGCGATGGCGGTGCAGACGCCGGCCAGCCCGCCGCCGGCCACCAGCAGATCGGTCTGCAGTTCCATTTCCGCCACCTGCCCCGCGCCGGGGACTCCCGACACTTTCGCGGTCGGGGATGGGACCGTGGCCGCTAGGCGGTCCCGGATCGGGCCGGTCGGCCCGGGCGGCGCTGCCGCCGCGGGAATCCGGTCCGCCAGGACAATCAAGCTATAAGAACCGGCCGCCAGCCGGCTTAACATCTCACGCCTTTTCATCCGATCGTTCCTCCTTGAAAAACAAAAGTTCTTTCATTTGCCGTCCGGAATGCCTTCCAGCAGCTCCCAGAACCTTCCGTCGAGCCTGGCGCGCAGCAGGAAAACAGGTATTTTCCGGGCAATCCGGGAAGCGGCATCGAAGGACCGCCCCAGACATCGGCGCTTGAATGCCGGATCCCGAATGGGCATAATCGGCCAGATTACCTGCCGGGCCGCGTCGTTCAGACAGACCGCGGCGCGGGAAATATCCATTTTTTCCAGCCCGTCGGCCGTATCCTTCTTCAGAACGCAGACGGCGCGCAAAGGGTAGGGGCATTGGGTATCCCAGCTCAAACCTCCCCCCCCCGGCTGAATCGCTTTGCTCCAGGTGGGCAGGACGTGCACCCGATATCCTTCGGCACCGTCCGGTACCAGGAGGCCCCAATCGTCCCCCGGTGAACTCCAGGGTGGCGGAACCCTTGCGGCCGAGGTGGATTTGCCCCCGCCGCTGGAGGCAAGAATCAGGATTGCCTGCCCGTGGAGGACCAGCGTGGCTCCATGCAGGACCAGGGATTCCTCGGGCAGAAGGAAAGTCAAGGCCAGAAGCGTTGCCCGGAAAGTGGGAATCCGGCGGACAAGGCTCCCATTCTCCTGCTCGGGGAGAATTACCTGCAGGTCGGAGGACCCGGTGTTCCAGGCAAAATGCCCCCACGGGCAAACGGTTTCCTCCCAACCCGGCCCGACCGGCATCGGGAATTCATGCGGCCGGCCGGCAACGCAGATGGATCCCCCGGCTGCTTCCCGGCCGGGAGGCAGCGAATGGAAAGCGGCGAACTCCTCCAGCCAGCCGGCGCATTCTTCCCGGGCGGAAACAGTCCAGAGCAGGTCGGGAAAAAAACGGAGAAGGCGCATGGGAGAAACAGGCTCAACCTGTTCCCGCTATCCGGGCCAGGAGGTCCGGTGTGAAACAGCGATCACCCATCCTCTTCGAAGATTTATGCCTTTAAGAAAGGGCCGCCTGTCCATTCCCCTGCAGGCAGAGATCCTGAGCATTGCTGCCGCTTTCGCAGTTAAGGCCCATTCCAGGCGCAAACTCGGCTTCTGTGCCTTCATAGCAGGTAGCCGGAAACGCGGGAGTGGTCCCCCCCTGACAGGCGGAATCAGCCTCCGAACCGGCGGCGCACAGAGGTCCATCATAGGAATTGGGATTGTTGCCTCCCAGGCAGTTTAATCCAAAGGAGCTGCCCAGATTGCATTCGCCGGCAGCGGCCTGGCCTTCCGCACAGGATGCATTGGGGCCCTCAATAAACTTCGCACCGGTCCCGCAGCTGTTCGCTCCCCGGCCCGTGGTTCCCTGCATGCTCAGATCGATGATCATCGGTTTTACGAACGGCTTCTTCGGCATATCTCCGGCTCCTCTTTGGTTTGAATCTACACAATAAGTATGTCAATCCTGCATCCATACCGCTGCGCTGGAAGAAGTTTATCGAATGCTACATGTTAAATCAAGCCGATTCCCGTGGAAAATCCGCTTTCATCCGGATCGGGTCTCTCCTTCAACCGGAGGGCCAGCTTTTTCGCATAAAACGCGCCGACGCCCTCGTACCGGAAGGAAGCTTTTCGAGCGGCCCGGGCCATTTCCTCCAGGCGCCCGGAGCGGTCGAGAAGCTCCCGCAGCGCCGGTGAGAGTTCGCGCGGGTTGTTCAGCTGCCACAGCGCGCCCGCATCACGCAGCTCCCGCGCCACCTCTTCGATGTTTCCCGTGTACGGCCCGACCAGCACCGGGCACCCGGCGTGGATCGCTTCCAGCGGACTATGTCCGCCCCGGTTGCAGAAACTGCCACCGACAATTGCCAGGGACGCGTATCGGTACAGCTCCTCCAGCTTTCCCATCCGATCCACGAGCAGAACCTCCGGCGGCTTCGCCGAAGGGCAAAGACGGCTGAGCATCCCCGCCGTCCGGTGCCAGCGTGCGCACTCCCCGGCGATGGCATCGCACCGGGCCGGGTGCCTGGGGGCCAGGACCAGCTGCCACCCGGGCACCCGGGCTTTTTTCCCGCTCGCAGAGGCATCGGAGGACAGGCAATGGCCGAGGGCCTGCAGGATCCACCGCTCTTCCGGAGCATGGGTACAGGCTGCCAGAAGGACCCTGCCCCCCGGAACACGGAAAGCGGCCAAAGGATCTTCCAACTGCCGGGGCGAGGGTTCCGGGGGCTGCCACTTCAGGTTCCCGGCAACCTCCACTCTCTCCGGACGGGCCCCGATCTCCACGAATCTCCGCTGCATGACGGCACTCTGCGCCCCGATCCAGTCGGCATGGCGAAGAAGATCCCGGAAAAGAAAACCGAACAGCCGGTATCCCCGCACATTGGCGCGCGTGAGCCGCGCGCTGCAGACGGCAACAGGAACGCCGGCCCGCCGGGCTTCATGAAAAAGGGCCGGCCATATTTCCATTTCCAGGGTCACCAGCAATCGCGGACGAAGCCGTACGAAAAGGCGCCGCAGGGCCACAGGCCGGTCCCAGGGGAGAAATCCCTCCGCAACCACCGATTCCGGCCATCGGCTCTGCAGCTCACGGGCGCACCGCCGCCCGTCCGCGGTTCCGGCGGTCACATGGATTCGCAATCCCGGCAGCCGGCGCAGCAGGGCGGCGATCAGAACTCCGGCCGCGGCCATCTCGCCGGCGGATACGGCGTGAATCAGGATCTTCGGAGACTCCCGGACGGTCCCGCCGGGCCGCCAGCCAAGCCTCTGCTTCAGATCGTTCCAGTCGCCGGCCCGGAATACAATCCCTGCAAGTTCCCATGGAACCAGAGCGAGCCAGACGGCCGCCCCCGATAGAATCCGATAGCTATACCAGAGCAGGGATTGCCGAAAGGTATACTTTGGGGCATCCGGTTGCTTTCCCGGGCATATGCAACTGGGCTGCAGGCCAATACCAGAAGGTTCTGCCCCTTGCAATCCTCCCGTTTTCGCCTTATTGTTATCTGCCGGTTTCACCGATTGCGTGTCTCCGAAACGAAATGGAAATTGGGCAGGCGAGGCTGCCCCCGAAACCTTAACAAAAAAACAAAGGGAAAAACAGGGGGTTGCCTTTCCGCTGTTTTTATCGACAACGAATGCCGGGAGCGACAGACAGGAATATTCGTGCTTCCGCCCGAGGGCTCAAGATCTCCCAGGCGGCAGGGACCGGACTTTACCGCAAGGCCCTGGTTTTTCTGCGACCTTACCTGTGGCCGTACTTTTGCCTGGCCACCGGATCCATGCTTCTCTTCAGCGCCTCCAACGGTGCGGTTCCCTTCCTGGTGCGTCATATTTTCGACGACGTGTTCTCGGGCCAGGCTCCGGAACGGCTGCCGATGCTGCCGGCCCTGATCCTGGGGCTCGCCCTGCTGCGGGGCCTTGCCGGCTTCGGGGCCACCTACTTCCTGGAGTACGTCGGGCAAAGGGTCATCGCCGACCTGCGCGCCGCACTGAACGAACAGATCCAGCATCTGCCGCTTTCCTTTTTCCACCGCAGGGTCACGGGATCCATCGTCACCTGCATCACCGCCGATGTCTCCATGATGCGCTTCGCCCTGACCGACACCGTGGTGGCCTGTCTCAAGGATGCCACCAGCCTGCTCCTGCTGGTCGGAGTGGCCTTCTACCAGGACTGGCTTCTGTCGGCCATCTCCATCGTCGTTTTCCCGGCGGCGGTCCTACCCTTGACGCGCATTTCGCGACGCCTGCGCACCATCGCCCGCGAGAGCCAGGCCTGCCTGGGCGACCTGGCCGGTTGGCTGCAGCAGACCATCCTGGGAAGCCGGGTGGTCAAAGCCTTCGGCATGGAAGCCTACGAACAGAGGCGCTTCGGCGTGGAGAACCGGAGGCTCCTGCGGCTGATGATGTCCGGGGCGAAAATCCGATCCTTTGTCCACCCCATGATCGAATTCATCGGGGCGGCCGGCATTGCCGGCGTGCTCTGGTACGGAGGGCACAGCGTCCTCAGCGGCAGCCGCAGCCAGGGCGAGTTTCTGGCCTTCCTGGCCGCGCTGTTTCTCCTGTATGAACCCTTCAAGGGGCTGACCCGGGCCAACAACACCCTGCAACAGGCTCTCGGAGCCGCTCAGAGGGTGGTGGAGCTGCTGGAGTCGCCACGGGAGGAGAGCGACCGGCCGGGCGCCGCCACGATCACCGGAATACGGCAGGG
>CAINFC010000144.1 GCA_903847975.1 uncultured Acidobacteriota bacterium | reverse complement strand
CCAGCGACTCCTCGCCATGTTGTCAGTTTTCCATCTTCATACCGTCCAATAGAACGATACCCGACTGCGGTACGCGTGTCCAGGAAAAACTACAACTATTTCATACCAGATGGCTTGATTGGTAGAACAAAATCACCCTGCCCCGCAAGACTTCCTGCCAATGGACTACTTCCGGGCTCCGGCCTGACCCATCGCCGCGGCACTGTTATCCGCAGCCCGATAACCCGCCGGCAGAATAGCGGCATCCGACGAGGATACCTCCCGCATCAGGGGCAGATCCGAGAATCGAACCGGCGACATTTCCGGTGAGCCTTCGGATTGGACCCGGTTCTCAAGCTGTACAACCGCAATCTGGCGACGTCCGGAGACGAAGGAGGTTCCCGGAGGCAATCCGATCACCAGTCCCAGATGGCCCTGTTCTGCCAGTTCATCCTGGGCCAGGAAAAGGGCGGCCTCCGCTGTATCCGTACCCCGACGGATGCCGGCGATTCTTTGCCGGTCGGGGTCGAATCCCAGGCTGAACTGGAGCCCGCTTTCCCTACCCTGAGATACCAGCTCCACCGAGTACATGCCGTCGCCATCAAGCGGCACCAGCTGAATCTCGGAAACCGGCGTATCGGAAACGGCGCGCCCCGCAGCTTCCGCCCGGTGGGCTGCAGAGGAAGTTGCCGCCGGCCCCGTCGGACCGCCGGCCGGGGTCAGCGGATCAACACCGACTGCGTACCGGCTGGCCTGCACCCAATCGGCAACCGTAATGGCACCGTTCCCCAGGCTGTCTCGGGGGGCGCAGTCGGCCCTCTGAAATTCGGCGCTTCCGGAGGGATTGTCCAGCTGGGCGACGAACAGGCCGATTTGAACCACATCATTGACATTGACGTTCCGATCCCCGCTGGGCCGCGGAGCCACATCCGCCTCCAGTTGCCCGGTAGAAATGGGCACCGTGGCGGCCATAAAAGAGGCAGGCAGAGACAGGCCGCTGATGTCCGTCACTTCCCGCACCAGCGGGGAATCGCTGAAACTGACGGTCGTGGAGGAAGAGGTGTTGCCCTGGCTCATGTTGAAGGTAATCACCGCAATCTGCCGCACACCGGCCGCAAAACCCTGGCCGGTTGGCATGCCCATGACAATGCCCAGTTTCCCGAAATTCGCCTGCTTATTATTTACATCAAACAGAGCGGCCCCCGTCGTGTCTTTCCCCTTGGCAACCACCGGATTGATCAGGGCGTTCACGTCGAATGCCAGGCTGAACTGCAGGCCGTATTCGTTGCCCAGGGAGATCAGCTCGATGGCCAGAGAGACCGTATCCTTCTGAGAGGTGGTCAGCGGAGTAACCCGCACCATCCGCGGCAGAATAGGAGGTTGAGTCGTCGTGGTGGTACTGGTCGACGTGGTGGTAGTGGTGGTCGTCGTGGGAACGGTGGTGGTGGTGGTGGTCGTCGTCGTGGGAGCCAGGGTGGTGGTGGTGGTCGTCGGCGCTGCCGTGGTGGTAGTGGTCGGCGGCATGGTAGTGGTCGGAGGCACCGTGCTGGTGGTCGGCGGCGCCGTGGTGGTGGTGGCGATTGTGCTGGTGGTCGGCGGCAGTGTGGTGGTCGGAGCTGTTGTGCTGGTGGTGGTGTTGGACCCCATCATCATCCGCCAGACCCCATTCCAGGCAGTACAGGCATAAAGGTAAGCCGCACTGGACGAATCCACATAAAGGGAGATGACTTCCGCTGAGTTCGGCAGGACGGGAACCTGGGCTTCAAATGTGAGCCCGCCGTTGGAGCTGGCATAAATTTCCCCGGTTTTGGCTCCGACAAAAACGAGCTGGCTGTCTGTCGGACTGACGGCCACGCTGCGGGCATTTCCGGGAATTCCGTTCCCCACCTTGATCCAGGTTTCGGTCCCATTCACCGTCTTGTACAGATCTCCCTGAGAGGTCACGGCATACAGGCGGCTGGGAGTGAGCGGATCGATGGCCAGGGAAACCACGTTGGCCGCCGGAGCACCGAAAACGTAGGTTCTCCACCAAGTGGCATTATTCGAACTGGAAAAGACTCCGCCGTTATCCGTGGCTGCGTAAATGAATTCCGGCTGCAAAGGGTTCAGGACGAAAGCATTGATGGAAGTGCTGGCTAGGCCGGCAGAAGCCTGCTGCCAGTCGTAGCCGTCGTTGGTACTTCGAAATACGCTGTACTGGTTGAAGGAATTGATTTTGGTGCCGGCATAAACCAGGTTGGGCGATTTTGGATTCACCGCCAGGGCCTGGATGTCTGCAAAAGAAGTGGTCAGGCTGGATGCCCAGAACGTCCCGCCGTTGTTGCTGCGGTAAACGCCGTTATCGGTTCCGGCATAAATAATGTTAGGGTCGACCGGATTGATGGCCAGGGCTTTAAAAGACATGCCGCTCCCCATCAGGACCTGCGCCCAGCTCACTCCTCCGTCCGTGGATCGGAATACCCCACCGGAGCTGATGGCATCGGTACCCAGGAACAGGATCATCGGATTATTCGGATTGACTGCCATGGCTCGCAGGATCATGCGGTTCGGACCGCCCCCGCTCCAGACACCCGGCCCCTGGGCCAAAGCGGGTAACGGCAGCAGCGCCAGGGTGCTGCAAATCAAAAGAGCCGAGACAAGAGGTCCTGATTTCATTTTTCCCTTCATAAGCCAAATCCTCATCAAGCTTTTTCCGTCATTGTTGTGATTTTCCCTTTGGAATATCGGCATACTCCAAAAGCGATATACGGTAGCCGCACAGTCCGAAGCCCATGGAATTCCGCCGCCGGTCTTCCGGCATCCCTTTAGCCCTCCAGTCAGGCAGCGCATCCGTCCCGGACGCTACTGGACGAAACCGAGATTGGGATCTCCGATCGGAGGTTCCTCCGGGATCGGACCGAATGCCTGTTCATATCGTTCGATATTCTCCTGTAAAGCTCGCATAAACCGCTTGGCATGCGCCGGACTGAGTATCGTGGTGTGTAACAGCTTGCCCTGCGGTATGTTGGAAAAGATATAGTAGAAACAGAGGGTGAATTCTTCCGGACGATGGGTAATCTGAGCCAAATTGGAGTAGCCGCCTACCATGTCCTTTTCATCGGCCTTAATCTGGATGTTGTTAAGCGGATTTTCTCCTGGAGCGCCTTTATGATTCATATCAGTATCTCTCTTCCTCATGGATGTTATCTAAAAAGCAACATTCAATAATACAACGCTTCGCCTAAAAACGAAAAAGGCGGGGCCGGGTTCCATGGAACCCGGCCCCGCCCCGAACGGATGATCCTGTTATTGCGGACGGATCAGTCGTCCATCTTGTCCATTTCCGGCGTTTCTTTCTTGCTCTGCCAGACCGACCAGCCGACCAGAACGACGCAGACGATGGCGGCTGATAAGCCGATCGCCATACTGCCTGATTTCGGCTCGATAACGTTGTAGTTGAGAACCAGGCCCAGGGTAAGCAGGCTAACCATATTCATTACCTTGATCAGCGGATTGATCGCCGGACCGGCCGTATCTTTGAGCGGGTCGCCGACCGTATCTCCGGTTACCGCAGCCTTGTGGGCCTCGGACCCCTTGCCGCCGTAAACGCCGTCTTCGATCATCTTCTTGGCGTTATCCCAGGCGCCGCCGGCATTGGCCATGAAGACCGCCAGCAGCTGGCCCACCAGGATCATCCCCGCCAGGAAGCCGCCCAGCGCATAGGGACCAAGCAGGAAGCCGACCATAAGCGGTACCATGATGGCCAGAAAACCGGGACCGATCAGCTCCTTCTGCGCGGTGTTGGTGCAGATATCGACTACCCGCCCGTAATCCGGCTTCTTGGTGCCTTCCCAGATCGCCTTGTCGCGGAACTGCAGGCGGCACTCTTTGACAATGTAGTATGCGGCCCGGCCGACGGCCCGGATCAGCATGCTGCTGAAAAGGAAGGGAACCGCACCGCCCAGCAGGAAGCCGATAAACACCTTGGGATCGGCCACGGTCAGCTTGCCGGCCTCTTCCAGATACTGCTTTACAGTCATCAGGCTGATCTTGTCTTCGCTGCCCACGGCAATCACCGCGATGAAGCTGGCGAAAAGGGAAACGGCGGCGATCACCGCGGAACCGATGGCGATTCCCTTGGTTTCCGCCTTGGTGGTATTCCCGACCGCATCCAGGTCCGCGAGAATCTGGCGGGCCCTCTTGTAGGAGCCCGGCTTCTCCTTGTCCATGGCGGCGGCGTCATAGCCCATTTCGCCGATCCCGTTGGCATTGTCGGCCACCGGACCGAATACATCCATGGAAATGGTGTTGCCGGTCAGGGTCAGCATGCCGATCCCGGCCATGGCCACCCCGTAGGCGACAAAGAGCGGCGGAGCGCCGGCGTAGCACAGAACCGACAGCAGCAGGGCGCCGGCGATGACCACGATGGCCATAACCGTGCTTTCATATCCGACGGCAAAACCCTGGATGATGTTCGTGGCGTGACCGGTCTGGCAGTTTTTCGCCAGGCTTTTGACCGGCTCGTGGCTGGTGTGGGTGTAATAGCTGGTCACCTTGTTGAGCAGGATAGCCAAAACCACCCCAATCAGGCAGGTCAGCGCCGGGCGCATGTCCAGCCCGGGAATCCCGAAGTTGAAAATCCAGGCCAGGTTGGCCGGGTCGCCGCCGGGGAAGCCGGGCTTGGCCACCGGATTATCGGCCATGTACTGCGGGTCGAAATGCAGGTAGTAATAACCGAGTATGAAGAATCCGACTACGCTGATCAGCGATCCGATCCAGAAGCCGCGGTGGACGCTCTTGAGAGCCGTATCGGAAGTGTCATCCCTTCCGGCTTTCACCGTATAGGTGCTGATGATGGATCCGAGAACCCCGATGCCGCGCACCAGCAACGGGAAGATGACTCCCTTATGCCCGAAGCTGGCCAGACCCAGGATCATGGCGGCAACGATGGTCACCTCGTAGCTCTCGAAAATGTCGGCCGCCATACCGGCGCAGTCGCCGACGTTGTCGCCGACGTTGTCGGCGATGGTCGCTGCGTTGCGGGGATCGTCTTCCGGAATGTCTTTTTCAATTTTTCCGACCAGGTCCGCCCCGACGTCGGCAGCCTTGGTGTAAATTCCGCCGCCGACCCGCATGAACAGGGCCAGCAGCGTGCCGCCGAAGCCGAACCCCAGCAGGGCCTCATAGGCGTTCTGCCCGAAAGCCAGGAAAATCAGCGTGCCGCCCAGCAGCCCCAGGCCGTCGGTCAGCATCCCGGTGATGGTTCCGGTGCGGTATCCGAGCTGCAGCGCTTCGCCGTAGCTTTCCCGGGCCGCGGCCGCAACGCGCAGGTTGCCGACGGTGGCCAGGCGCATGCCCACGAAGCCGACCAGGCTGCTGAAAACCGCGCCCATCAGGAAGGCGACCGCCCGGCCCCAGCGGAAAGCCGATTCGTGCCCGGTGTAGGTAAAGAACAGAAGAACGGTAATCACCACAATCAGCGGCCCGATCCGCTTGAACTGGGCGGACAGGTATGCATTGGCGCCTTCGCGTACCGCATCGGCGATTTCCTGCATCTTCTTGGTTCCGGTATCCGCTTCATACACCTGCTTCACCAGCAGCCAAGCGTAGAGCAGCCCGGCGATGGCGATGGCCAGGACCGCAATCAGGCAGGAAATTTCCATGGTGCTGAAGCGGGAATCCGAGAAAATGTAGAACAGAGAAAAGTGACCGGCGCCCTCTCCTTGCTGAACAGCCTCCGCTGCCGGAGCCTGCGTCAGGCCCGGAGTCCAGAAGTAGCCGGCTGCAAAAAGCAGCATCATGGCCACCAGGTAGGCCCGCCTGGTTTTAGGCGATCGAACAAAGGACTTTATCCATTGAATCATGAACGTCTCCTCACAAAGAGTTAATTCTCAAAGAATTCACCAAAACATTAAAGCAGGTTGCGCTTCGAGCGAACGTAAAAAATATCATTTGACCCCTTCCCGAAGCTGCGAATGAAGCCATAAATCTTGCCCTAAACCATAAAAATGTCAAGGGCTTATTGGAATTAAAGTAAACTTGAGGCTTAGGTTGACAGCATCCGCCTAAATACGATATCTAAGCATTTCGATCATTGCGGGAAGGGAGCCTCAAGTGCGATATTTTGTAATGGGCGGCGACGGAAACGAGTATGGCCCGGCCTCCGCGGAAACGGTCCGGACCTGGCACCAGGAGGGACGGTTGAACCTACGGTCGCTGGTCCGCGAGGAGAACGGCACCGCCTGGCTGGCCTACGAACATTGGGAGAGCGCAAACTCCCCGGAACCCGTTCCCGCGCCGGATGCCGGACCGGAGAATCCGGTGGCCCGGGCCCAGCCATATCCCGGAAATACCGCCTGGCCCGAACGGTACGAACCGGTTGCCGTTGAGACGCTGGATGTGGTCTCCTGCCTGAGCCGGAGCGCCCGGTTGCTGGCCGGCCATTTCGCACCCCTGGTGGCGGGTACCTTCCTTTTCACCCTCGTCTTTCTGTTCATGCAGATTCTGGACTACCAGCTCTCCGTTGCCATTGATTTTTTCGGGAAATCCTTCGAGAGTATTCCTTTAATTACCCAGCTGTTTCGCATGATTTCTTTTTTCCCGTTTTTCTCCATGCTGTTAAGCGGAGTTCTGATGGGCGGGCTTTACAAGCTGTATCTGGGTTACGTCCGAAGGGAGCAACCCCCTCTGACCATGGTTTTCAGCGGGTTTTACCAGGGTTTCTCCCAGCTGATCCTGGCGGGACTGGCTTCCAGCGTGCCGACCATCCTGGGCTTTTTCCTCTTCGATGTGTTCAGTCGATTCCTGCAAGGATTTGCCCAGCCGATCATGGCGGAACCGGTCCTGGTCCTGCTGACCATCGCAGGCTTTTTCCTTCTCATTATCCCCGGAATTTATCTGATGGTCAGCTGGGCGTTCACTTTCATGCTGGTGGCCGACCGCCGCCAGGGCTTCTGGGAGGCGATGGAAACCAGCCGCTGCATGATACGGGGCAACTGGTGGAATATGCTTCTGCTGCTGATTGCCGGCAGCCTGGTCGCCGCTTCCGGATTGCTTCTTTTCGCCATCGGATTTTTCCTGACCCAGCCGATTTTATTTGGTGCCATTACGTACGCCTATGAAGATTTTTCCCGGCGGCAGCCGATTTAACCGCCTGATTCCCGTGCTTCTTTTCCTGCTGCCGGCCGTCGGCCACGCCGCAGCGCCGGCCGGTGTCCCTCCCTCTTCCGGAATGCCTTCGGTCCTTTGGGAAGCAAACACCGGCACCTTCACGGAAAGCGGCGCCTCGGTTGCCGACATCAACCGGGACGGGCTGTCCGAAATCGTTGTGGCCGGGCGCGAGGAGGTAATTGCCCTCGGAGCCAGGGGAAAGGTTTTGTGGCGATGGCGTACCAAGGCCAGGCTGATGACCTACCCCGCTGTGCTGGCAAGGCCGGATGGACCGGCTCTCATCTATGTGGCCGATACCGCCGGCAATCTTCTTTGCCTGGATGGGCTGGGTCGTCCGGTGTGGGAAAAGAAACTGAACCGTGGTTCCTCCTGGTCCGCGTCCGTGCCGGCCGACCTGGAAGGCGACGGGACCACGGAACTGATTCAGACCGACGAATCGGGTGCGGTGTCCGCATTTCATGCCGCCACCGGGGAAAGCCGGTGGAAAACGGAAGTCGGCGGAAAGCCGGTTAGCCCGGCCGTCGCCGACCTGAACGGGGATGGACGGCTGGAAACGGCTGTTTACACCGACGAGGGGTCGGCCGTGCTGCTGGATGCCTCGGGGAAAATACTTTGGAAAAAGCGGATCGGCGGCCTTTTCCCCACCTGGGGAGTCTGCGCGCCGGTGATGTTTCCAACCGGTGCTGGCGAGGGCCGGATCGTTTTTGCCACCCGCGAGGGACAGGTTTTCTGCCTGGACGCCGGGGGCGTCGTTCGCTGGACCCGGCGGGTGCGGGGTGCGGTGGCCGCTACGATCTCGGTATGCGATTTTGACGACGACCAGTCCGTGGACGTCTTCCTGATCACCCAGCTGGGAGTGATTTACCGGTTCGATGAAGAAGGTGCCGTGCTGTGGGAAAACGATATGGGGGGCAGGACCCTGGCGGCTGGCTCTTTTGCCGACCTGGACCGGGACGGAAGGCTGGAATATGTTCTCGCCACCCAGGATGGCCACATGATGGCCCTGAACCGGGAGGGAGCGGTCGTATTCGACTACCAGTTCCCCTGCCGGACGATTAATGTAACCCCCGCCTTTGGCGAAGTCGATTCGGATCGGCCGGGAATCGAAATGGTGATCACCGGCGGAGAGTCGGGCAGGATTTACTGCTTTCAGACATCCCTGCGGAGCACGGACCGGGCGGAATGGACCGCCTACCGCGGCTCGGAAAGGAAAACCGGCGCATGGTCCGGGCTGCAGCGCCCGGGCGGATGCCGTATGCTGCCGGTCGGCCTCGACCCGGACCGGCTGCTTTCCAGCACCCGGCTGCATTTCCGAATTGAGAATCCTTCCGGGGAAGCCCTGCAGGCGGAAGCGTGGTGCCTGGGGCCGGACGGAGCCCGCCAGGCAGCGGTTAGCAGGGTTCTGGGCAAACAGGGTGTTCTGGAAATCCCCCTGCAGCTGCGGGTGTCCGGCACGTACCAGCTTGGCTGGCGCCTGGTATCGCTCGCCGGCCAGGAGCGTTTCCGGGCAAAAAAATCGGTATCGATCCAGGCGGGACAGGCCGACCGGCGGGCCATCCAGGAAACCGTTCAGGTGCTGCGCCGCGAGGCCCCGCCCGTCCCCGGCGTCGAAGCCGCTTTTCACGAGGAAGCCGCGCGGCTGGAGCAGGGGCTGCGGCAGATGGACTCCCCGGAATTCCAGGGCGCTCCGGACGCCGCCGAACGGACGGAGCAGCTGGTGCAGACTGCCTTTCGGGACCGGAACTGGGCCCAGGCGGCCAGGGCCGCGAAAATGGGTGAATCCGGCGCGTCCCCTCTTATGGTTTTCGAAGCTCCGCTTTGGGAAAGCCGCCCGCTCCACCTGCCGGTTGTCCCCGGCTTGCGACCCGGAGAGCGCCGCGTGGTCCCGGGAGAGCACGACCCGGTTTCCCTCGGAGTTCTCAATCTCAGCAACCGGACGATTCATGCCCAGGTCCGGCTGCCGAAGGATACGGCCGGAATGTCGCTTCAGGCGCACCGCATCGTTCCGGTGGTCACCGCCCAGGGGCGGCCCGCCTGGGACGCCCTTCCCCGGATGGACGACTCCCAGATCCTGACCATTCCTTCCTGGTCGGTGGAGTGGATCTGGCTGGATATCCGCTTCGGGGATGCCAAACCGGGACCTTACCGCCTGCCGGTCCGCATCCTGGCACTGGATTCCCTGGCAACCATGCCTGGTCCCGAGGGAGCCCAGACGGTGGCCGCTCCGGAAATCACAGAGGAAATCCGCTACCGGTTGCTTCCCTTCTCCATGGCCCCGCCCGGAGCCTTCCGCCTGTGCGCCTGGGCCGCCATGGATCCGGCGGCCTTTCCCGACATGCTGGACCATGGGAACAACGTTTTCATTACCCCGACCCCCAAGGCACAATACGATGCCGCGGGGAAAAATTTCCGCATCGATACCGCTCCTCTGGACCAGCTCGCCGGGCTGCTGGCCGGCAGGGACATTTTTCTGCTGCTCAACGGCGCGCCGCGTCTGCAGGGAGCCCCGGGCTCCCCGGAGTATGCCCGGGAATTTGCGGCTTACTGCCGGGAGCTGATCCCTCTGCTACAGGCCCGCGGTTTCGACCGGGAGCACTTCGCCTTCTATCCGGTCGACGAACCCGGCGGGCTTGGCTGGGACGCGGTGAACCAGGTAGTCGCTTTCGGCAAGCTGGTTAAGAGCATTGACCCCGCGCTCCTGGTATACATCGATGGCGGAGGCGAGCTTCCGATGTTCGAAGCCATGGCGCCGTTTGTGGACATATGGACTCCTGGAATCCGCCAGCTCGCGGAAAGCTCTCCGGAAATGGCCCTGGTCCGCAAGGATGCCCGGCACCTCTGGTCCTACGATTGCGCCTACTCCTACGCCCGCCCGACCGGCGCCAACATCAAGGATATCAGCCTGGTCCCTCCGTTCCGCACCGCGGCCCTTTTCGCGCTGCGCCACGGCGCCTCGGGAATCGGCTACTGGGCCTATAACCACGGGGACGATCCCTGGCAGCGACAGGAGCTGGAATACCCCCTGGTCTATCCCGGGCGCAGCGCTCCGGTAGCCAGCCGCCGCTGGGAAGGGGTGAGGGAAGGGATCGAGGATTTCCGCATCCTGAAGGCGATGCAGACCCGGCTCCTGGACAAAACCGCGCCGGTTTCGCCCGCTGCGGAGGCCGCCATCCGGCAGCTGGTCGGGCCGGGCCTGGCGGAGCTTCTCGACCGCAATTTTCAGGAAATGAACATGGGCCTGCCCCGGTACGTTTTCGAGGACAGCCTGAACGAGGAAACCATGCAGGCCTTTCGCCGCCTCATGATGGACGGCGTAGAGCTCCTGACTGCCACCCGCTAAGCAAAGGAGAAGACGGATGACACCCCGAACCCGTTATTTGATTCGGACGGTTTGCGCTTTAGTTCTTTTTTTCGCGCCGCACAGCCTGTTGCGTGCCCAGGGCGGCCCGGTGCAGCCCGGCGCTCTGTCCATTTATTATGAGGAGCTGACCGCCCCCGACTTTGTCCGCGCCCTGGACCGCTCTGCCGCCACCTGCATCCTTCCCATCGGGGTGCTGGAAAAGCATGGGCCGCACATGCCGCTGGGCACCGATTTGCTGGACGCCCGCGAGCTGGCGGCACGCGCCGCCCGCAAGGAATATGCCGTCCTTTTTCCGCCCTATTACTTCAGTCAGATCTTCGAGGCCCGGCACCAGCCCGGCACCATCTCCTACAGCCAGAAACTGATGTGGGACGTACTGCAGGAGACCTGCGACGAGCTGGGGCGAAACGGCTTCAAGAAAATTGTGCTGGTCAACGGGCACGGCGGCAATAACAGCTTCCTGCCCTATTTCTGTCAGTCGCAGCTGGCCGCACGCAAGTCGTATGCCGTCTTTCTCTTCCGCCCGTCCCAGGATCCGGAAACCGCCGCGGAGGTAAAAAAAATGCGTAAGACTACGATGGAATCCCACGCCGGCGAAGTGGAGACCTCCACGCTGATGGCGCACCGCCCGGAGCTGGTCCGGCTGGACCAGGCGAAAAACGAACCGGGCACAGACCTGCAGCGGATGGCCGGATTGACGGATGTCTACACCGGCATCTGGTGGTATGCTTCTTTCCCAAACCACTATGCCGGCGACGGCAGCCCGGCCAGCCCGGCATTGGGAGAGCTGGTTCTCAGCCGCCAGGCGGACCAGCTGTCCCGGGTAATCCGCCTGGTAAAGCTGGACCAGAAAGTTCTGGAGCTGCAAAACCGCTTCTACGGCGAAGCGGAAAACCCTCTAAAAAAATAATTTATTTTGATCGGACAGGACGGGGAGCGCAATGATGAAATTCGGGTACCTTATTCTTTTTCTGCTGCCGGCCTTCCTGGCCGCAGCTCCGGGCGCCGAGGAGCGGCTGGAAAATTTCAGAAACAAAACTATCCTGGTTTTCGCCCCTCACCCGGACGACGACGTTTTCGCCGTCGGCGGGACCATGGCGCTTCTTGCGGCGAACGGGAACCGGGTCATAATCGTAATCTACACCAACGACAACAAGGGGAGCTACGACCAGGAGATGAGCTCCGAGCGCCTGGCCCGCATCCGCAAGGCGGAGGAAGAGGCCGCCTGCGCCGTGGTCGGCATTCCCGCGGCCAACATTATCTGGATGGGACACGATGACGGCGAACTGGAGTATGCGCCCGCCAAGATGCTCTGCGGCCAGGCCACCCGGATTATCCGCCAGTACCGGCCCGATGCGGTTCTGAGCCCGGACCCCGGGGAGTGGTACGAGCGCTGGCACAAGACGGATCACCGCATGGCGGCCTCCAATACCATCGACGCCATCCGCGCCGCGGAGTTCCACCTCTATTACCCCGAGCATCTGCTGGTCGACAAGCTGCAGCCCTATGTGGTGCCCCGGATGTACTTCTATTACACGTCCCCGCAGGAGGCGAACTATTTCGTGAACATCGATTCCGTGCTGGAGAAAAAGCTGGACGGATCCCTGAAGCACGTCTGCCAGTTCGAGCCTTCCCTGTCCAAGTACCGCCCCGACTGGGATCCCGCCGACCGCGCCAAGGCCAGGGAGGCCCTGCGCAAGGACCAGGACCGCAAGGACGGCCACTATGTCGAATCGTTCCGTTTCTCGACGGCCTTCAATCAGAAGTGACAAACCGGGAAAAAGTCAGGAAACCCGAAAGGGGTTCCGGATCACAGCCCGGGGTTGCGCCGCATTGGCGCTACCCCGGGAAGGCGGATTTGTTAAAACCCAGCCCTGAAAGGGCTGCGCAAACACCTGGCGTGGCTTGATTATGCGCAACCCTTCCAGGGTTGTTGCTTACGGGTGTCCCGACCCGGGGTAGGCGCGAAGCGCGCCAACCCCGGGCTGCGTTACGAAGCCCTTTAAGGGCTTTCCCCGACCGAAATCCGCAGGTGTGCGACTTTTTGCGAGATTATCAGAATAGATGAAGGTGCAAAAAGAGGTGAATGGGTCCGGTTCTGCCGTCCCCATTGGGACTTGCCCCGCACGACACACACAAGTCCCCAAGAGGCGGCAGATTGTGGCCTGGCAGGCAAATGCCAGGTTGGATCGCGGGATCCCGTCAGGGCTTATCGGGAAGGTTTTTCCCCAGGAGGCAGACCTGGAAGGCTTCGCCCATGATCTCCGGGTGGATGAGAACCTTCAGGTTGCGACGCCGGTCCTCCTCGAGAAGCGAAAGCTCCCCGGCCGCTTCCGGCAGCAACTCCATCAGAAAGGCGGACTGGGATTGCATTTTCAGCCGGCTCCAGCCGAGCGGGCGGGCCCACCATTCCAGCGCGGTGAAATCCACATCCGCCGTGATATCCTGGCGCCCGGGCCGTGAAAGAGGATCCCAGGCCGCCCGGTGCCGTGAAAAGCAGGCGATCTTCGGAGAAGGGCGACAGGGATGGTGAAGGACCTCCGCCGTGGATCCGTAGTCCACCAGAAGAGCCATCGCGGGAATGTTTCCTCCGCTGATCCGCTCCAGCCAATCCGCCATCCGCGTGGAGAGGAAAGCCTGGCGCCCCTCCTTCAGGTCGACAGGTTTTCCCCCGAAATATTCCTCCAGCCGCAGATCGGAAACCGGGCCGGACTCCTCCTGAAAGCGGCCTTCTTTCCAACCGACATACACTTCGCGCAGACCGCCGGGCTCCCTGCGCACCCAGTGCACCGGCAGGGCATCCAGAAACTCGTTGGCCAGGATCAACCGAAAGGCGGGAGGGTCTTGCTTTCCCGGGCCGTCTTCCGCCCAGCGAAGATGGCCTGCGGCGAATCGTCCGGCGCAGCTTGCCGATATCCGCCGGCGCATGGACGGGCTGGCTTCGGCGAGCAGGTATCGCATGGCGGCAAAGCAGTCCGGATGCGTCCTTTCGAGGAAAGAGACGATGGCCTCCGCCCACCCCCCTCGCCCGGGTCCGTGCTCCTCGATCACAAAACAGGAAGGCCGCCCGAAGCCAATCCACATCCGGCGGATCCAGATCCCCACCAGCTCGCCGAACAGCGGGCCCATTTCCGGAGCGGTGACAAAGTCGCCGGTCCGGCCGACCGGCGGCGGCTCGCGGAAATAATAGCCTTCCCGGGGGTCATAAAGAGCCGCGTGCATGAAGGCCTCAAAGGGGATCCTCCCGGCCTGCCGTATGGCGTCCTTCAGTTTTTCTTCGAGGTTCATCTCCGATTCCGCCTTTTTCCCTGCATCGGATATGCTAACCGACCCGCAGCCGGAATTCCATGCAAAGGAATACTGGACAGGAAGAGGCCAGATAGCTGATAATTCCGTTCGATGATCTGGACGAATATACTATCCTATGCCCTTCTGGTGGCCGCCGGTGCGGCCGCCGGCCTGATCAATTCGATCGCCGGAGGAGGTACGCTGGTCACCTTCCCTACCCTTTTGTGGCTGGGCAGGAATCCCGTGCTGGCCAATGCCAGCAACACCATCGCCCTGTGGCCGGGATCGCTGACCGGCATGATCGGCTTCCGCCGCGAAATGGCCGGAACCGCACGGATATTTCCATGGCTGGCCGTCCCGTCCCTGCTGGGCGGCATCAGCGGCGCCGTGCTGCTGGTCCACACGCCGGAACGCTATTTTTCCGCCATCGTGCCCTGGCTGATCTTTTTCGCCACGCTGCTGATCATGTTTCAGGAAAAGCTGCGCAAGAAGCTGGCCATCGCCAACCCGCTGGAAACCGACCCGGAAGGGGCGGCGCGGCTGACCCGGCCCGGGATGATGGTCCTTTCCCAGTACCTGATCGGGTTGTACGGCGGGTATTTTGGCGCAGGAATCGGAATCCTGATGCTGGCCCTTCTCGGACTTCTCGGCCACCAGGACCTGCACCGCATGAACGGGCTGAAGAACGGCCTGGCCATGTGCATCAACGGAGTGGCCGCCTTCTATTTCGTTTTCCAGGGCGCCGTCATCTGGGGCGATTCCCTCAGCCTGATGGCTGGCTCCATCGTGGGCGCCTACGGGGGCGCCGGCCTGGCTCGGCGCTTGGGGCGGGAATTCGTCCGCAAGGTGGTGATCGCCATCGGTCTGTTTATGACCGTATCCCTTTTCCTTCGCTCCGGAGGGTAAGCTTGGACAGGGCGGCAGAAAAAGCAATTGGAAAGCTCAGACAACCATAAAGTGAGGATACGTTCCATGAAAACTGGCATACGCAGGTTTGGATCGGGCTGGCTCGCTCTGGCCCTTCTGGCGATTCCGGCCACCGGCTTGACCGCCGGCCCCGGGAAAAAGGACGGCACGGCCGCGGAGATCCGCAGCGAGGACATCCGCCGGCATATCGGCAACCTGGCCTCCGAAAAAATGCAGGGGCGCCTAACCGGAACCTCCGGGGAGCGCAAGGCCACGGATTATGTCGCCCGTTATTTTCAGTCCCTGAAACTGCGTCCCGCGGGCGATCGCGGAACTTTCTTTCAGTCCTTCGAGTTCACCTCGGGGGTTAAGCTGGGAAAGGCCAATCATTTCCGCCGGGTGGCCGCCGACGGATCGGCGCAGGCCCTGGCGCTGAACAAAGACTGGCGGCCGCTGGCCTTTTCGGAAAGCATCAAGCTGCCCAAGGCCACCCTGGTTTTCGCCGGGTACGGCATCGTGGCCCCGGCGGGGAATAAACTGGAAGCCTATGACTCCTACGCCGGGCTGGACGTGAAAGGAAAGTGGGTGCTGGTGCTGCGCTACCTTCCGGAAGGAGTATCCAACGAGCGGCGGCAGCACCTGACGCCTTTCTCCCAGCTGGGGCTCAAAGCGGCGGCCGCCCGCAACAACGGAGCGGTCGGCATCATCATCGTCAGCGGGCCCAACTCCCAGGTCAAGGAAGAGCTGGTCCGGCTGCAGGGTTCCGATCTGCGCGCCTCGGGAAGGATGGCCGCCGTATCGGTGACCAACGCCGTAGCCGAGGGCTGGCTGACAGCTGCCGGCAAAAGCCTGAAGGCGCTGCAGGACGAACTGGACAAAGGCGGAGCCGTTGCCGGCTTCTCCCTGGATGCGGTGGCGCTTTCCGCGGACATTGAAATCATCAAGGAAAAGCGCCTGGGCCGCAACGTCCTCGGGCGGCTGACGGCCGGAGCGCAGCCGGCCGCCGAAGCCGTGGTGGTGGGCGCCCACGTGGATCACCTGGGGAAGGCGGAAGTCGGCAATTCGCTGGCCCGCCCGGACGAAAAAGGCAAAGTCATCCCCGGCGCCGACGACAACGCCTCCGGGGTGGCCGGCATGCTGGAGCTGGCCGAGTACCTCTCCGCGGAAAAAGCAGCCGGGCGGCTGACCCCCAAAAGGGACGTGATTTTTGCCGCCTGGTCCGGCGAAGAGCTCGGGCTGCTGGGCTCGGCGGCCTTTGCCCGCACCTTCGGCGGGGGCAAGGAGCGCGACAGGCTGTCGCCGGACATCGCCGCCTGCTTCAACATGGACATGATCGGCCGGCTGCAGGACAACAAGCTGGTTCTGCAGGGGATCGGCAGCAGCACCCTTTGGAAAACGGAAGTGGAAAACCAGAACAGGAAAAAGGGACTGGGGCTGGAGCTGGCCCTGCAGAACGACAGCTATCTGCCGACGGACGCCACCTCTTTTTACATCAAGGGCGTTCCCATCCTCAGCGCCTTCACCGGCGTCCACACCGACTATCACACCCCCCGCGACACCCCGGACAAAATCAATTATGACGGGGCGGCCAAAGTGGCCCAGCTGATGGGCGGAATCCTGGAAAGCGTTCTGGTGCGCCCGGAAGCCCCGGACTACCAGGAGATGAAGAAGCCGGAAGCCATGGGCGGCCGCGGGGGCATGCGGGTCACCCTGGGTACCATTCCCGACATGTCGCGCCCGGACGCCAAGGGGCTGCCGCTCTCGGGCGCCCGGCCGGGAGGCCCGGCCGACAAAGCCGGCATCCAGAAGGGCGACATCGTCGTCGGCCTGGCCGGCAAGAAGATCGAGAGCATTTACGATTACACCTACATCATGAGCACCCTGAAGGTCGGACAGCCGGTGGAAATCGAAGTGCAGCGCGGAGACAAGGTTTTGAAGCTGACCATCACCCCGGTCAGCCGCGACTAGATGGACCCATGATCAAGGACTTCATTCAAGCGGCCCGCGGAGAAATCCGGGCGGATCTGGTCCTGCGCGGCGGGAGGGTGGTCAACGTCTTCTCCGCGGAAATCCTGGAGACCGACGTCGCCGTGTTCCGCGGCCAGATCGTGGGAATCGGCTCGGGCTATCAGGCGGAAGAAGAAGTCGATCTTCACGGCCTGTACCTTTGCCCCGGATTCATCGACAGCCACGTGCACATCGAGAGCTCCATGGTCGAGGTGCCGCAGTTTGCCCGGGCGGTGGTGCCGCTGGGCACCACCTCGGTGGTGGCCGACCCGCACGAAATCGCCAACGTGCTGGGCTACGAGGGGATCCGCTTCATGATGGACTCCAGCAAATACAACCCGCTGGACGTCTTTTTCATGCTGCCCTCCTGCGTTCCGGCCACCCCGCTGGAGACCGCCGGCTCGGAGCTGCGGGCCTTCGACATCTTCCCGATCCTGCGCGAGCGCTGGGTGCTGGGCCTGGCGGAGATGATGAACTACCCGGGGGTCCTGGCCTGCGATCCGGACGTCCTGGACAAGCTGAAAATCGTCTCCGACAAGCGGATCGACGGGCACGCGCCGGGCCTGACCGGCCGGGATCTCAACGCCTACGTGGCCGCCGGCATCCAGTCCGACCACGAGTGCACCACGGTGGAGGAGGCCCGGGAAAAGCTGCAGAAGGGGATGACGGTCATGATCCGCGAGGGCTCGGGCGCCAGGAACCTGCTCAGCCTTCTTCCTCTGGTCCGCACGGACAACGAGCGCCGGTTTCTGTTCTGCACCGACGACCGGCACCCGAACGAAATCCTGCGGGAAGGGCACATCAATTACATGGTGCGAACCGCCATCCGCAGCGGGATTCCGCCGATCGCCGCCATTCGCATGGCCACCCTGAACCCTGCGGAATACTTCGGATTGCACCAGCACGGGGCCATCGCCCCGGGGAGGAAAGCGGACCTGGTGGTTTTCGACGATCCGCAGACTGTGCAGGTGCGCCGGGTCTACAAAGCCGGGCAGCTGGTGGCCCTGGACGGAGCCGCGGTCTACGAGGTTCCCGCCCGCCCGCCCACCTCGCTGCGCAGCTCCATGAACCTGCGCTGGCTGGAAGGGGACGAGTTCACCATTCCGGCCCGCGGCCGCCAGTGCCGGGTCATCGGGCTGATCCCCGACCAGATCGCCACCGAGAGCCTGGTGATGGAGTGCCCCCGCGAAAACGGCAACCTGGTCACCGATACCCGGCGGGACATCGTCCGCCTGTACGTGCTGGAGCGGCACCGGGCTTCGGATCGCATCGGCTACGGGTTGGTCCACGGCTTCGGCATGCAGAAGGGCGCCATGGCCTCCTCGATTTCTCATGACAGCCACAACGTCATTGCCCTGGGGGTTTCCGACGCGGACCTGCGCAAGGCGGTGACCGCCCTGCAGAAAATGGGCGGCGGCATCGTCGTGGTGCGGGACGGAACGGTGCTGGAGTCGCTGGAGCTGCCGATCGCCGGACTGATGTCCAACCGTCCCCTGGAATATGTCAGCGCCAAATCCCGGGACCTGATCCAGGCGGCGCGCAGCCTGGGAATCGGCATCGACGACCCGCTGATGACTCTTTCCTTTCTGGCGCTTCCGGTCATTCCCAAGCTGAAGCTGACCGACCGCGGGTTGGTCGACGTCGACCGGTTTACCTACGTGGACCTCTTCCTGGAGTAGCCGGTCTTCCCCTTTTCCCTCCCTGCGCTATGAGCCTCCTTTCCCGACTTTATCTCCGGTTGATTTCGGCCATGGAAGTGGAAGGCCTGGAAATTCCGCTGGCCGGCGTACGGTTTTACCGGCAGGAGGAAGCGGTCCCCGAAGCCTTGCGGGAATACGCTCCCGGGCAGATCTCGCTGACCTCATGCCAGGCCGCCCGGCAGGCGGCTTCGGGGGATGTGGTCCTGCTGACCCGGGAAAACATCGGTTGCATCGCCGCCGCCGTCAGCCTGGGCCTGGTGGATGAAAACCAGGAGACGCCGCTGGAGGGATCACGGGTCTACACCGATCTGATGAAAGCCCAGTCCGGAATGGGCGAGCAGTTTCATGCCCCGACGCCGAAGGATTTCACCGACGGGACGGTGTATGCCTGCCGGGAGTCGCACCGGGCCGATTTCTGCCTGTTCGGAGCGGAGGACTCCGGGCGCTACCGCTCCCGCGAAATCGCCCGCCAGGCCATCCGCGATATGGCGGCGATCCAGCCGCCGGTGATGCAGGCGGTCTTTTTCTTTTCCCTGGAATTCGACGAACTGGACCTGCGCCCGGACGTGGTAGTCCTCCGGGTGCGGCCGGTCGAGCTGGCCCGAATCGTGCAGGCTTACAGCTACAACAGCGGCCGGAGGGTCACCGCCAGCATGGGTCCACTGCGGGCGGTCAATTCCGACCTGATCGTGCGCCCCTATCTTACCGGGGAGATCAATGTGTCTCCGTTCTGCCTGGGTTCGCGCCTGATTGCCGAATACGAGGCCGACCGCATGGGCATGGGCATCCCCTTTGCCCTGTTCGAGGAGATCGTCGCCGGCATGGAGGATTCGCGGACCGGCTTTCCCTTTCCTCTCTACCGGGGTGCCCGGGGCCTGTAGTCCCGATGGACAACTACGTCAAGGTGCTGATCCACCGTATGGCCCGGGCCAGCCGCACGGAGCTGACCCCGCGTCACGAAGCCATCCTGGAGTATGCCTGCCAGTACTACGAGCGTAATCGGGTCGGCCCGCTCTACTACAATCTCAAGCGACACCTGGGGGCCACGCGCGAAGAGATCAACCGTCTCTTCCCCTATGGGCTGAACTCCGTCTATAGCTGGGTGGGGATTCCGATCCGGACTACGGATCAGACCTGCAAGCCGGTGATCAACCTGGCGGTCCAAGACGCCCGGGAGGTGTACCTGGATCACAACGCCACCACCTATCTGCGCCCGGAGGTGAGCCGCACGCTGGTGGACTACGACAGCGGCCGGCTCGGGTTTGCCAACCCCAGCAGCAGCACGCAGCAGGGAAAGCGGGCCTACGAGCAGATCCAGGAGGCACGGCGAACGGTGGCGGAATGCCTGGGGGTCGAGCCGGAGGAATTCATCTTCACCGGCGGCGGCTCGGAGGCCAACAGCCTGGCGATCAAAGGGATTGCCTTTCGGCACCTGGAGCGCCGCGGCCGGATCATCACCTCGAGCACCGAGCACTCCTCCGTACTGGAGACCATGAAATTCCTGGAATCCCTGGGATTTGCGGTGACTTACCTGCCGGTGGAGAAAGACGGGCGGGTCGAGCCCGGCCGCCTCGCTGAGGCATTGTCGGAAACGGCCCTCCTGGTCTCGATCATGGCGGTGAACAACGAAATCGGCATGATCCATCCGCTGCGCGAGCTGGGGGCCATATGCCGGGAGCGAAACGTGCCCTTCATGGTCGATGCCATCCAGGGATTCGGCAAGATCCCCCTCAAGCCCAGGGAGCTGGGGATTTCCCTGCTGACCGTTTCCGGCCACAAGATCTACGCCCCCAAGGGGATTGGCGGGCTTTACGTGGACCGCGGCATCCGCCTGGTCCCCCTGGTCCACGGCAAGGAGCAGGAGTTCGGGCTGCGCGGCGGAACCGAGAATGTCGGGCACATCATGGCCATGGGCCAGGCATCCCGACTGGCCTGCGAGGAAATGGACAGCGAGCGGCGCCGCCTGCTTTCCCTGCGCGATTATTTTCTTTCCCGGCTGCAGGAAATTGAGCCCGGCTACCTGCTGAACGGCTCCCTGGAAAACCGCATGCCCCACAATCTGAGCGTACGGTTTCCGCAGGTGGATACCTCCGCGCTCCTCCTGAGCCTCAACGCCATCGGGATCTGCGTCTCGTCCGGCTCGGCCTGCAGTTCCGGGCGGACCGAAACCTCGCATGTTCTCCGGGCCATCGGCGCGGACACCCCGGGGTACGGCACGATCCGCTTCAGCTTCGGGCGGAAGACCGACCGCGAAGACCTCGACTACCTTTTCACCTATCTGCCGGAAATCCTTTCCCAGATCAAGGAACCAAAGAGGTAGGCGGAGGCGGGGGCCGGTGCCTTTACGAAGCCTTCAAGAACAGTCGTAAGGAAACCCTCCTGGTTTCAAGCGGAGGAGAAAGTCGTCACAGGGAACGCACCGTATTTCGTCGCGCAGCAGCAGGTCCTTGCCGCGATACAGCAGGAAACGGCGACATTCCGGAAAGTCCTCACCGAAACTCCTCAGGCCGCGCAGATCTTCCGGCCGCACCTGAGTTGAGTTTTTCACCTCCAGGGCATACAGCCCGCTTTCTCCATAGACCACGAAATCCACTTCCACTTTCGATCTCGTCTGCCAGTAATGGAGTTGGTGGCTGCCATCCGAATAGTCGCACCAGGCACGGAGATGCTGGGCGACGAGCCCTTCCAGAGCGGCGCCGTCGATCTCTCCCGGAGCATCCAGCGGGCCGCGGGGACGATTGGCACGGAAAACGCCGGTATCGAAAAAGAAAAATTTCGGGTGAGTCGCCAGCTCACGCCGGGCTCGCCGGGAGAAAACCGGTATGCGGAAGGAAAGAAGCAGGTCCTCCAGCAGATCCAGGTACCCCTCCACCGTTTTCCGGCCCACGTGGCATTCGCGGGCCACATTGGCAAGGTTGAGCACCCCGGCGTGCGAAAAACTGATCGCTTCGAGGAAGCGGGAAAAATTGCCGATATTGCGAGCCAGGCCCTCCATCTGCACTTCCTCCCTCAGGTAAAGGCCATTGTAAGCGTTCAGGATGTTCTGCGGCTTCCGCCCTCCCCAAACCACCGGCAGCATACCGAAACGCAGCGCTTCCACCAGGTCGAACCGAGAACCGAGTTCGGAGGCCAGGAAGGGGTGCAGCGACTTCTGCGCCGCCCTGCCGCCCAGGAGGTTCACGCCGCCCCGCCGGAGCTTGCGGGCGCTCGATCCGGTCAGAACAAACTGAATGGACTTCCGCTCTTCCACCAGCAGGTGGACGACTTCCAGCAGTTCGGGCAGTTTCTGGACTTCATCGATGACCACCTGCCGGGCGGAGGGCCGGGCCTGGATCAACTCTCTCACACGTTCGGGCCGCGCCGCCAGTACCCGCAAGGTTTCCGGCTCCAGAAGATCAATCCGGACCGCTTGCGGGAAAAGCGCCCGGGTCAACAGGGTCTTGCCCGTGCCACGGGGCCCGAGCAGGAAAAAGTGGTCGTCGGGAGGAGAAAAAAAACGGGATACAAACTCCATATTGCGCCTCAAAACGGCATTACAAATGCCATTTTAGCATAGCTTGTCGGGCCATCGCAATAACTCCCATGAAAAGCCCCTACCTACCCAACTCATAAGAACGCCTGGTAATTCTTGAAGTGGTGCACTGCCATTGCTTTGCAATGTCATGCCTGAGAAAAAACGAATTATGGCGAGAGGATCTTATCTGCCCGGGCGGACCGAAACCTCGCTCGTCCTCCGCTCCTGTGGCGCGAACACGCCGGGAGAACGGGATTTCACCCCGGGGGACAGCGGCATCCGGGCGCGGAGGTGCGCAAAAAAGGTTCAAGGCAATGGAGTCGGTGCGGGAATGGCGGACAGGACGGAAAAGGTTCGGGTTCCGAATACCGCAAAGCTGAAGACGGGCTGATCGGACCGGACCAGAAAATAGCCTTTGGAAAGTGCCGGCAGCCCGGGGATCAGCTGGCTCAGCAGCCGGGAAAACCGACAGCCGGGGCCCAGCTTGTGCCATCCCATGCCGCGTGCCATGCCATCCGCATCGTATGCGGAAACCTGCAGATTGGCTTCCGCCGTTCCCGGGTTTAAAACTGCGACTCCCGTATAATAGGTATCGTTCTGGGCCAACTGGGAATAGACCAGATCCTTCTGTCCGGCATATGCCAGCGGCAGCGAAGTCTGAAATCCCGCTCCGGTATCGTCTCCGAAAAGAACCGCTCCGCCGAGCCTCCGGTCGCTTTCCATGACCAGGTATCCGGAGCCGGGAGGGGTGACCCGGAACAGGGACGCATCGCTGATCGCTTTTCTGCCCCGTCCCGGAATGTTCACCGATGCCGGCTGTCCCAGGATTCGGCCCTGATCGTCCATCCACCGCAGAGAAACGGCCGCGGAAGAGCTTTCCAGGTTCACCAGGGTCAGTGAACTGCGGTATCCGTCGCCGATGACAAATTGCGGCGCATACAGCGTCCTGGCCCCTTCATTGGCATTCATCGCATTCAGATTCCGGGTATAGGCGCCCGGGACGGCGATCGTCTGCACTGCGGCCACAGCCAAAGAAGAGGTGATCGCCAGGTAGCCGCCGCCTTCTGCCGCGGAGCCGGGAAATAGGCTGGAGAGTCGGGCGGCAAAGCGACCCAAAGGAGGGACGGTCCCATAAACCGGCGAACCCTGCAAGGCACCCTGGTCGCTGAAGAGCTGGATCGTCAGCTGCGAGGAGAGCTTGGCGTTGGGATTCACCAGGGAAATTTCCGAATTCCCTGCTTCCGGGAACACCAGGGAGCTGTAAAGTCGTTCGGAGACATCCGTACCGTCCATCTGCCTCAATTCCGAATCAAAGCTCAGGAAGAAACCGGCAACCTGCCTTCGATCGCTTTCCAGCCGGATCCAGCCGCCGGCGGTTTGCAGGGATTCTCCGAATATCTGCGAGGCGACCGCGGAGTATTGCCTGCCGGAGGGCAAAGTGACCTGCAGAGGATTCCTTGCGGGATCGGCACCGGGTATCGTCCGGCCGTCATTGCCGAAAGCGCGGAAAGTCAGCCGGGCCGAATCCGGACCGTGGTTTACCACCGCCAGCCCGGTCCATTCCCCGGGAGTCTGGATCAGGCGCGGAAAGGCCAAGACCGCCGGCTGCGCGGGCAGCTCCGCAAGGGAGCGGTCGACAGACAGAAGAAACAGGCTCACCCAGCGGACCGATTCGTTCAACTGGCTCTTCAGAAATGCTTCCGCACCGGATCCCGGCAGAACCATCGCCGGGAACAGGTCCACATCGACCAGGGAACCCGATTGGGTATAGTAACCGGCCGGCCCGTCCTGGCAGCCGGGAATCCCATAGGCACCGCACCAGGGATCGCCTTGGCCCTCGTGCCAGTACCCGGCGAAGGAGGAAGCGGCAACATTGCTTCGGGCGGCGCGCGCGGCTTCTGTAAAAAAATAAGAGGCCGGATCCTCCGGCTGGGAGGCCAGGTTTGCTTGAGGGTCGGTCAGCCAGGCCGAAATGTCGTTGCGGTTCCAGGAGGCCAGCTCGAAGTTATCCACCAGGCGCGCCGGCGGATTGTAGTGGGGGATATTGAAAGCGTGCGCCGGAACGTTCATGTCCTCGATCAAATGAATACAGTAAGCCAGGTTCCTGGCGGCTTCATCATTCCTGCCAGTCCGGAAGTTATACAGGAAATTGACGAAATGCTCCTGGATGGGCCCGAGGTTCCGGCTGATGTTGTTGCCGTGCGCCGGCGTATCGTTGACCAGGTATGTCGTGTAGGAAGCGATGGCCGGCCCGTTGGACTGCAGAAAAGAGTGCTTCAGACTTTTCTGCACGGACGAGAAGGCCTTTTCCGTAAGCTGCAGGTGAATCGAGCGCGTCTGCTGGTCGGACGGCCAACCCGGGAGACGCGGAGATCCGGCAGCCAGGAAAAAGGCGATCGTCCAGAAAGCAGGAATGATCCGGGCCCGGCGGGAAAGCCTTCCGCCATCCCCTCTTTTCCTATGGAAAGATATTTCCCTTTTCATGGTCCGCTTCCGCACGGGGAGAGTCCGAGCTTTTTCTTCTTAAGTATTTTAACCGACAATCCGTTAAAAACCTCCAGCATCCGAAGGTCCGCGAGGCAAATACAAATCAATAAGGGTGGGATATCTTCCTCCGGTTGCGGTTTTGCCGGATCATCCTTCCTGCCGGATTCGACCCGTAACCATTTCCAAACGAAATCGGTTTGGAGGTCAAGCTTACGTGGCGCAAGCAGAAACCCTCTCGCAGCGCGCAGGCTGAAGCCTGAAGGAAGGAAGGAGGAAGTCGTCCGGGCATTTCGGATGAGAAGAGGGACTCGTTGCCGGGCTATCCTTTCGGATACAGCTTAAGACGCCGGCGGTGGTCGGCCAGGATCGGGGCCGCGGCCGGATGGCCGGCCAGGTTGGTCATTTCGCCGGGGTCCTTCTCCATGTCGATCAGCATTTCCCCTGGCTGGCCTCCTTCCCAAACCGCGTACTTGTACCGGCTGGAGCGCAGGCAGCGGCCGCCGGTGAACTCGATCAGCAGGTCGCGGCGCCAGTCGGCCGGAACCCGCCCGGAAGCCAGAGATCGTACGCTGCGCCCCGGCAACCCCGCCGGCGGTTCGATGCCGGCAAAATCGCAAAGGGTCGGCAGGAGATCGACTCCGGCCGACACCAGGCGTCGCCGGTCGACCTTGCCGGAGGGGATATGCCCCGGCCGCGAGACAAGGAACGGAACGCGCGCCGCCTCCTCGTAGGGCAGGCTCTTGTGTTCGAAGCCGTGCGCGGAATCCAGGTCGCCGTGATCGCTGGTAAACACCACCACGGTGTTCCGCTCCTGTCCCGTTCGGCGCAGCGCCTCGAGCACCCGGCCGATTTCGGCATCCACCCGCTCCGTCAGCCGGCTGTAGGCCCAGCGGTGCAATCGCCATTGCTCCTCATTCCAATGCCGGCGAACCCAGCCCCGGAAGCCTTCGAACCGGCCGAGGGCGGCCGGCTCATCCGAAGTCGGTCCGTGATTGGCCGGCAGAGGAGGGCAGAGCCGGGCGAAGAACTCCTGCCGGGATACACCGGCCGGCCACCCCTGGGCTTCGGCCACCCGCTGCCGCTCCACAGTGGAATTCGGGTACATGACCGGGAGGCGATTGGCCTGCGTATAGGCATCGATGGCCATGTAGCAGATGTCATGCGGATTGATGAAGGAGGCCACCAGGAGAAACGGCCGGTCCTGCTTTTCCGCCAGGAAGCCGGCGCACCTGTCGGCCAGTCCGTCCCGTTCGTCGGCGGTGAGCACTTCGAAGCCGATGCTCTCCGGGTTCATCGGGCGCGGCCAGTGCGTCTTGCCCCCGTATACGGTTCGGTAGCCGGCGGCACGAAACACATTCCCCATGGCCGAATTCAGATCTCTCTCCTGCGGGGCGCGTTTGGGTGCGGCGTTGCTGTCGAAGCCGAAAAAGCCGGGATAGCGTCCGGTCATCATCGAGGTGCGCGCCGGGACGCACACCGGGTTGGCCGAGTAGGCCAATTCAAACCGCGTTCCCGAGGCCGCCAGGCGGTCCATGGCCGGGGTTTTCAGCCAGCGGTTGCCGGTGCAGCTCATCATGCCGGCGTGTTGCTGGTCGGTGAGAAGGACGAGGAGGTTGGGCGCCGGCGGCTCGCTCCCGCGCGCACGCCGCGCCAGACCCATTCCGGAACAGGAGGCCAGGAAGCTCCGCCGGCTGGTTTCCCTTTCGCCGGCGGATCGGTCTTCTGCATTATTCAAGAACGTTCCTCATGTACTCGATGCATTTGGTAACCTCCTTGACCGGGTCGGAGCCCGCCGGAATATCGTATTCCAGCTCCAGGTCCACGTTGATGGGCCATTTCTCCTTCTTGATCAGCAGCAGCACATCCTTGATTGGCGTGTCGCCCTTGCCGAATTCGCGGTTGGCGTTGGGCTGCGGGTTCCTGGGCCCGGTCTTGTCCTTGACGTGAATGCTGGGGATGACCTTGTGATACTTTTCGATGATGGCATTGGGGTGCTGCCCCGTGGATCCGAAATAGTGCCCGATATCCAGATTCAGCCGGTTGGCCGGGGAATAGCCAAGATACTTGTCGATATCGAATCCGGGCATACCGAACTGTCCGTGGGTATGATAGATGGCCAGGCTCGTATGCTTTTCCGCAAACTTGCCCAGCCGCTTGCTGGCTTCATCGGTAAACTCATCGGTGATGCCGTAGGCTCCCAGTGCCTTGGCCGCTTTGTAGGCATAATCGATCTCTTCGTCGGTCCATCCGGAAGGCACGAATTTGGCAATGTGGATATTAACTCCGGCCTGATTGTACATTTTGCGGATGTCGGCATACTTTTCAATGGGGCAGGACAGGCGCCATTGCCGCTGCGCTTCCCGGATCTGGGCCGCGGTTTTTTCCCGTTCCGCCCGGTCGGCTGCCGAGGGGGCCCCTCCGCGGGCCGGTCTCGAAGCCTGCGGAATGCCCAGGCCCTCCTCCAGGACGTGCCGCATTTCCAGGGAGCTGACCCCGGATGTCAGAACATACTGCAGCGTCTCCTCCAGGCTGTGAGGGATGCTGCGATAGCAATAGGTCGTCAGGCCGAGCTGAACGCCTCCCACCTTCGAATTGGGTTTATTCCTTGGAGCGCCAATGGCAAAGGAAGAACCCAGCGGTGCGGCAGCGGCGGCTGCGGCGCCGATGAAAACCCGTCTGGAAATCTTAGAATGTTTCATGATTCCTCTTCTTTGTAGCAATGTCCGGCTATGTCCGCCATCCGGTCCCGGACAGGGATTGGACTCAGGTTGTGTAATAGGGACAGGAAATCGTTTTCCATCAATCTCTTACCACGTCGCAAATATACAATGCCGACCCGGTGAAATCAAGGTAACGCAGAGCTTCCGAAGCGCAACGGTGTAACCTGTAACCGGGGGCCCGGGGACAAAACAAAATCGCCCGTGGCTGCGGTTTTCCTTGCGGCAGCGGAAATGAAAATGATCGGGGCGCCGGGTGGGAGGAGCGAGCCGGCATGCCGGTTGGGCGGACAGATTGGGCCGGCTCCGCTAACGCAGCAGCAGCGGCAGGAGAACTTTGTGATATACAGGCGCTGTCCCGGTGAAGTATTCATGGGCTCCGATGTCGTAGGAACTTCCCTGCGGCCGGGCAATCCCGGAGTAGTCGCGGCTGATGCCGGTGGCGATGCCCGCATCGATGGCCGGACTGCCCGCAGAAGGGCGAAAGTCCATGGAAGCGGCACTTGCAAAAAGGGGATTCCCATGCACACATGTCGTGTCCCAGGCGGGGCAGGTACCGGCATTAAATACCAGGTTGTTGCCGACCGAATGAAAAGCCGATGAGTCGACGCCTGCTCCAAAGCCGTAGTAGGTCTGCCCGGATTCGGCGTACACTATGTTATTCTGCAGGGTAATTCGTCCGGCACCGGCTCTCTCCAGAAAAATCTGCGAATGATTTCCGTCCACGCCCAGCGTGCCGTTGTTGTACAACACGTTATTACGAATGGTCACGGTCCCCTGGGGGTCGTTGATCCGCAAACCCTCCCAGTCGGCTCCCACAATGATATTGTTTTCGATGTAAATGGTCCCTATGACCTCTGTGGTGCCGTCACTGCCTCCGAGCAGGATATTGTTCCTCATGGAACCGGAGAGAAGGTTGTCATGGATGCGAATGTTGTCCATAAAGTCGCCATTCTGGTGACCGAAAAGCTGGATGGCGCGCCGGCCGCGGTGGTCCTTCACCTGATTCCATCCGAAGTCGATATCCTGGTTGGTTCCGAATCCCTGGATGTACAACGCGTGGCCGCTGGCGTCACCGGTTTCCCCGTTGTCGCGCATGAAATTGCCGAAGATTTTCAATTGGGAGCTGTTCCCGGCCACCCCGATCACGCATCCTTCCCCATTAATCCCATCATGGGAATAGTTGCCGACGATGCGATGCCCGACTCCCGTCAGTTCCATGTTGCCTGCGTGCTGGGTGAACTCCCAATTGGCGATTACGAAATAGGCAATGGCCCCGTCCATATAAATTCCCCGACGCAGCGTCGGGCTCCCTAAAACCGGACGGTGTCCCGGATATCCTATATAGGCGATGGGCGCACTGGAGGTTCCGTTGGCAAAGGGGTCGGGACTGAGCAGCAGGATGGTATCCCAGCCCGGGAAGTCGGGATCTGCGATGTTGAAGGTGCCGCCTTTAATGTAGGAAATGTCTCCGGGTTGCATGACCTGGCGCGGGCGATAGAGACTCTTGAACGGCAGCAGGTAGGTCCCCGGATTGCCGTCGCCGGCATTGCCGGCATCGGGGATGACAAAATAAATCTGTCCATTGCGCACGGTGAAAGGCAAAGGGTTGCTGGGCGCCCCGCCAACCGTAACGACAATGGCCCCGGACAGGGCAGCCGAGCCGGGCTGGACGACGATCATGTCCAATTGGCGGGCAGGCGCGTTGTCCTGTCCCCAGGTTACATACCGGGCCACCTCAACGCCGCCGATGGTAACCGTCGAACTTCCCCGTGTGGCGCCAAAACCTTCCCCATAGAGGGTTATGAAGGCGCCGAGGTTGTCCTGGCCGCCGGTGTTCGGGCCGCTGGTAAGGTCGGTGAATAGCAAAGCCGGTGGCGGAGCAAAGGCCGCCGCAGCAGTGCCCGCTCCCGATAGCAGCAGCAGGAGAAGGGGAAGTCCCCATGCCAGGATCTGCCGATGAATACCCCCCCTGCAACAATGTGAAATCACCTTTTCGCTAACCATGGAAGTGCCCCCCGAGGAAAATAAGAAGAAGGAGAAAACCCGGAACCCGCCATTTCCCTGACCCCAAGGAAACAGGCTCGTAAATCCATTCGGCCACCTCCTCTCTCATTCCATTTCCTCACGAAATCGATCGGTGAGTGAAACAGGAATCAAAGTCCCATCGGTAAGGCGCCCAAT
>CAINFC010000143.1 GCA_903847975.1 uncultured Acidobacteriota bacterium | reverse complement strand
TAGGAAAGGTTGAAGCTTTTGTTGCACAGGGGGAAATCCGAAATCTGCTGGCCGCGCAAGGCCACGGCCAGTCCGATCCAGTTGCGGAAAGAGGGGTCCACCACCTTGTAATGAGCCAGCTGTCCCGCCGGATCCGTGATGACCAGGTGGACGATCTCGCCCCGCCAGCCCTCGACCACGGAAACGGCGACGGAGGCCGGGGCCAGCGGAAACGGCCGGTCCTCCGCGGCGGGTTCGGGTGCCGCTTCCGCTCCATCCAGCAGATGGCGGAGGATGTCCCGGCTGATGGCGCACTCCATCCAGCGGATCCAGGCCCGCGAATGAACGGTTCCGTCGAGATGGGTGGGGGGCTCCCAGGCGAGCCGCTCGTCGACCGGCGTGGGGAAATCCCGGCGGACATCGCGGGCGATTCCGCAAGCCCGGGCCGCCACCCCGACGATGCCCAGCCGGCCGGCCGTTGAGGCCTCCAGCTTGCCGACGCCGGAAAAGCGGGCGCGCACCGAAGGCGTGGTCCAGAGCAGATCGACTGCCCCGGCCAGGTCCGGCCAGATCTCCTCCAGCCGCTGCCGGACCCGCTGGAGGGTGGCGCTTTCCACCGGGATGCCCAGGCCGCCGGGCCGGACCAGTCCGCGGCCGAAGCGGTTGCCGCATAGCGCGGCAGTCAGATTCAGGAAGTCGCCCCGCAGCCGTCCGCAGAAGCTGGCAGTCGGCAGGAATCCGACATCGTTGGCCAGGGCGCCGAGGTCGCCGGCGTGGTTGGCCAGTCTTTCCAGTTCCAGGGCAATGGCGCCGATGATCCGGCTGCGCAGCGAAGGCATCCGCCCGCCCAGGCCTTCCAGGAGCCGGCAGCAGGCGGTGGCATGGCCCACGCTGGTATCCCCGGCCAGGGTTTCCATGTAAGGGAGGGTCCGTTTGTTCCATCCTTTCCAGAGAGCCGTTTCCACCCCGCGGTGCTGGTAGCCGAGGGCGATTTCCAGGTGCAGGACCTCTTCGCCGTTGCACTGGAAGCGGAAGTGCCCGGGTTCGATGACCCCGGCGTGCACCGGGCCGACCGCCACTTCGTGGATTCCGTCTCCGGCCACCCGGTAGAAGTCTCCGACGGCAGGCAGGATCGGCTCATCCGGGGAGCGGCCCCAGGCGTCCCTTCCGAGTGCGTATCCCCGATGGTAGCGCAGCGGCTTCAGCCAGGGGTGGCCTTCCGGGACCGCTCCCCACTGTTCGGCGATCTCGCGCTCGAAACCCTGCGCCGCCGGGCAATCGGGAGTCAGGGCGGCAAAGGACCGGCCGATGCGGGCCCTTCTCCAGCGGAAAACCTTGTCGGGCGGGCAATGCGTCACCGTATGGATTTCCGTTTCGCTTCCGGCCGGCCTCCCGAAGAGCGCCGTCAGGCGTCCCCCGGCGGCCATATCCTCGAGCACCGCTGCGCGGCATTCTTCCCAGTCTGAAACCGCCAGGGAATCCATGGCGGCCGGCCGGGCGCATTCCACCGGCAGGAACGGGGCGGGGCTCACGGCAGTCCTCCCAGGGACAGGACGGCTTCCGCCAGCAGGTTCATGAGGGCCGCGGGAGGATAGATTCCTATCCAGAGCAGGAGCACCGCCAGCAGGGCAGGCGGGGCCATGAAGCCGAGGTTCCGCCCGGTGCCGGAGTTGACGGGCGGCGTGGAAGGCGACCCGAGCGCCATGGGCAGGAAAGCGCCTGCCATGCCGACAAAAGCGAAGGCCAGCAGAACCAGCAACAGAACCGCGGCCAGCCAGCGGCCGGCATCGAAGGCGGACTGCAGGATCATGAATTTGCTGAAGAAGGGGCCGAACGGCGGGGTTCCGGTTATGGCCAGAAACCCTACCAGCCACAGCCCGCCGGTCCAGGGCATCCGCTGCAGCAGGCCCCGGATCCGCTCCACGCTTTTGGTGCGGAAGGAACCCAGGATGCGGCCCGCCAGCAGAAACAGCATTCCCTTGGCCAGGGAGTGATTGACGGCATGAAAAAGAGCACCCTGCGTGCCGCCGGGCCCCAGGCTGAGGCCGACGGCCAGGAGCCCCATATGCTCCACGCTGGAGTAGGCCAGCAGGCGCTTGTAGTCGCCCTGGCGAATCATGAAGAAGGCCCCGACCAGCACGCTGCCGATTCCCAGGGCCAGCAGCCCCTTGGAGATAAACTCCGCCTGCCCGGCGGCCGAGGCCAGGCCGACCACCCGGAAGATGCCCAGGAAAGCGCAGTTCAGCAGGGCGCCGCTCAGCAGGGCGGAAACCGCGGAGGGGGACTCGCTGTGGGCATCCGGCAGCCAGGTGTGCAGCGGGGCCAGGCCCATCTTGGTTCCGTAGCCGACCAGGACCAGGATTACAGCCGCTTTCAGCCAGGGCAGGTTCAGCTGCCGGGCCCGCGGAATCAGCTCGTCGATCAGCAGGGGATTGCGGATTTCCGTCACGGCGGCGGCCGAGACTCCCAGGAAGAAAATGCCCAGCAGCGCCAGGGCAATTCCCACCGAGCAGACCATCAGGTATTTCCAGGTGGCTTCCAGGGAGCGGTGGTGGCGATGAAAGTAGATCAGCGGGGCGCTGGTGAGCGTGGTGCTTTCAATGCCGATCCACAGCAGTCCCAGGTGGCGGCTGACCGAAACCAAAGTCATGGAAGCCAGGAACAGCAGCATGCAGCCGACGAACATCGATTCGGGGGCGTCATGGAAAAGGAAATTCTCCTCGAAATCCTGCCGGTCCTGCGGAGACTCTTCCGCGAGATAACCCACGGCATAAACAGAAACCAGCAGGAACAGGAAGCTGGAAATACCCAGGATCAGCATTCCGGCAGCGTCCAGGCGGACCCAGCCGCCGAAGGCTGCATCCGGCCTGTGGATAAGGCAGGCCAGCACCAGCAGGCTGTGCCCCAGGGCTGCCGCCGGCAGGAGAAATCGCAGCGCTGC
>CAINFC010000142.1 GCA_903847975.1 uncultured Acidobacteriota bacterium | reverse complement strand
CGCCAGGTGTTCCCCCCGGCATCGACGTGGCAGGGCCGGCCGTCGCGGGCCGGGATGACCGTCAGGGTTTCGCGCCGCGGGTCGGCGCCCGGAATCCGCGAGAGCTTCTCCGCCAGGTGGCGGGTGACGCGCAGGACGTTTTCCATCAGCCGGGCGGGATCCCGGAACACCCGGTGGTTGATCCGCTGCTGCAGCGAGGGGACCTCCCGGCCGTCCCGCCGCCAGCGGGTCCGGAAGGTGTCGTTGATGTGGCCGCTGCCATAGGGAGCCCCGTCCAGGTACTCCCCCTCCAGCTGAAAATGCCTGACGATTTCCGCGATATCCATATTCATATGCTTTTTTCCCTCGCCGACGGCCCGGGCGCGGGCCGCTCCGACATCATAATATCCGATTTCTTTTACTTCCGGCCGGTTTTAAAAGTAAAATAGGGCATGACCGTAATGGCGCTCGATCTCGGGGGAACCAAGCTGGCCGGAGCCCTGGTGGAATCGGACGGCACCCTCTGCGGCCACCGGGAAGTGCCGCTGGCCGGGCGAAAGGGAGAGGAGGCCGGCGCGCTGCTGCAGGCCGAAGTCCGGCGGCTGGCCGGCCTGGCCGCGGAAGCGGGCTCTACGCCCGACGGCCTCGGCGTCAGCATACCCGGCATTTACTACCCGGAAGAGGGCCGGGTCTGGGCCCCCAATATTCCCGGCTGGAACCGCTACCCCCTGCGGGAGGAACTGCGGGCCATGCCGGAAGCCTCCGCGATCTCCTGCCTGCGCATCGAGGACGACCGGGCCTGCGGCATACGGGGCGAGGCCTGGCTCGGGGCCGCGCAGGGATGCCGCAGCGCCCTATTCCTTACCGTGGGCACCGGCATCGGCGCGGGAATCCTGCTCGACGGAAAGACCCTGCGGGGCGCCGGCGGAGCGGCGGGAGCCGTCGGCTGGATGGCCCTGCGCCGCCCGTACCGGCGCGAATACGCCGAGGCCGGCTGCTTCGAATATTACGCCTCGGGCACGGGGATATCGCGCCAGGTTCGGCTGGCCCTCTCCCGGGAGGGGGACCGGAATTTCGGCGGCCATCCGCTGCCGGCCGGGCCGGTCCCGTTCCAGCAGGTTTTCGACGCCTACCTGCAGGAGGATCCGACGGCGGTGCGCATCCTGGACCAGGCCATCGATTGCTGGGGAATGGCCGTCGCCAACCTGGTCAGCCTCTTCAACCCGGAAATCGTTCTTTTCGGCGGCGGGCTGTTCGGCCCCGCCGTCCGCTTCCTGGAGCGCATTGCCGCCGAAGCCCGCCTCTGGGCCCAGCCGGAAAGCATGCGCGCCGTGCGGCTGGCTGCCTCGCGCCTCGACCGCCTGTCGGCCCTGTACGGGGCCGCCTGGCTGGCGCTGCATCCCGGGGATTAAGGACCAAGGATGCCCGGCACCCCGACCCGCTTCCCTTACGACGGCCCGCCGGCCGGGCCCCGGCCGTTCCGGCGCCGCGGGGTGCTGGCCGCCTGCTTCCTGGCCATTTTGCTCTTCGGGGTGGGCATTTCGTTGCTCGGCGCGGTGCTGCCGGCGCTCACCGACCGCTTCCAGCTCAGCAAGGCCGAGGGGGGCACCCTCTTTACCTGGATGAGCCTGGGCGCGCTGCTGGGATCGCTGGTCTTCGGCCCGGTGGTGGACCGCTACGGCTACAAGATCCTGCTGATCGTCTGCTGCTCGCTGATGCTTGCCGGCCTGGAGCTGCTGGCCTGGACCCCCGTCTTTTTCTGGGCTCTCCCGGCGATCTTCCTGGTGGGGCTGGGCGGCGGGGTGATCAACGGCGGCACCAGCGCGCTGGTCGCCGACCTCAGCGCCGAAGGGCGCAGCTCCGGGCTGAGCCTGCTGGGCGTCTTTTTCGGCCTGGGAGCCTTCGGCACGCCGCTGGCCTACGGCTCGCTTTCCGCGGCCGTTCCCAGCCGGGCGATCATCGCCGCCGCCGGGGCGCTGATCCTGGCGCCGATCGTTTTCCTCGGCGCGCTGCGCTTCCCGCCGCCCAAGAAATCGCACGGCCTGCCCATGGCTGAAGTATGGACCCTGGCCCGCGAGCCGGTCCTGCTGCTGCTCGGGGGGATGCTCTTTTTTCAGAGCGGAATGGAGATGACCGTCGGCGGGTGGTCCTCCACGCTGTTTACCGAAAAGCTCGGGTTGGAGCCCTCGCGGGCGGTGGTCTGCCTTTCCCTCTACTGGCTGGCCATGATGGCGGTGCGCATCCTGCTGCCGCTGCTGCTGAAGCGCTTTTCCAGCCGGGCGCTGCTCGCCGCCTCCATGGGCATCACCCTGGCGGGCTCGCTGCTGCTCTTCCGGGGAAGCGGCCTGGCCGCGTCGGTGCTGGGCCTGGTCCTCACCGGGACCGGCCTCTCCAGTGTCTTCCCCCTGGTGCTCGGCATGGCCGGCGACCGCTACAGCTCGCTCTCGGGCACCGCCTTCAGCATCTGCCTGGTCATGGCCCTTTCCGGGGGAATGACCCTTCCCTATCTCACCGGCCTGCTCGGCGACCGGGTCGGGCTGAGCGCCTCCCTGACCATCGTGCCCGCAGCTCTCCTGCTGCAGGCCCTGGTGTTCGCCCTGGTCAGCCGGAAACTCAACTCCTGCCGGGCGCCCCTTGGGGGGGCCCGCTGAACTCCGATAAAACGAAAGGAAATACCTATGATTGCCTTCCAGTGGCTGGAAAAAGCGCAGCAGACCATGAGCCGGATCGGCGCCACGCAGACGGAACCCATCTGCCGGGCGGCGGAGTGGATGGCCGACTCCATCCAGGCGGAGCGCTGGGTGCACACCTTCGGGTGCGGGCACGCCACGCTGCCGGTGGAGGAGATGTATCCGCGCATCGGGAGCTTCGTCGGCTTCCACCCGATCATCGAGACCCCGCTGTCCTATTTCACGCACATCGTCGGCGACATGGGAGTCAACCAGTTCGTGTTCCTGGAGCGGGTGGAGGGCTATGGCACGGAGATCATGAAGAGCCACGCGCTCGACCGGCGCGACACGCTCTGGATCTTCTCGCACTCCGGGCTGAACCAGGTGAACATCGACGTGGCCCTCGAGGCCCGGCGCCAGGGGCTGAAGGTGGTGGCCACCGGGTCGGCGGCGGCCTTTGCCGAGGCGAAGGCCCGGCACTCCAGCGGCTACAAGCTGTTCGAGCTGGCCGACGCGGTGATCGACACCTGCGTCCCGGCGGAAGACGCCGCGCAGGAGCTGCCCGGGGTGCCGGAAAAGATCGGCCCGCTGTCCACCGTGGGGTTCGTGGCCGTGGTGTGGATGACGGTGGCCACCATCGCCGAAATCCTGACCGCGCGGGGGGTTCCGCTTTACATCCACCCCTCGCACAACGCCCCGGGAAAAGGAACGCCGAAGGAGCGGCTGGAAGCGGCTCTGGAGGAATACAAGCGGCGCATTTTCCCCGCCTGAACGCCGATGGCCGCAGATGGGAACCTGTATGAAGAAAAAAATCCGGATGGCCGCCGCCCTGCTGGCCGCCCTGCTGCCGGCAGGGTGCGACTGGGGCTTCGACCGGAACGCCTTGCGGATCGCGGTGATCCCCAAGGCTACCAACATGGAATTCTGGAAATCGGTGCATGCCGGGGCCCGCAAGGCCGCCGAAGAGCAGAACCGCGGAGATAAAAAGGTGCGCCTCACCTGGAAGGGCCCGCTGCGGGAGGACGACCGCGAGCAGCAGATCCAGGTGGTGGAGGGCTTCGTCAGCCAGGGGGTGCACGGCATCGTGCTGGCCCCGCTGGACAACCGGGCCCTGGTGCGGCCGGTGGAGGAAGCGCGGCAGGCGGGCATCCCGGCGGTGATCATCGATTCGGCCCTGGACAGCCCGAACACCCTGAGCTTCGTGGCCACCGACAACTTCCGCAGCGGGGAGATCGCCGCCGGGCACCTGGCCTCGCTGCTGTTCGACAGCGGCAAGGTGGTGCTGCTGCGCTTCCAGGAGGGATCGGCCAGCGCCACGGCCCGCGAGGAGGGCTTCCTCGCCAAGATGAAGAGCCACCACCCGGGGATCGTTGTGCTCTCCGCCGACCAGTACGCCGGGGCCACCCGCGAGACCGCCAAGCGGGCCGCGGAAAACCTGCTGCAGCGCCTGGGAGATGAGATCCAGGGGATTTTCTGCCCCAACGAATCCACCACCGCCGGGTTCCTGCTGGCCCTGCAGGACGCCGGGAAGGCGGGCAAGGTCACCCTGGTCGGATTCGACGCCACCAACGCCTTCCTGGAGGCCATGGCCCGGCGGGAGATTCACGGGCTGCTGGTGCAGAACCCGTACAAGATGGGCTACCTGGGAGTCAAAAGCATGCTGGACCACCTGCAGGGAAAGGCGGTGCCGCAGCGGATCGACACCGGGGTGGTCATGGTGACGGCCGAAAACATGAACGCCCCGGACATCCAGGAATGGATTCATCCGCCGGCCGTCGAGCCGTAGCCTTCTTCCCGATGGGGGGCGCCGTGTGAATTCCGGGCCGGTTCTGCGCATCGAGGGCATCGCCCGGAGCTTCGGCGCCACCCGAGCGCTGGACGGGGTCAGCCTGGAGCTGCTTCCGGGGGAAGTGCACGCCCTGATCGGGGAGAACGGGGCCGGCAAAAGCACCCTGATGAAGATCCTTTCCGGGGAGCTGGCTCCGGACCGCGGAACGATGGAGCTGCGCGGCAGGGAGTTCCGGCCGGCGGACCCCTTCCAGGCCCGGAAGCAGGGGATCGTCCTGATCCACCAGGAGCTCTCCCTCTGCCCGCACCTGACGGTGGCGGAAAATATCCTCCTGGGGATGGAGCCCGGCCGGCGCGGACTCCTCGACCGGCAGGCCATGCGCCGCCGCGCCCGCGAAGTGCTGGACCCCTTCCGCCATCCGGAGCTTTCGCCCGACCGGCGGGTGGGCGAACTGCCTCTGCCGGCGCAGCAGGTGGTGGAGATCGGTCGCGCCCTGGCGGCGCGCACCGCCATCCTGCTGATGGACGAGCCGACCAGCAGCCTTTCGCAGGAGGACGCCCGGGCCCTCTTTTCCCTGATCCGGCGGCTGAAGCAGGAACAGGTGAGCCTGATTTATATCAGCCACTTCCTGGAGGAGGTGCGCCAGGTGGCCGACCGCTGCACCGTGCTGCGCGACGGCCGGAGCGTGCTGACCGCCCCCTTGGCGGAAATTTCGGACGAAGCGATTATCGCCCGGATGGTGGGGAGAGAAATCGCGCAGCTGTTCCCCTCCCGCCAAACGCCCGACTGGGGGAAAGCGGTGCTCTCGGTCCGGGAGCTGCGCGCCCCGCCGCTGCTGAAAAACGCGGGGTTCGAGCTGCACGCCGGGGAAATCCTGGGCATTGCCGGTCTGGCCGGATCCGGGCGCACCGAGCTGCTGCGCACCCTTTTCGGGCTGCTGCCGGCCGCCGGGGGCCGCGTGATACTGGGGGACGGGACGGAGGCGCCCGTCCGGCAGACGCCCGCCGACCGGCTCCGACAGGGGTTCGGCTACCTGAGCGAGGACCGCAAGGAAGAGGGGCTGCTGCTGCCGATGCCGATTGCCGACAACGTGACGCTGACCCGCAGCCGGTGCTATGCGCGGATGGGATGGCTGGACCTGGAGCGGCGGAAGGAGCAGGCGGCCCGCTGGATGGAGCGACTGGGCGTCAGGGCCCAATCGCCCGACGAGCCGGCGGGCAGGCTCTCCGGCGGCAACCAGCAGAAGGTTTCCCTGGCCAGGCTGCTGCACCAGGAGGCGGACATCCTGCTGCTCGACGAGCCCACCCGCGGCGTGGACATCGGCAGCAAGGCGTGGGTTTACGAAACCATCGCCGGGTGCGCCGCCCGGGGGAAGGGCGTCCTGCTGGTGAGCTCCTATCTGCCGGAGCTCTTCGGCATGTGCCACCGGATGGCAGTCATGAGCCGCGGTCGGCTCGGCCCGGTGCGGGCGGCCGGGGAATGGACGCCCGAGTCGCTTCTGCAGGCGGCCATCGCGGGCCCGGAATCCTGAGGGAAAAATCCGGCCGGCCGCCGCGACAATAAATCCCCCCCCGTTTGCTGGCGACAGGCCATCCCTCTTTTCTTCCCGCCCTTCCTTTCTTCCTGTAAACCCTTTTTTTCACAGGAAGACGGGAAGATCAGGAAGGAAGAAAGAAGCCATCCGGTTATTTCGATGCTGTCTGACAGAGGTATGAAAAGCGGTTGACGGGTCCGTTTCTGGCGTGCCTTACGGCTCTGGCGTGTGCGCCCCACGGGGCGAAACGGCGCGGGAGGTGAGCAACAGCCGCTCGAGGGGCGTGACGCGCACCGGAAAGAGGCGGCGGTACTGCAGCGAAACCCGGTGGAAGGCGCACCCGAAATCGGACACCCGCAGCGGATCCCGGTTGCCGGGCACATAGCGGCAGGAGGCCTGGCAGAGCCGGCATTCCGTCAGAAAGGAACAATCGAGGCAGGTGCCGTAGCCCGAGTGCTTCTCCGCCCGGTGGCTGAACATCCTGCTTCGACGGGCGGCATCGAGGAACGCCGCGTACCTTTCCTCCAGCCCCGGCCCGCGCAGATCGCCGATCCGCAGGGCCGCCGCCACGCTCTCCGCGAAAAGCGGCTGGTCCGGGTAGCGCTGGTAGCCCTCCGCCAGCACCGTGCACCCGAAGAGCCGGCCGTCCGGCATGACCGTGAGCGACAGCCCCTTCAGGAAGCCGCATTCCCTCTCCTGCCCGGATCCGCCGGAACCGAACAAACCCGATTTGCGAAAAAGCTGGACCGGAATTTTCCTTTTCCGTTTCCACAGCCGCACGCTGTCGTCGAACACCTGCCGGAAGGCCCGGTCCAGCTCCGCGATCCGCTCCAGCCGCCATTCGGCGTCTCCGTTCAGGACCGGCGTGATCAGGATCCGGGAAACGTTCTTGGAAAAGAAATACCGGACGGATTCCGGTAAATGCCCGACGGTTGACGGGGAAACGGAGAGGCAGAGAACCACCCGCCGGGCAAAATGGAAAGGGTGCTCTTCCCGAAGGCGGTCCAGCAGCCGGTCCAGCCGGCGAAAGGTGTTCCGGCCTCGAAGATCCTGGGCGGCAGCGATTCCGTCGAAGCTCAGCCGGATTTCGAAGCCGCCGCGGACCAGGAAATCGGCCGTTGCCCGGTCCAGAAGCAGCCCGTTGGTTCCGACCTGCAGTCGGAACCGTTTGCCCGGCGGCCGGTTTTTACGGATAAACTCCGCGGCCCGGTGCAGCAGCGCTTTGGCCAGCAGCGGCTCCCCGCCCAGGAAAAGGACATCCATTTTCTTCGGGGCGGAATCGAAAAGCAGCCCGAGCGCCGGCTGCAGCACCTCCCAGCACATGCGCCCGGGATTTTTTACGTTCTGGTAGCAGTAGCCGCAGCCCAGGTTACAGGAAGCGGTCAGCACCAGCTCCAGCGCCTGGAGCGCTTTCAGGCCTGAGGCCGGCGATGGTTCCCCTTCCCGCATCCGAGAGCTGCTTTCTGCCATGACCGGACATGCCGGGCGTCACTTTTTCCGACCTGCTTTCTTAATGAGAGGAAGGATGGCACGATCGCATTCCATGTGGTTTTGGATAACCGTTTGAACATTCCCCACCGTGAAGTCCACTCCCTGCTCATCCGGAACAGCGCAATTTCCAATGGGATCCCCCGAGTCCCTGTACGGACCTTTAATTTTGGCAATCACTTCCATGGAGCAGCACTTTTTCAACAGGACATTGATTTCCTTGTACTTTCCGGCAACGACTGTCAGCGCCTCCGATACTTCCCTGGATACATCCTTGATTGGAACTGCTTCCTTCTGCTTCCTGGCCATAAATCCTCCTTGCATTGAAAATGAATGGGTTAACGGGTCAAATTCTGCAACTCAAGAATCCATATTGCGCCTTGGATATCTCCGCTGAAATAAAGAAGCTTTTTTCCTTTTTGTGTCAGGTCAAAGGTGGCGGAAAAGAACAGGGGACCGAAATTGACCTCCGGCACCAGGAGAGCGACATTCCTGCCGTCCGGAGACACCCTTTTCAGAACAAAATTGCTCCCCCCCCAGTTTCCGCTGACCAGGATAGAATTCGTATCCGCGTCCCACCGAAGGTGCTGCGCTTCCGCACCGTTCGTGATTTGCCTTCCATCCGGACCGCCGCCCTGAGGCATGATCCAGACCTCGCACTGGCTTCCCCGGCTTCCCAGGTAGGCAATTTTCTTTCCGTCGGGCGACCAGACCGGCAAACGGGCGGTCCATTTTCCATCCGTCAGGCAAACGGGCTCGCCGGCCGGACGACCTTCCCGAACCGGGATGACCCAGATCCGGCTGCTCCCGCCGCGCTCGGAGGAATAGGCTAGTTTCGCTCCATCCGGGGACCAGGAAGGGTGGATGTCCGCCGCCGGGTCATCCGTAATCCGCTGCGGACGGCCGCCCGAAGCGGAGATCACGTAAATATCCCGCTGCCGGTCATTGATGCGGTAGTAGGCAATCCACTGCCCGTCCGGAGAAAAGACCGGATGGGAGGCCGAGCCCGGATCATCGGTCAGCCGGACCGGCGACCCGATCGGGCGGTCCCCCTCCAGTGCCTGCATCCAGAGGTTGACGCTGTTGCCTCCGTGAAGGGAGGCATCCACCAGGCGATCCCCTTGCGGGGAGATGGCTACCTCCAGGTCCGTCTTTATTCCGCTTTGCAGCTTCACCTCCTTTCCCGAATCCATATCGCGAAGCAACAGCTCGCGGTGAATCATCTGCGTGGCGAAGGCCAGCCGGGATCCGTCCCGGCACAGACTGGGGGCCTGCTCGTAGCCGCTGCCCAGGGTGAGCCGCTCCGCAGACCCTCCGCCGGCCGGGACGCGCCACAGGGCGAGGGTATCGTCGCGCCAGGAAGAAAACAGGATGTACTTCCCGTCGCCCGACCAGACCGGCCGGCGGTCGCGCTTCCCCTCCCTCGTCAGGCGTTGCGCCGGACCACCCGCCGCGGAAACCAGCCAGAGATCCTGCTGGTCCTGATAGCAGAGAGAACGGCCGTCCGGAGACCAGCTGGGGGACCGGTGGGACCACAGCCCGTCCTCTTCTCCGGTGAGCAGGGTGATTCCGGCCGGATCGTGCAGGGAGGCCAGCCCGATCCGGTTGTCCCCGCTCGGCCCCGGGATGGAAAAGGCGATGCGGCTCCCGTCCGGCGAAATCGCCGGATCCGAGGCCCCTTCTCCAACCAGAAGAATGGCGCCGCCGCCCATCTGATCCATCTTCCAGATGCCGGAAGTACCGCCCTTCCGGCTTACAAAGGCGATCGCCGTTCCATCCGGAAACCAGGTCGGGCGGTATTCGTCCGCGGGGTCATGGGTCAGACGCACCGGGTTTCCTCCCCTTACTCCGATCAGGTAGATATCCCGGTTGCCTTCCCGGCTGGAAGCAAAGGCGATGCGGGTGCCGTCGGGCGAAAGGGCGGGATCGTCCTGCCAGCCGTCTCCGCTTCGGACCAGCCTGGGCTGGGTCAGGGGGAAGCGAGAGGATTCCTCCTGCGGCAGCAGCCACCATACCGACGCCACCAGGGCAGCTCCGGCGACGGCGGAGAGAAGGTAACCCAGGAAGCGGCTCCGCCGGTAATCCAGCCGCCTGGGGGAAGGCTGGGACCACGTCTTGCCCGAGTTTACCTTTTTACTGAGATTCTCGAGATCGGCCAGCATTTCCGATGCGTCGGCATACCGCTTTCTGGCCTGCTTCTCGAGCGCCCGCTCGACGATCCGCTCCAGGTCCAGGGGAACGCCGTCGACCAGGCGGCCCAGGGTGACCGGCTTATCCTTCAATATGGACTGCAGGACAGCCACCTCGAAGCTGCCCTTGAAAGGGAGCTCCCCGGAGAGCATTTCATAGAGGACCACACCGAGGGACCAGACATCCGCTTCCGGGCCGACCTGCTCGCCGCGCCCCTGCTCCGGAGACATGTAGGCCACGGTACCCATAGCCCGTCCGGTGGTGGTCAGCTTCGCTTCCGTGGTCAGCTTGGCCAGCCCGAAGTCGACGATTTTCAGCCGACGGTCCTCGGTGATCAGCAGGTTGGAGGGCTTGATATCCCGGTGCAGGACGCCATGGGCATGGGCCTTGGCCAGGCCCCGCGCCGCCTGGATGGCCAGGTCCAGCGCTTCTTCCGCGGGCAGCCTGCCGCAGGCAATCCGGTTTTTGAGGGTCTGACCGGAGTAGTAAGCCATGGAAATGACGAAGAAGTCTTCGCTGACCTGCTCCGCCTCGTAAATGGTGCAGATGTTGGGGTGATCCAGCATGGCCGCGGCCCGGGCTTCCTGCAGGAACCTCTGCCGCGCCTTTTCCTCGGCGACCAGCTCCGGGGCCAGGATCTTCAGAGCTACGGAGCGGCCGAGGCGGAGGTCCTCGGCGTGGTAAACCACCCCCATGCCGCCCTGGCCCAGCTTTTCGATAATCCGGTAGTGGGAAAGGATTTCTCCGATCAGGCCCGCTTTCGCTCGGATCGATTCCGATTTAGTAGTATCCATATTATGGAAGCAGCGGAATACAAGTTTTCGTCTTTCCCTTATTTTACCCCTTTTTCCCCGGCAGGCCAAAAATGTCCGCCCTGAAAAAGCCGGGAGTTCCCGGGAATTCCCACGAGTCGATCCGGATCCGGCCCGTAAAAAATTTGTAAGGAGTTCCGCCTTCCGGCGGCGCCGTGCGAGCGGGATTCTGCTTGGGGCAGGCAAGCGAAAGCTTGCTCTCCAACCGGATTTCGTTTGGGAGAGGGTTACGGGTCGATGCCGGACTTTTTGCCGGGCTGTCCGGAAGTGCCGCCGTCATCGCACAATGCCGAGGATTTCCCGGAAGGCGGGATGCCCGGCGGTGCGCAGCAGCTCGAAGAGCGCCATTTCCACACCGGTCTGCCGCACCCCCTCCGACTGCATGCGCGAGAGCCCCAGGCACCGGTTGGCCGCGGTGCGGGAGGAGACCGCATCGGAGACCACGCTGACCTCGTACCCTTCGCGGAGCAGATCGACGGCGGTCTGGTACACACAGACGTGGGTTTCAATCCCGGCCAGCAAAACCTGCCGGCGGCCGCTCGAAGCCAGCTCCTGCAGAAACGCCTTTTCGCCGCAGGCGCTGAAGGACATCTTGGCGATCGGGGAAGCCCGGTCCCGCAGCAGCCCGGCCACTTCGGGAACTGTCTCCCCCAGCCGCGCCGGGTTCTGCTCCAGCCACAGCACGGGCATTCCCATAGCTACGACTCCCTGCACCAGTTTCCGCAGGTTCCGGAACAGCGCTTCCCTTTCATCCATCTGCTGCGCCAGGTTGCCCTGGACGTCCACGACGACCAATATCGTATTTTTTTCCGATAGCATTTTCCCTCTCGATGCGACCCGGCTCTCCCGGCCGGCTCGTCCCTGTCATTTTATCCCGGGCGCCGGCAATGGAAAAGCCCCTTCTTGCGGCTTGACTCCGGCGGGCCTACCCACTACAATGCTCCTATGTCGCTGATCCCGATTCAGATTTATTCGGCACACAACGGCCTCCGCCCGGGCCAGATTCCGGCCCATGCGAGCCATTCCGGTGAATCAAGCCATGAACGATACCCGTAAAAAAGCCATTCCCTACCTGCGGTGGTACATCGCCATCCTGCTTTGCCTGGCTTCGGCCCTCAACTACCTGGACCGCCAGACGCTTTCCGTGCTGATCGGCACCATCAAGGAAAAACTCAACCTCTCCAACGCCAACTACGGCGAGATCAACTTTTGGTTCCTGATCAGCTACGGGATCATGTATGCCGTCAGCGGGCGGATCATCGATTACGTCGGCACGCGGAAGGGCTTTACCATCTTCGTCTCCGGCTGGTCGCTGGCCAACATGGCCCACATCTTCGCGGCCACCGTCACCCAGTTTTCCTTCTTCCGCTTCCTGCTCGGGGTCTTCGAGCCGGGCAGCTTTACCGGCGGGGTGCGGGCGGTCAGCGAGTGGTTCCCGATGCGCGACCGGGCCCTGGCCATCGGCATATTCAACGCCGGCACCGCCTTCGGCTCCATGGCCGCCGCGCCGATCGTCTCCTTCATCGCCGTGCAGTGGGGATGGCAGGCCGCCTTCCTGGTCACCGGCGCGCTGGGCTTCGTCTGGGTGGCTGCCTGGATGGCTCTCTTCCAGCTGCCCGGGGATCACCCGAGGATCAGCGAGGAGGAGCGGCGGATGATCCTCTCCGACCAGCCCAAAGACAACCTCAGCGAAAAGGCCGCCCCGCTGCTGAGCCTGCTGCGGATGAAGGAAACCTGGGGCTGCGTGCTGGTGCGGGCGCTCACCGACCCGATCAGCTATTTTCTGCTTTTCTGGATGCCGCTCTACTTCCAGAACCGCCACGGCTTCGACCTGAAGCAGATCGGCATGTTCGTCTGGATCCCTTACGCGGTGGCCGCCCTCGGCAACCTGTTCATGGGCGCCTCGCCGCGCTACCTGATCAGCCGCGGCTGGGAGCTCAACACCGCCCGCAAAACCACCATGTCGGTGATGACCCTGCTGATGCTGGTCTTCTGCGTGGCCGCCCCGCAGATCAGCCAGCCGGCGCTGGCCCTGGCCATCGTCGCCGGGATGACCTTCTGCCATGCCGGCTGGGGCAACATCGCCCTGCCGGCCGAGGTCTTTCCCAAAAACGCGGTGGGCACCGTCACCGGGCTGGGCGGGGCGCTGGGCTCGCTGATGGGCGCCCTGTCGCAGCTCTACATCGGCAAGGTGGTCGACCTCTACGGGTTTTCCCCCATTTTCATCGCCTGCGCCGGGCTCTATCCGCTGGCGCTTATCCTGGTACAATTGCTCATCGGCAGGCTGGGCATCATCCGAACCGTTCCCGGCTCCGCCGGTGAAAAGAAATAGGAAGGAAACAGTCATGACAACCCATCGAGTGCAAAGCAGAAGGGACTTTCTTCAAACCGGCGCTTCGGCCGCATCCCTGCTGGCGGTAGGCGGCGCGCTGCCCGGCTTCACCGCCCGGAGCTACGCGAACATTCCGGGCGCCAATGAAAAAATCCGCATGGGGGGCATCGGCATTCACTCCCGCGGGCTGGCCCTGGCCTCCAACTTCGCCAAGCAGGAAGGCTGCGAAGTCACCTTCCTGTGCGATGTCGACACCCGGGCCCTGGCCACCTGCGCGGCGCGGATCCAGGAAATCGCCGGCAACACGGTGAAGACCGAGAAGGACGTGCGCCGGATGGTGGAGTCGAAGGATTTCGACGCCGTCTTCATCGCCACTCCCGACCACTGGCACGCCCTGGCGGCCATCCTGGCGATGCGCGCCGGCAAGGAAGTCTACCTCGAAAAGCCCTGCTGCTACTCCCCGGCCGAAGGAGAGATGCTCATTCAGGCGGAAGCCAAGTACCGGCGCGTCCTGCAGGTCGGCAACCAGCGTCGCTCCTGGCCCAACGTGGTCCAGGGAATCCAGGAGCTCAAAGAGGGAACCATCGGAAGGGTCTACTTCGGCAAAAGCTGGTATGCCAACAGCCGCCAGCCGATCGGGGTGGGCAGGCAGGTGCCGGTGCCGGAATGGCTCGACTGGGACCTCTGGCAGGGGCCGGCGCCGCGGGTGCCCTACAGGGACAACATCGTCCATTACAACTGGCACTGGTTCTGGCACTGGGGGCTGGGCGAAGCGCTGGCCAACGGCGTGCACACCATGGACCTGCTGCGCTGGGGCATGGACCTCGAGTACCCGACGCTGGTCACCTCGGTCGGCGGCCGCTATGCCTTCCTCGGAGACGACTGGGAGGTGCCCGACACCCAGGTCATCAGCATGCAGTTCGACAACCGCACCGCGGTGACCTGGGAAGACCACAGCAGCAACCCGCATAAGCTGGAAGGGGAGTCGGTGGGGGTGATGTTCTTCGGGGAGAAGGGCACCCTGGTCATCGGCGGAGGGAACGACTACTGGATCTACGACAACAAGGACCAGATGGTCAAGGAGGTCCGCAGCCAGATCAAGGCCGATCCGACCGAAAAGATGAATCCTTCGGAAAAGCTGGATGCGCTGCACTTCCAGAACTTTTTCGACGCCATACGAAAGGGCGAAAAGCTCAACTCCGGCATCGTTCCCAACCACAAGAGCAACCTCCTGATCCAGCTGGGGATCATCGCCCAGCGCATGGGCCGCTCTCTTAAGGTCAACCCGAAAAACGGCCGCATTCTCGATGACCCCGAGGCCATGACCCACTGGACCCGCACCTACGAAAAGGGCTGGGAAGTAACGGTCTGAGGAGCGGCACCGCCATGCGCCACACTGAATTTTCCCGCGACCGGCTGACCGTCCGTATCTACCCGAACCGCGCCGAAATGGGCGCGGCCGCGGCCTGCGAGGTCGCCGGGGTCATCCGCAGATTGCTGGCGTCCCGGGAGGAGGTCAACATCATCCTCGGGTCGGCGCCTTCCCAGAACGAGTTCATCGACGGGCTGGCCGCCGAACCGGGAATCGACTGGTCGCGGGTCAACGGCTTCCACATGGACGAATATGTCGGCGTGCCCCTGGATTCGCCGGCCAGCTTCGGCTGGTACCTGCGCGAGCGGCTGTTTTCCAGGGTCGGCCTGAAGGCAGCCTGGTATATCGACGGAACGGCGGCCGACGTCGAAGGGGAATGCCGGCGCTATGCCCGGCTGCTGGAAGAGCACCCCACCGACATTTCCTGCCTGGGAATCGGCGAAAATGGGCACATTGCCTTCAACGACCCGCATGTGGCCTTCTTCCAGGATCCGCTCCGGGTTAAGGTCGTGGAGATGGACATCGCCTGCCGCCGCCAGCAGGTCAACGACAAGTGCTTCGAGCGGCTGGAGGACGTGCCGCAGCAGGCCATCACCCTGACGGTTCCGGCCCTGATGGCCGCCCGACATGTTTTTGCCGTGGTGCCGGCGCCCACCAAGGCGCAGGCCGTTTTTCGCACCCTGAACGGGGAAATCAGCCAGGCATGCCCGGCCTCGGTCATTCGCACCAGGGAGGGTTCCGTTCTGTTTCTGGACCCCGACAGCGCCTCCCTTCTTCATGAAGTCCTAAAGGAAAAAGGATAAAAAAGCTATGATCTCCGCCACCACGCTCGAAAAGCTCCGCCGGTTCGACACGCCGACCATCTGCAACATCATCGAAGTCTTTGAGGTGCGTCCGCGCCACGCCGGCTACATGGACCAGCGCATCGCCTCCGCCTTCCCGGAAATGCCCCCGATGGTGGGCTTCGCCTCCACGGCCACCTTCCGGGCCTCGCTGGCGCCGCGCAGCGGGGAGTCCTATTCCTCGCTGGACCGGCAGGTGGAGCGCTTCGGGGAGCTGTCTGGCCCGGCGGTGGTGGTCTTCCAGGACCTCGACTCTCCGAGCGTGGCCGCCACCTTCGGGGAAATCATGTGCACCACCTACCAGGCCTTCGGGGCCGCCGGGCTGATCACCAGCGGGACGGGGCGCGATTTGGACCAGGTGCGGAAAATCGGCTTCCCGGTCTTCACCGCGGGGACAGCCTGCTCCCACGGCTATTCCCACATCCCGCAGATTTACATCCCCGTGCATGTCGGGGGGATTGCCATCTACCCGGACGATCTGCTGCACGGCGACTGCAACGGGGTGACCACCATTCCCAAGGAGATCGCCGCCGAGGTGGCCGATGTCGGTGACGAGTACATCGCCGCGGAGATGCTCATCATCGAGGCCATGCGGCAGTCGCCGGGCAACCTGAAGCTGCTGCGGGAACGCCAGGCCGCTGCTAAGGATGCCATGGACCGGATCCGCGCCCGGGTTTCCCGCGCCCGCGCCTGAAAACCCGCCGACCGGGGACAGCCCCTTCGCTACGTCACCCAATCTCAGTTCCGAAAAGTGGGTGTCCCCTTTCTTCTGCTGAAAAGTGGGTGTCCCCATTCTCACCCCAATCTACGTCCCCGGGGAAAGTGGATGTCCCCATTCTCCTTCCCCATTCTTCTGCTGAAAAGTGGGTGTCCCCATTCTCCTCGGGAAAAGTGGATGTCCCCATTCTCTCTATTTTTCCTGTTCGATTTGCCACCCGGTGAAAAGCACCCCGGAAGGCCGGCCGTCGTTGGTGCCGGCCGCCAGGCCGATATCGAGCACGGGCGCCAGGCCGGCCAGGTCACCCGACTCCCGGCAGAGAACCCACTCGTGGCCGTCGAAGCTGTAATACCCGGAGAAGCGGTTTCCGTGACGCACCAGTTTGAGCCAGACAGGCATCGTCCGGCCGGACTCATAGTTGAAGCTCCGGGAGTTGTGCATCGCCCCGTCCCCGAACTCGTCCCACTGCGCCCCGATGCGCTTCGGGGTGGTGAACAGCAGAAAGGATCCGGAACTGCCCCGGCCGGCTTCGTTGCTCCGGGCCAGGTCGTTGCGCACGAAAATTCCGGCGCGGAACCAGTCGCTCACCCCGGGCTCCAGCTCCGCCACGCGGACCGTGGCCACAAAGTTGCCGGAAACCGTCCGGGGCAGAAAAATCGCGCCGTAGGAATCCTCGGCATGCAGGAAATCGGTTCCGCGCGCCGTGATCCGCCATGTATCCTTCTCCGCGGAAAAATCGAAGGCGCAGGGCCGGGCGGTGGCCGAGCAGAAAGTGCGGATCGCGGACGGCTGCTTCTCCACTTTTTTCCGCTCAAACGCCCGTACAACTACAGGCGGATGGGTCCCCACGGCAACCTCATGGCGGCCGGCTTCAGGACGGAAGCGGAAATCCACCGGCACCGGCTCCCCCGGTGGCAACAGCAGCTCCCTGGTTTCGGTCGCCCTGCCGTCCACCCGGAGTTCCGTCTTCCAGCGGAGCGGCTCCGGGCTCACGTTCCGCAGAACGGCCCGCACGGTTACGAAATCTCCCGCGGGGACCTCCGAGGCATCCGACTGCAGGTTCTCGTAAAGAACGCGGATCTCCTCGCCAGCCAGGTCGATGTGCTTTTCCGGCGCGGTCCCGACGGCCACCGAGTGCCGGCCCGGTCGGAAAAACCGGTGCAGGAACTCCACATCGCGGGAGCTGCCGGCAATTACGGGAAAAAGCCGGCGGTCGACCACCCTGCCGTCCACGTATAGGAAGACCTCCCCGTGCCCCGTGGAGCCCTGGTTGCGGACCCGGGCGCGGATGCGCACCGGGCTGCCGGTGTTCCACCCCTCGGGGGCCGCCGTTTCCAGGCTGCCGTATTCGAATGCCGGCGCGCCGCGCAGGAACTTTTCCGGCTCCGCGGCGGGTGCTTCGAGGGAGTGGTTGTCCCGGTATTGATTATTTTCCAGGTAGGCGGCGCAGAGCTTCATTTCGGCCTGCTTCAGGTTATAGAAAATATTTTCGGCGACCGTCCATCCGCTGGCCATGTTCTGAAAAAAGAAGCCCACATTCTCGTTGGTGGCCGCCGGGCGCACGTCGTGGATCAGGTTTCCGCGGACCACCGAGCCCGGACTCAGCCCGTAAACGGCGATGGCCCCCTCGTCGTCGCGGGCCATGTTGGTGAAGGAAACGTGGTTGTACTCGACGAGATGGCTGCCGTCGCTGGTTTCCTCCACATTGGGCCAGGAGCCCACCGTGATCCCGTAGCTGCCGGTGTCGGAGACGAAGTTGCGGGAGATAGTGGTCCGCGAGGCATTGGCCGTGCGGATGCCCACCTGTGCCGGCCGCAGGCCGGTCACCTCGTTGCCGGACACGAGGTTATCGCGGACCATATCGTTCCAGTGCTCCGGGCGGGGCGACCCGTAAACCGATATGCCGGCCCCGTTGACCTGGCGCACACGGTTGTCCTGGATCCGGTTGCCGTAGGAGCCGAGGCCGAAGTGAACCGCCGTCTGGCTTACGTTTTCGATGGTGTTCCGCAGCAGCTCGCAGTTCTTGGCGTACTCGAAATGCAGCGCGGCCTGGTCGCCAGGACGTGATACGGAAAAGGTCAGGCCGTAGAGCCGCAGGTTGCGCAGCGGCTTCTCGCGGCTGCCGGCGGCGCGCAGGAGATTGGCCAGGCGGGGTACCAGCACCACGGCGCGATTCGGGTCTTCGATGCCGCCAGGCGGCATATAGTGAAGCACGCGGGAAGCGGTGTCGAAAAACCACTCCCCCTCCGCATCCAGCAGCTCAGCCAGGTTTTCGACATAGTACCTCGGAGGCACGTTCAGCATTCCCGCTTCCGGTTTCGACAGGAAAGCCGTGCGGGTGTCCGGATCGATGCGCGAGAGGGAAGCGTGGATGCTGGCCCAGCGGACAACCATGGTTAGCCGCAGGCCGGGCAGATTCGGCCAGGGTTGCAGATCCCCGGGAAAAAAGCGGAAGGAGGCCGGTTCGGTCGGCTGACCGTCGGTCAGGAAAAAGCCTTCGTTGGGCGCCCGGGCCAGGGTCTGCCTCTTCCCGTCCGCAAACAGCGCCTCCACGTCGGCAAAAGCAGTCGGCGCTTTCCATTTTTTCCCTTCCGCTTTCTGCCAGCCGGCGACGCGCTCCCCTCCGGAAATCACCGCAGTTTCCCCGGGATAGGAGGCATAGGTGACGTAGCAGTCTTTCAGCTGGTGAAACTCGAAAGCCCCGGTGGGCAGATCCGTTTCCACCCGCTCCCCCCCGTCCTCCGGGCCAAAGACCAACGGGACATCCAACGGATAAATCCCTCCGCGGATCAGGACCAGGATGTCCCGGCCTGTCCCATAGGGATGAGGGGACCCGATGAACCGGCTGTCCAGGGCCGGTTTTTTTGGCAGGAAGCAGGTTTTCTTGAGCTCCCGGACCGCCTGGCGGGCGCGGGCGATCGTCCGGAACGGGCCGTCGGTCCCGGCCGGATCGGGTTCGGCCAGAGTTCCCGACCAGCGGTCATTTCCGCCGGGCGACACATAGAAATCGGCCTTTTTCTGGGTCAGGGCGAAATCCTTCCAGGCTTCCCCCCGCAAAAGCCTTCCATCGGCCAGCGTCCGAGACAGGCCCGAAAGAATAATGACCCCTATCCAAACAGATCGTTTCCAACCGGATAACATGATGGACAACCTTTCCTGATTTCCTGGTTATGGGAGCGCCGCTTCCATTCGGGTGTACGGGGCGTGTACGGGGACACCCACTTTATCGGGGGTGTACAGGGACACCTGGGGTGTACAGGGACACCCACTTTATCGGGGGTGTACAGGGACACCCATTAATTGTCAAAAAATATGGGGACACCCATTAATTGTCAAGAATGCCCTGAGGCACGGCCCGTTTATGAATCGGCTATTGGCTGGAGGAGAAGAATTTTCCGACAGCTTCCCAGAGCCCTGCGCTGCGGAGGCCCCCGGCCGAGAAGATGACGATCCCCTCGGCCTGCTGGTCGCGAACCGCCTGCAGGGTGCGCACGAATTTCTCCGGCGGCACATAGGAGGCAGGCAGATTGGCCAAAAACTCTTCCAGCTTCTGACGAACGGCAGCCCGGTCCTGGCCGTTTTCCAGGAATTTGGCCAGGGCAGCATGCAGCTCCGGATTGACCGGGCGTATTTTATTGGCAACCAGGCCGAAGTCAGCAGACAGGGCTGCGGGAGGGGAGGATTCATCCCGCATGAGGCGCATCAGGCGCTGTAGCGGCTGTCGCTCTTCGTCATAGATGCCGATGGTGGCGACTCCGATCCAGAGGTGGGCGAAGTCCTGTGCCCAGGCCTTTTGCAGCCGTACGGTTTCCGCGAGCAGTGCCAGATAGGTTTCGTGATCTCCGCTGAAGTGACTGCGGTAGTCCATCGGCATGGCATAATGAACCCAGGGGGCGAAACGCCGCCAGTCCTGCCCGATGAAGCGCCCGCTCTGCAACGGATTTTTGAAGACCGCCGCTGAAACTTCGATGTTCGGCCGGATCTTCTTCACCGTCTCGTAAACCTGGCGGACGAATTCCAGGACATAGTGGATGCGGTACTCGTAGAAGAAATAGTCCAAGTCATGGTTCCCACCCGGGAAGGAACTGCCGGTCAGAAGAAAACGGCTTTTCATTTCCCGTGAATACTGATCCCAGTTCGAGGGCAGGATACGGGAGCTTTTCTCCCAGTGGGCTTCCAGGTGGGGCCGGTCAAATGCCGCCGGCAGCAGGGGCTTTTCGGGAAAAGTCGGCGACAGGTAGTAGGCATATTCCGGAAGATGCTGCAGGCAGTAATCGCAGAAGCAGTAGGTATCAGGGGCCAGGTCCCCCGGATAGCGCACGTAGTCGTGATGAATGGCATCGACCTCGTACATCTCCACGAACTCGGCAATTACCGGGATTAGCCATTGGTCGGTGTATCCGGGCCTTCGCGCCGGGCACATCCAGCTCATGCGGTAGGGGCTGCCGCGCAGTATTTCGTCGGAAGTCGGCTTTCCCGCCGGGCTCAGCGCACGCCACTCCGGGTGGGTTTTGGCCACAAAGGAATCGGCGCCCTCGGCAAAATCGAAGAACCAGGCATGAACCGCGATGCTGCGCTTGTGGCATTCGCGGATCAGAATGGCCGGCAGGTCGAAGTTGCGGTAAGCCGGCAGAACGGCCTCCGGGAACTTGCGGCTCGGCCAGCTCAGCCCGCCGGAGCTTTTGAATTCCATGATGACCGTATTGATATGGGCAGCAGCCAGCTGCTCGGCAAAAGCGGCGACGGAGGCTTCGGTCTGGCCGGCGTCGCGGGGATTAGCCCACACGCCTCGGCCTTTCAGGGGGGCCGGGAAAATCCGAGCCGGCAAGGATAGATATACGAAAAATGACAGGAGGAGGACAGCCGTTCTCTTTTGATATGTATTCATACCCAGATTGTAAAAGGTCGCCACCCGAGTGTCAATCTGCAGGAGCCTTTGGGGGCGCAGGCGAAATCGGTGCCGGCCAGCCTTCCTGGCGGATGCGACGGCCCACTTCCCGCAGGGTTTTCACGTCGGTCGGGTGGATGGATCCGTCGGCCAGAGGACCGGTATTCATCAACAAATTGCAGCTCTGTCCGAAGGCCAGGCCCAGCCTTCTTCGCACCTCTTCGGCATCGAGGTGCTGCCGGTCGTCGTCTCGCTTGTATCCCCAGACCCGAGGCTGAAGAGTGTCGCAGATCTCGTTATGCTTGTTCCGGTTGGCCTCCCAGGCTTCCGCGGCAACTTTGGCCTTTTCCGGCCCATGCTGCTTGAGGACGCGGTCCGCCAGCGATTGGCCGGTGCGCTCGGGAGCGGCAAAGTCCTCGGTACCATTGGCTCCCTGCTTGAAGCAAACCAGCGCCTGTGGCTGCAGGCTGCGAATAATCGAGTAGGTTTCCCGGATCGGGAAGAGGTCCGGCCGGGCGTAATATCCCATGATTGGGTCCAGCCAGAGGCCGGCCAGGGGACCGTAGTTATTCAGCAGCTCCCGGATCTGAGCGTGGACAAAGTCGATGTAGCGAGCGAAATCCTCGTCCTTTTTCCAAAGATAGCGGGGCTCTGGATTCTTGTAGTCCGGGCGGGCGATGGAGCTGAATTTACGTGGATAAAAATAAGGGTGACGCCAGTCAAGTGCATAGGAATAATAGAGAAACAGGCCCAGATCTTTTTTACGGCACTGGTCTGCCAGCTCCCTGACCAGGTCGCGGCGGGCCGGACTGGCTGCGCTGGTGTAATCGGAGTGCCTGGATTCGAACAGGCAAAAACTGTCATGGTGCCGTGCGGTGATGTTGACATAATTCATTCCCGCCTCACAGGCCAGGTCGGTGATGAAATCGGCATCAAATTTTTCGACCCGGAATTGTTCCTTAAACTTCTCGTATTCAGCCAACGGGATGGCTTCCTGGTACATCACCCATTCGCCCCGTGCAGGGATACTGTACAGGCCGTAGTGCATGAAGAGACCGAACCGCGCTTCCCTGAACCAGGTCAGGCCAGCGGTTTTGGGGTTCTGGAAAAGCAGGCTCTCATGCTTTTTCAGGTACGAAGGAATAGGAGGGGCCGCTCGGAGGGAAACCAGGGCGCAGGACGGACCGGCAAGAAGCAGAGAACGACGGGAAATGAGGGTCATAATCTTGATTTCCTCCCGGATGCAAATTATGGAGCGGGGGTAATTGACAGATTGGCGATAACGCCGTAGCCGTTGCACCAGAGTCCGACGCTGCCGTCCTTGCGGTCTGCAAGCTGGTCAACAATGAGGGACGGCGTGGAGGCACCGTTGACAAAGACCGTAATTTTGGGACGGGTCACAACGATTCGGGCATGAAACCAGGTGTCACCATCTGGAGCCGGATCGATGGGTTTTTCGTACTGGCCGGTCTTTTCCTGACGCAGCCGCTGCCAGGGCCATTCCGGTTCTGATATGTACTGCACGGCATGGATTTTTCGCTCGGTCTCTGCGGCACGGAAATTGAATGGCCGGAAATAGACGGCATCGTAGTTCTTTTCATCAACAACATGGAATGCCACACCGATAAAGCTGCTTTGCGGCGGGGCGCTCTGCCCTTTGGCGTCAAATTCGATGGTCCCCTGGTCAAATTGAAATCCGTTTAACCAGACCAGGTGGGCCCCGGCCTGATTGAATTCTGCCGCTGGATGATTGTCCTTTTCCACCAGCTTGACAAGAGATATTGCCCCCTTCCACCGGACCCCCTGGGGGATGGATTTTAAATCGGGCTTCAATGTGTTCTGTGCCTGTCCTGAAATCGAAGAAGCTAAAATCAAGGCCGCAAGGCCGGCGATGTTTCTGATAATCCTGAAGTGGTTTTGCTGCATAGCATTGCTCTCCGTGCGTTTCACATACATTTCATCAATGATTGTAAAGCAAAAGAAAAATAAAGGACAGTCACTTTTGCTGCCCCTCACGCCCCACCGGAACCGAGCAGATTAACAGAAAAAAATGGATGTCCCCGTTTTTCCCCGTTTTTCCATTTCGCAAACTTCCGGCTCGCTCCGTTATTAAGATCGGAGGAATCACATTTTGAGGATTTTTTATGGCCAATGCACGAAAACAGATCGTCGAAAAAGACCAAGTCAGAAGCTACCATTGCATGACAAGATGCGTCCGCCGGGCTTTCCTTTGCGGCTTTGACTGCCAATCCGGTAAAAATTTCGAGCACCGAAGGGGTTGGATAAGAAGCCGAATGGTTTTTCTCAGCAGAATATTCGTCCTGGATGTGATCGGATATTCCGTTCAAAGCAACCATATTCATATCATTCTACGGACCAGACCCGATATTGCCGGAAATCTTTCCCCACAAGAGATCGCATGCCGGTGGCTGCGTCTTTTCCCACCCCCGCTTTTCAAGGGGAAGGCAGACTGGACACCCTCTCACGAAATAATCGAGCCACTCACCCGTGATGCGGAAAGGATTGAATGCCTAAGACAACGATTAAACGACTTAAGTTGGTTCATGCGTTGTCTGGATGAACGCATTGCCAGGATGGCAAACCAGGAAGACCAGTGCAAGGGACGATTCTGGGAAGGTCGTTTTAAGTGCAAATTGTTGATCGACGAAGCGGCCCTATTGACCTGCCTGGCATATGTTGACCTGAACCCGATTCGGGCAGGCGAAGCAAAAACTCCCGAAGAAAGTTGGTTCACCTCGGCCTGCGAACGCATTCAGGCTTTTCGCAAGGCGGCCCAAGGCCAGCCCCATTCTCCTGAGAACCCGGATATGCCGCCAGGCATCACTTCAGCAATACAGCAGGAAACCGGTGGCGAACCGGATTGGCTTTGTCCGCTGACGGATCGTTTCTCCCGGAAAGGAGTTTTTCAGAAACTTGATGAAAAGGAATATTTTGATATCCTTGACGCCGTCGGACGAGAAAAGTCATCCACGGGAAAGGGTTCCATCCCGTTGGAGTTGGCTCCCATTCTGGAACGTTTATCCATTAACGTTACCTGCTGGACCCAATCTCTGGACAACTACGATAGTCTTTTTCGAAGAATCCTGGGCCGGGCAAGCCACATTATGGCTCACGCCAAGGCATCGGGACTAAATTGGTTCCAGGGTATTCGAATCTGCCGAATCCTCTTTGGTACCTGAAGGATACCTTTTTATTTTACGACCAACCGGAAAAGAGCAGCGCTGAGCGGAGCTACGGTCAGCTTGCCATCCCCAACATCCAGCCTGTTCTCCTTGACTGTTACCTGGGGCTCTTTTCCGGGAATGTTGCAGGAAGATTCCGCCGGACCCGTTAACACCCAAACCGTTCCCCTGGAAGCCAGGCTAACCCCAATTGGCTGCAAGGAAAAACCATATTCCTGGTGCGTAGGATTGACAACCGACACCGTCAGTGCCCGACGATCAGCGCTCCAGGCAGCCATCACATCGTGTGGCTTGGTATACCCTTCCACTTTTACCGGGATAACGCCAAATTCTTTTCGGTACAACGCCAGGGCCACGCCGGTCGAATCCAGGACAGCCGCAGTTTTGCTGGTTTTCAAGGCCCCGATCACGTTGACCGTCTGGGCATAATTGGCCATGAAGATCATATCCGACTGGCGGGCATATTCATGGATGCCGGCAACGATACCCAGAGCATCTTTCAGAAAATACTGGGTTCCCAGTTCCCCATAAATGTAAGGTCCATACCAGAAATTCCATTCATCCAGGGCAATACGGATGTCCTTTTCCTGCAGACCTGGAATTGTTGCGCGGTACCGCCGATGCGCTTCAGCTATCCTTCGGATGTTATCCGGAATCTGGGCCACGTGAGCCGCCAGGTCCGTCTTGCTCTTACAGTAGAAATGTTCGCTGATCAGACTCATATGGCCGGCACATTCCTTGAGCATCGTTTCGTCCCAGGAGCCGACACTTCCAACAGCAATGATCTTGATGTTCGGGTCTGCCTTGGTCATGGCTTCAGCGACCAGGTTGTGCTTTCGGACATAATCGGCAAGCGGCATGTGTCCGATCTGCCACTTGCCGTACATTTCGTTGCCAGCGCTCCAATAGCGCACCCGGAAAGGAGCCGCCTCCCCATTCTGTGCACGCAGCTTTCCGAGAGGCGTTTCCGCAGATCCGTTGCAATACTGAACCTCTTCACCGGCCTGCTCCGGAGTTCCCGCCCCGGTATTGGCAGCGATATAAGGCTCGGCACCCAGGAGGCGGCAGAAGGCAAGGTATTCGTGCAGGCCAACGTCATTGGACTCCACTCCCGTCCAGGCCGGATTCTTCCGCGGTGGGCGCCGATCACGGTCTCCGATTCCATCCCGCCAGTTATAGCCGCTGACAAAATTACCGCCGGGCCATCGGTAGATCGGAGAATTGAGCTGTTTCAGCAACAGCAGTACGTCGGCACGAAATCCCTGTACGTTATCCGCCGGCATGAGAGAAACCGCACCCACACGAAAATTCCCTCTGCCCAACCCCGCAATTTCCAGGACGCCGTCTTCCGTCGATTCTCCGGCAATAAACTGGAATGAGGCCCGGGAATATTCCCCGGAAATTCGGCTGATATCCACCGATTGACGGGATTGCTTTTCGCCGGATCTTGCCCAGACAAGGCTGATGCGAATGGGTGCGGAGGATGCATCTCCTGCCAGCCAGATATATCCCGTATATTTTTTCCCCTTGACGAGCCCCAACCCTGCCTGTTCAATTCCCGCCAATCCCTCTGCAATCGTTATTTGGGGGGAATGTTCTCCCACAAATCTCTTTTCCTGGACCATTTGCACGGAACCCCTACCTGTCCAGCGCCACGGAGAGGCAACCAGTTCAGGAAAAGGTGGAGCGTCCCATTGTTTATCTCCGGGGTTCATTTTGTAAGGTTTGTGCTCCTGGGTAACGGAAAAATAAAACTTACGGTCCTCAAGCATTTCGGCCCAGATGCCACCATAAATACACCGGCCCAGGTGCTCGATAAACTGGCCATAGATGAATGGGGAAACCGGCTCCCCTGTCTTTCCGGCGTCTAATTGAATGGAAGGAATATCTACCGCCCGCACACAACCCGGAAGGATAGAAAAAATGACAACAATAAAAACAAGTCGGATCACCTGCTGCCCGCCGTTTTCTCCGATCCGGCACATGAAGACCTCCTTTTCAGTCCCTATACGAAAGAGAACTAATTTCCGCCTTGCCTCAGAGCCACCCGGTACACTCCGCCAGCCTTTCCGCGTACCGGACAAAATGGGGCCAGGAAATATCATGGGGAACACCGTGGTCGCACCCGGGGATAAATCCGCCACACTGAACGACAGGAAATATCCGGCTGAGCTCCTCTTCCAGAACCCTTCCGCCCTTGGCTATGTTCCTCTTGTCGATTCCTTGCCGGAATGCGATCTGCTTGCCATACCGATTTCTGTAGGCAACAATATCGTTTCCGGCCGCCACCTCCATCGGACAGCAACAGTTGATCCCGGACTCAATCCAGATTGGGATCAATCCGGCGACCATCCCGTCCGAATCTTCATCGATTATCGGCACGCCGGCCTGTCGGGCTTCGCGGGACCACCTTTTCCAGGAGGGTGCCAGGAACTCCCGGGTCATCGCCGGGCTGATCATGCACTTTTCCTTGTAAGCCATGTCCTCATTAATCAGAAGACAATCAACCACCCCGGCTTCCAGCACCGGAGCCATAACCCTGGAAATGAACTCCGTCCAGAAAGAGGCCATCTCCCGAATAAAATCGGGCTGCTCCACGAACATCATGCAGAGTGGCTCAAAACCGCACCACTCTCTCATTTGCCAGAAAGGACCCGAAAAATTCAGGCAAGTCGGATGGCGTCGTTCCTTCAGCACTTTCAGCCTTTCCTTGAAGTCATCCGGATAACGCGTCCCTTCATCGGGGTTGTAGCGCTTTTTCATTTGCTCGAAATCCTCGGGGCCGCTGACCGGGAAGGAATGCCATTTCCGGGTTACGAAATCCTTTGGCGACCGGATATAGGTGTAATCGTATTCATCCGAAATCTCGGTAATATTCCCCATCCAGTCCTGGACAATAAAGTGGCTGTCCCTGTGTTCCAGGACCTTTTCTTCGAAGGTAGGGATCATCCGGAAGTTGACCCCAGGCTGTAGAAGTTCTACGTCATAGGGGTCGGGGTGAATACCCAGAAGCTCGGTCAGATATTCGAACCAGGGGCGGCTTTCCGGCAGGCCTTCGCTATGCCACCGGTGCAGGGTTTTTTCCCGCGGACGCCCCGGTTCGAAAGGAATCCGGTCCGGAGATTGAAAAAGAAGAGTGGCTAAAAAACGCTCACGTGCATCCATAGGCTAACCTGGGAATAAAAGTTGATCGGGCCATGGGTAACTGCCCGGTTTGAGAGTTACAACCGGCTTCATACGGTCTTTGGGGCAAAGGCGGGTTACACCCATCGCCAGTTCCTCCAAAGGCTGGAAACAAGACCAGTTCAGATGCTCGAAAAGAACCGTGGCCGTTGCCCCCCCCTCGATCAGCAGTTCCTCAGGCTGTTCCTTTCTGATGACTTCAGAAAAGACAAGAGCCATCCCCTCTGCGATTCGGTGGGCTGGTCCCGCTCCCGGGTGAACCGGCAACGCAACTCCGGCGACTACAAAATCCTTTCGGGCAAAGGCTTCACGGACACCATCCACCCAACGGGGCAGATTTCTACACCCACTCGCATCATCCAAGAAGTCGTCAGGCTGAAGTTCCAGGACAGGAAGTCCGGCACGCTTCCATTCCGTTCTTCGGCCATGACTGTAAGAACTGGCTGTCCCGCAGATTAAAAGGACCTTCTTCCCTGCCAGTGGGAACAGCTCTTTTTCCTTCCGGATCTCGCTCCTTCCCGTCGCTTCCAGAATGGCCTGAAAAAATTCAGCACCACCGGCTGGCAAGACGGAATGTGTCACATGCCTGGCCCAAAGACGGAGGTCCGCTGCGGATTTGGCCTCGGCGATAGCTACGCCACTGCCGGGAAGCGGCCTACCGCAAGGCAGATAATGGACATCCACTTTATTTTCGTTGAGCAGAGCCAGGACGTCATCGGTCGTGCGGGGATATTCCGGATCCTGCCGGAAGTCGGTATTGTGCAACGGCACTCCGCCCAGAAAGTAGCGGCCTGACTGAATGGTCCTACCGAAGGAGGGATTAGCCGGAATCAGCAGGGCTGCGGGAATGCCCAGTCCTTCTAAAAGAGATTCCAGCTCCTTCTTTACATGCCCCCGAAGAACCGAATCTGTTTTCTTGTAAATGAGATCCCATCGTTTGCTAGAATGTATCTGCCGCGCCAGACCGTCCAGTGCCCGGACCGCATTTTCTTCCGAAAGCGACCTCGATTTGGTATCAATGACCGTCAAATCCGTCTCCGCCTCCGACGGCAGACAGGTTCCGAGAGCGACAAGCATGCCGTAGCGCAGGCCGACTCCGGCCAGTTCAGCGGCACCGGTCAGGTCGTCGGCAACCACCAGGATCTTTTCAGATTGCCTATTCACCCGCTCCTCACAAATTTCGGCGGGCTCTTCTTCGCGCCAGCGTAACGGCATATTCGACTGCTTCCACCATGCTTTCATGGCGGGCCACTCCCTTCCCGGCAATCGGGAAGGCAGTTCCGTGGTCCACCGAGACACGTACGATGGGCAGCCCTAAAGTGACATTGATCCCCCGGACACTTTTCATAACCTGGCTTTGGTTATCCCACTCGAATTCTGCCATCTTAAAGGCGATATGACCCTGGTCGTGATACATTGCCACGCAACCGTCATAGTATCCGCCGCGCAGAAAGGAAAAAATCGTGTCGGGAGGTAGGGGACCTTCTGCCCGAATCCCTTCCCTGACCGCTTCCTCGACCGCCGGGGCAATCTCCCGGATCTCTTCGTCTCCGAACAGCCCCCCATCCCCGGCGTGCGGGTTCAACCCGGCCACAGCCAGACGCGGGTGCACAATTCCCAGTTGCTGGAGGGCTTCATGAAACAAACGGATCACCCGGAAAACCCTTTCCTTCCGAATCAAATCACAGGCTTGGCGGAGGGAAACATGGGTGGTGACATGAACCACCCGCAGGGGTCCGGAGACCAACATCATGGCTACGTCCTTGCTGCCTGTATAGTGAGCGTAAATTTCGGTGTGTCCGGCAAAGGCATGTCCCGCCAGATTGATCGATTCCTTGTGGATGGGAGCTGTAACAGTTGCATCCAGTTCACCCGCCATAGCCAACTCAATCGTTTTCCTGACGGCTTCAAAAGCGGCGTGACCAGCGGCAGCCGAAATCTGGCCGACCGCCACCTGGGGCAGGTCCACGTTTTCAAGATCGATTAAATTAAGGACACCCACTTTTTCCTGGCAAGCATCAAAATGATGGGTGTCCCTTTTGGCTCTTTTGGGGAAGGCGTCCAAAACGGAACGAACAACGCGGCATTCCAAGGGGACGCCCGCCAAACGAATCGCCTGCTCCATGACTTTGGCGTCACCGATCACCACCGGGCGGCAAAGCACTTGAACCGCCGGATCCGCCACCGTTTTGGCTACAATCTCGGGCCCGATTCCCGCCGGATCCCCCATGCTAATCCCAACCAGAGGTTTAAACTTATCCTGCATTTCCAACACCCTTTACTTAACGCCATTCTATTTTTGCCATCATTCTACCATTCAATTCTTTTTCATGATTTGGGGGTTCTTGAATTATTTCCGCCCTGCATACATACTTTATCCGGACTAAAAAAGGGAATATTTATTGCCGCATTGATTACCTGGGACACAAGCATGCTGAACAAAGGAACCATTGAAAAACTGATCGGGATTGTAGGTCAGGCAAACCTCCTTACGGCACGGCAGGATCTGGTTTGTTACGGCTATGACGCCACCCAGATGGAATTCCTCCCCGACGCCGTGGTCCACCCTGCGGACCCCGGGGAAGTAGCCGCCATTCTCCGGCTTGCCAACGCGGAAAAATTTCCAGTGTTTCCTCGCGGAGCCGGAAGCGGCTTTACCGGCGGATCCCTTCCCAAAGGGGGGGGGGTGGTCCTGGTGACCACGCGCATGAACCGCATCCTGCGCATTGATACCGACAACCTGGTGGCCGAAGTGGAACCTGGAGTAGTCACCGAAAAATTCCAGCAGGAAGTCGAAAAACTGGGCCTCTTCTACCCGCCCGATCCTGCCTCTCTCAAGTTTTCCACCCTGGGAGGCAACGTGGCCGAGTGCGCCGGCGGCCCGCGCGCCGTGAAATACGGCGTCACCAAGGATTTCGTGATGGGCCTGGAGGTGGTTCTGCCCAACGGGGATATCATCCGTACCGGGGGCGAAACCTACAAGGGGGTTGTCGGGTATGACCTCACCAAGCTGATGTGCGGAAGTGAAGGGACGCTCGGAATCATCACCAAGATCATTTTCCGGCTGCTGCCCCTCCCCGAGGCTAAAAAGACGATCCTGGCAATTTTCGGCTCCATCGACGGTGCGGCCAAAGCGGTTTCCACCATTATCCGGGGGAAAATTATTCCCACCACACTGGAATTCATGGACCACCCCACCATCCAATGCGTTGAGCGCCGCTTTCATCTGGGAATTCCTTCGACGGCCCGGGCCCTGCTGATTATCGAGGTGGACGGCGACCGCGACCTGATCGAAAAACAATCGGAGCAGATCCGTGCGTTGATCTCCCCTTTGGATCTGGTTGAATTCCGAGTGGCACGCGATGCCCCCGAGGCGGAGCAGATCTGGAAGGTGCGCCGGTCGGTGTCTCCCTCGCTGCGCGACGTCAACCCGGACAAGTACAACGAAGATATCGTCGTGCCACGCAGCAAGATCCCTGAAATCCTCCGCCAAATCGAAGCAGTTCAGAAAAAATATGACGTCCCAATCGTCAATTTCGGCCATGCCGGGGATGGGAATATCCATGTCAACATCATGATAGACAAGCAGGTTATCGGCATGGAGCAGAAAGCACAGGAAGCGATCCGCGAAATATTCCGCGCGACCCTGAACGCCGGAGGGACGCTTTCCGGAGAACACGGTATTGGTCTTGCCAAGCAGCCCTTCCTGGCCATGGAAATGGGCCCGGAACAGATGGCCCTCATGAAAACGATCAAGCGGGCTTTTGATCCACATAATATCCTGAATCCGGGGAAGATTTTTCCCGAAGCCAATGAAGCGGCCCCTTTTCCCCCTTCCTTGAGGTAAGCCCGTGGACTCCCTGCGTCGGCTGGAAAAGGAGATGAAGAAATGTGTCCGGTGCGGAGCCTGCCGTGCTTACTGCCCGGCCTTCCTGGAGACAGGAAGGGAACCGGCCGTAGCTCGGGGTAAAATCGCCGTTGCACAGCATCTCCTCCACCAGGATCTGCCGTGGGATGGTTTGACGCGCGAGATCATGGCCAACTGCCTGCTTTGCGGGAACTGCACCATGAACTGTCCCAACGAAGTGGCCACCGATGAAATCGTGATTGGTGCCCGGGAAGCTCTGGCGGAGAAGCGTGGCCTTCCTTTTCTGGCTCGAGCGGTTTCCACCGTGCTCCGCTTCCCTCGAGGGATGAGGCTGGGGGCTGCCATAGCTTACTTATTATCACCCCTGGTCTTCCGGAAGATTCCAGCCACCTCCGGGCTACGCCTCCGGTTTCCTGTACCCTTCCTGGGGAACAACCGCCACATACCGCCCTTGGCATCCAAGCCTTTTCTTTCAAGCTGCCCGGAGGTTCTACCTGGAAAACCTGGCGCACCCTCTGTCGTCTTTTTTGTCGGCTGCATGAACAATTTTGTGTACCCGCAGATCGGCGAAGCCCTTCTTGCCCTGCTGCAAGGTATGGGCTGTACGATCTTTATTCCCAAGGGTCAGCAATGCTGCGGGCTCCCTGCCCTCTCTGGAGGCGATCTGGAAACCAGCCGCCGGCTGGCAGAAAAGAACCTTGCGGCACTGGGGTCTTTTTCTGCCGACTTTGTGGTCAGCGCCTGCGCCAGCTGTGGCGGAGCTCTCCATAAGTTCTACCCCGCTGTCCTGGGAAAGGCTTTTCCGGAACTGCAGGGCCAGGCGGAGCACATCGCAGGAAAGACTCTGGATGCCAGCACACTCCTCACCCGGCTGGGTTGGCAGCCCCGGGGATCCGGTTCAGGCGAGCCCCTTGCCGTGACCTATCATGACCCTTGTCATCTGCGGGCCCGGGGAGTGACAAAGGATCCGCGGGATCTTCTGAAGCATGCACCGGGAGTAAAGTTGGTGGAAATGGAGGGTGCCGACCGCTGCTGTGGCCTCGGCGGCACTTTTAATGTTCATCATTACGAAACTTCCATGGGGATCAACCGGGGGAAAACCGCCGCTATTCTAAGGACCGGCGCACAGGCTGTTGTTAGTGGATGTCCCGGTTGCATGATGCAGCTCAGCGACGGACTCAAGCAGCAGGGCTCTGCCATGCGAGTAATGCATACCCTGGAAGTGCTGGCAAACGAATAAGGACAAACGAATAAGGACACCCATAACAACGAATAAGGACACCCATGGATCGCTGAAAGATCCGATGGAGCCTTAAGTGGATGTCCCAGTGTTGTTTTGGTTTCTTAAGTGGATGTCCCAGTGTTTGCTTAAGTGGATGTCCCAGTGTTTGTGTCCCAGTGTTTGGTTTCCATAGCCGCCTGGACAATGTTATACTTTGGAGTTCACCCGGTGCGGAGGTGCATTGGGGCTGGTGTCCCGCCTGGACTTCAAATCCAGTGGGGGGCTACGGGAGTAGTCCCCGGTGGGTTCGATTCCCACACACCTCCGCCACAAACCGGATGAGGGAATGGTTTAAAACCGCAATTATTTAAGGGTTGAGAATGAAAAGAATCTCGAATTTGTTCTGTTTGCCCCGGCGCACCGGAATCCCCCGGCTTTGCCTGCAGCTCCTGCTGGCAGTAACAAGCCTGCCGGCAGCTCCAATCATTCCGCAGGCCATCCCTTCCGGAAACAAGCCGGCGACACCCACCCAGGAAGACTGCGGATGTGACGTTCCTCCTCCCTCCGGACCCCAGCTGTGGGCCACCGTAAACGGCGTCAAGGTGTACGATACGGAATTCAAAGCCCTGCTGGCACCCCAGATCGATCCCCTGCTGCAGAAAATGAAGGACTTGCGGATCCAGGGACTGGACATGCTTATCCAGTCCCGGATCATTGACAAGGAGGCCAAAAAGGCCGGCCTCAGCCGCCTGGATTTTCTTAGCCGCAACGTGGACCCCAAACTGAAGGAAGCCACCGAAGCGGAAATCGACGCCTGGAATGCCAAGAATCCGCCGCAAAACCCTGCGGACAAGACCGTGCCCGCCTACCGCCAGAGAGTGAGTGCCCTGCTGAAGGATCAGAAGCGGCAGGAGGAAACCAAGGCCCTGGCGGAAAGCTTGAAGAAAAACCACCGGCTGACGCTGATTAGCAACGCCAACACCGCCGACGCCGAAGGACAGCGGGTGCTGGCCGTGCTCGATGAAGAACCCATCCGCCGCATGGATCTCGATGAATTCCTCAAATCGCAGCTCTACGACATCAAGAAGCAGATTTTTGATTTGCGCAAGCAGGCCGTGGATCGCAGGGTTTTCCTGATCATGCTGGAAGGCGAGGCCGCCCGCCGCAACCTGACCCCGCAGGTACTGGTCAACCAGGAGATTCTGGACAAGGCTCCCATGGCTACCTCCGAGCAGGTGGAAAAGTTTTACAACGACAACCGTGCCCAGATCCCCCAGCCGCTCGAACAGGTCCGGGGGAATATCGCCAACTACCTCCGCCAGGATGCTCTCCGGCAGCAGGAGCAGCGCCTGTTCCTGGATTTCTCCAAACGGGCCACCATCCAGTATTCGCTGCCCGGCATCATCGAGCCGGTCTACAAGGTTGGCACCCAGGGCAGACCCGCGAAGGGGCCGGCCACCGCTCCGGTGACCATCGTCGAGTTTTCGGACTACGAATGCCCGTTCTGCGCCCGGATACAGCCGGTCATCAAGCAGATTCTCGAGCTTTACGGGTCCAAGGTCCGCCTGGTGGCCCGGGAATTTCCGATCATCGGGCACACCTATGCCCGCAAGGCGGCCCAGGCAGCCCAAAGCGCGTTCACTCAGGGGAAATACTTCGAGTATACCGCCTTGCTTTATCAAAACCAGCAGGACCTGAGCGAGCCCAATTTGATCCGCTTCGCCCAGGCGGTGGGGATGGATATTGCCCGCCTCAAAGCGGATCTGGCCGCCAACCGGTACGACCGGATCATCGAAGAGGATATCGAAGAAGCCAAGCGGGTGGGGCTGACCTCCACGCCCTCCTTTTACATCAACGGAAGGAAGCTGGAAATCCTTTCCCTCGACGGCTTCAAGCAGGCGATCGACCGGGAACTGGCGGCAGCCGCCAAGCCGGCGGCAACCGCTCCGGCCAGGCCGTCCACCCAATAGATCCTCCGTCCTTTCCTCGCCATGCCCAATAAGCCTCAGGATAAGCCTCAGGACACCCAAAATAAGGACAGCCAAAAAAAGGCACCCACCGGCTCCCTGGCTTCCGTCGCGCCCGAGGAGTGCGAAGTCAGCTTCGTGATTCCCGCGTTCAACGAGGCGCGCCGGATCGTGCCCACGCTGGAGCGCATCCGCCACTTCGCGGAATCCACCTATTTCTCATGGGAAATCCTGGTCGTCGACGACGGATCCCGGGATGGCACTGCCTCCCTGGTTCAGAATTACTTCGAGACATGCGGATGCCGGCAACCCATGAGACTGATCCGCAACGGCACGAACCGCGGAAAAGGCTTTAGTGTCCGGCAGGGCTTTCTGTCCGCCGCCGGCCGGATCGTACTTTTCACCGACAGCGATTTATCCGCACCCATCGAGGAGGCGCCCAAGCTGATCGACCCGATCCGGGAAGGGAAATACCATGGCGTCATTGCCTCCCGTGCGATTCGGGGAGCCAGGATCGTGGTTCATCAGCCTTTTTTTCGCGAATACGGCGGGAAGTTCTTCAACCTGCTGGTTCGGATGCTGACCGGCCTCCCCTTTCACGACACGCAGTGCGGCTTCAAGGCCTTCGGGCGGAAGGATTTTCTCCCGGCCTTCCGGCAGCAGCAGCTGGAAGGATTTGCCTTTGACGTGGAAATTCTTTTCCTGGCCCGCCGCATGGGATTGCGCGTACTGGAAACGCCGACCCTCTGGTCCCACTGTTCTGACTCCAAGGTCCACTTTCTGGGGGACGCCTTGCGGATGATGCAGGAAATTGCCCGAATTCGAAGGAATGCCTGGAAAAAGGTGTATCGGTTCTCCACGGAAGACCCGGATCCCTTAAATCGAAATGCGACAGGAGGAAACCCATGACACGATTGGGCGTTAATATCGATCATATTGCCACCATCCGCCAGGCACGCCGGGCGCCCGAACCGGACCCGGTCGCCGCGGCGATTCTCGCCGAACTGGCCGGGGCGGATGGAATCACGATTCACCTGCGGGGAGACCGGCGTCATATTCAGGACTCCGATGCCCGCCGGCTGCGGGAAACCATAACCACCCGCCTGAATATGGAAATGGCCCCCAACGAGGCCATGCTCCAGGCAGCCCTGGAGATCCGCCCCGACACGGTCACCCTGGTTCCGGAAAGCCCCAACGAAATTACCACCCAGGGAGGGCTGGACCTGCTGTCGACGGCCGCCGAAGTGGCCGCTTTCATCCGGCACGCCCGGCCGGCGGGAATCGACATCAGCCTGTTCATTGACCCGGTGGAGGGGCAGGTTCACAAGGCCGCGGAACTCGGGGCCAAAATCATCGAGCTGAACACGGCCAGCTATTCGGAAGCGGTGCCCAAAGGCCTCCACCTCCGAGGAGAGTCTTTTCTTCAGGAGCTCGAGCGGATCGTCCGCGCCGCGCGAGCGGGCGTGGAATGCGGGCTGGCGGTTTATGCCGGCCACGGACTGACCTACCGGAACGTAAGTCCGATCGCCGCCCTGCCGGAAATCGAAGAGCTCAATATCGGGCATAACATCATCGCCCGCGCAGCGCTGGTGGGGCTCGACCAGGCAGTCCGGGAAATGGTCCACCTGCTGCAGAGCCCGAGAAGCTGACCCCCCGGGGAGCCGATGACAGCGGCCTCACATCCGGGCGTGCTCTATGTCGTAGCCACTCCCATCGGGAACCTGGAAGACATTACCCTTCGCGCCCTGCGCATTCTGAAGGAGGTCGACCTGGTAGCCTGCGAGGACACCCGCCGCACCTCGCTGCTGCTGCACCATTTCGGGATTTCCACGCGCGTGCAGAGCTGCCACAAGTTCAACGAGCGGCACCGCTTGCAGAGCCTGCAGGAGATGCTGCAGAGCGGGAAGTCGGTGGCCCTGGTCAGCGATGCCGGCACCCCTTCCCTTTCCGATCCCGGCGCCCTCCTGGTGCGCAGCTGCCGCTCCAGCGGCATCCCGGTGGTATCCATCCCCGGGGCATCCGCGGTTCTGACCGCGCTATCCTGCAGCTCCTTTGCCGGAGAGCCCTACCTTTTCGTCGGCTTCCTGCCCGCCTCCCGGGGAAAGCGGCAGAAAGCCCTCGCCCTGATGAAAGAGGTCCCCTGGAACCTGGTCTTCTACGAGTCCCCGCTGCGCACCGCGGAGTGCCTTCAGGACATCCACTCTATTCTGGGCGACCGGACCGTTTTCCTGGGACGCGAGCTGACCAAGCATTTCGAGGAAACCCTGGAAGCCCCCGCCGCGCAGATGGCCGCGCAGATAGCCGCCAGGGAAATCAAGGGCGAAATCACCCTGATCGTCAAGGGAGCCGTCGCCCGGGAGTCCGCTGCCGAAGATCTTCCCCTGGCCGTGGAAAAGGCGCGGCAGAAAATAGCCGCAGAAAACCTGAGCAAAAAGGAAGCCTCCCGGCAAACCGCCGCGGAAACCGGATTCCCGGCCCGCGAAATCTACCGCCGGCTGATTGAATCCTGATCCCCCCACGCGCTCCCAAGGGCAGAACCGCCCTTGGACGCTAACGGCGGATCAAGGGAAGGCTGACCCTGTGCGTCTGGATCACGACGGAAGGCCAGCCGATATCCTTGAGCAGTCCGAGAACCACCGGTCCGGGATCATGAATGGAGGTGCCGGTACCGAGGCCGAAAATCCCGAACTCGTTCGGCGTGCTTTTGAAGGTGTTGTAGTCCAGGGTGGAGTAGCTGGCTCCATCCACCCAGGGAGCCGGCGCATAAATTTTTACCCGCGCGCCCCCGTTGGCCGCATTGGCATTGGGGCCGTTAAAGTACAGGTTTCCCCCGGTGAGCTGGGCTCCGAGCTGAGCCGACGGATTGGGGAAGAGTGAAGTATTGAGCAGCTTCTGCCCGAGACTGTTTTCCGTAAACCGGTCGTACACTCCGGGAGAGCGGCTCAACCCCTGCCCCCAGCACCCCCATGTATCATCCCCGCAGGAGGATTTACCATAGGTCATGGTGATCGATCCGTACAGCCCGCTGAAAATGCTCTGCATGGAAACGGTGACCAGGTCGTACTTACCGGAAGGAGTGTTTCCGTCCGTACCGAAGTACCAGGAAACGGAGTTGTTAATGGTAATGTAAATGTCCTGGGAGCCGCTGACAAAGTTATAGCCTGCCAGGGAATTGACCAGCGCGGACGGATACCAGGTATCCAGGAGGGGAACATTCGGCGTGTTTTTGCCGGCGGAAATCCAGGCGTAATTGAGAAAAGGGGAAGAGCCCAGGTTGGCCAGGCAGGCATTGATCCGGATCGGTACCCCGGAATTGATCAGGGGCGCCCATGTGGCTGTGGCAAATTGGAAGGCAGCTTTGGCCGGATCGGTCCAGGCGGTGCAGGTCGACGATCCGTAAGGCGAATTGTCCGGCACACCTTCGGCAAGATAAGTAACCGCGAAGGAAGATCCTGCCCCGGCCTGGGCGGCCGCCGGCAGGCGCGGAGCCGGTATATGAGCGGGCGTTCCTTCGGGCAGCCGCAGTATTCCCACCGGTGCGGAGATGGCAATTTCCGCCGCGGCGGAGGATCCCGTCTCTTCCTGACCCAGTAACGGAGGAAAACCCGTTTCCAAAGCAATAAAAGCCGCCAGCCACAGAATCTTCGATTGCCTGCCACCTGTCATACGGTCCCTCCTTGAGAGTAAGCGAATAAAAAAGTCCGGCCGCGCCAGACACCCCCCGGCTGAAAGCGCAGGAAGGCCTGGAAAGGCCGCCCCCCCTAGGGTTGACTCGGCGCACCCATCACGGTTCGCGGCCGGGTAAAGGGCTGCTTCATGTATTTCTTGGCTTCCGCCTGGGCGCCGTTGGTATCGTCCTTGGTATTCACCGCCTTGGTATATTCGGCCACGGCGCGGTCTCTCTGTCCGAGAACATCGAATATCTTGCCCAGGTAAATATGACACCAGGTTTCGATCCACTTGGGATTCAGATCGCCGTTCAGAGCTTCCCGGAAAGCATTGGCCGCGCTCTGCAGGTTCCACTGCTCGTAAAATACTTCTCCGAGGTAGTAGTTGGCCAATGAGCGCCGGGGATCGAGGGCCAGGGCCTCCTCCAGCTGCTGCACCGCCTCGACGAACTCCTGGCGCTGCGCCAGCTTGCGTCCCTTGGAGAGAAAGACAGCCACTTTCAGCTCCGGGGAGTCGTGCAGAACGTTGGAATCCGGATCCACAACCAGGTTGGTCGGCTTGGCCTCCGAGTTCATCCGGAAATCGCTGCGCTTTCCGCTGACCATGACCGGCGTCCGCTCCGTTTTGGAATCCGACTGAATGCCGACCTCCATCGGCATCCGGAAAAGGTCCTTGTCCTGCTTGACGGACCCGGAAATGCGGAAGCCGCTACGGGTCTTGTAAACCAGGAACTCCAGGTCGAATTGCGGCACGCCCATGGAATCGACCCACTGGGCGAAGAACCAGTCCAGCTTGTCCTTGAAGGCGGCGGCCGCCAGGTCCTGGAAGGATTCGGTCTGCGGCTTCAGCGCTCCGAAATTGGTCTTCCACCGGGCAATCAGGTTTTCATAGGGCTCGTCCCCCATCATTTTGCGCAACATGTGCAGGATCCAGGCTCCCTTGCCCCCGGCCAGGTTGAGGTAGTGGTCGGTCATGTAGCCCAGCCGCCAGGCATTGGCCAGCGCGGATTTCCCCTCGCCCTCCAGGGCCATCACCCGAAGCTCCCCCATCAGCTCCCGCGCCTTGTCGATCTGCTTGCTTTTCTCGAGCCGCAGAACCTCTTCGTAATAGCAGAAGGCTTCGCGAAGCCAGGCCTGCTCCGGCGAAGAAACCGGCAGGGCGTGATGCCACCACTGGCCGGCTATTTTCCGGGTGATCACGGTCGCATCCGGCTTAACCGCTTTGACCAGCGAGCTGCTCAGGTAGACGACGGAAGGGGCCCCGGGAAAATAATCATATTCGTTGGGTACCTCCACCACTTCAAGAGAGCCCTCCCAGGGGCGGGGCCCGAGGGTCGATTCGAAATAGGCCACCAGCGGGCGGATCAGGCCGTCCAGGGTTTCGGCGGACCCGAGGTTGGATTCGGCCAGGTGATATTCCACCTTGAGTCCGTTCTTTTCGATGGCCTTCGGGTAGTAGGGCGCCACCACCAGGCTGCCCGGCAGGTGGGGCTGGCGGCACTCCGAGGGGAAGATTTCGTGCAGCCCCTCGGTGCGGGTCGGCAGCATCCGGCCCTCCCCCAGGGCCTCGTAGCCCAGGGGCACGGAAACGGTCATCCGCGAGGAGGCCCGGTCCGTGGGGAAGCGGTTGATGGGCAGCCACCGGGCGGCAAAGGGAAGATAGGTGCCTTCCTCGGCGATCACCGCCTCCGCTTCCTGAATGGTGCTCATCGAGCGCCGCCGTCCTTTTTCAAAAACCCCCTCGTAAATGAATTTGAGGGGAAACCGGGAGCCTTCCGGCACGAGCTCCGGGAAGACTACCTTGACCGTGAAGGTGTCGTAGCTGTCCTGGCGATGCTCCACCTCGCGCCCCTGGGCATTGAGCACCTGGGTCATGCTGCAGTTGGGATTCAGGTCCAGAACCAGCTCCCTCAGCGGGGCGGCGGCCAGGAATTCGATGGTCACCTGTGCCTTCAGACGGTGGGTCTCCGGCAGGATCTCCACCTGGATGTCGTATTCCAGGGCATCGGCCGGCGAGGCGGCCGCGGTATCCGGCGCCGCGGCTTTGGCCGGCGGCGGATTCTTCAGCGTAGGAGTTCTCTGTGCGTGGGAAAAAGGGGCTGCCGTCAGGCACACCAGCAGCGCGAGCCCGAAAAACCTGTTCCCGAAAGGACCGGACGCGAAAAGACTCGAAAAAAACATGGCTGCATTTCCATCTAATGAATGAATTGCGAGATGGGTTGCGAGGGAAAATGCCAGAGGCGCGGGTTTTTCTTCAGCTCCAGTTCCGTCGCCAGAATGGAGGCCAGCAACGCGGAAGGCTGATGTGTGCCCAGCCGGGCGCGGATCGCCTGGAACTCGTCGCGCATCGATTCCCTGGCGGCCGGACTGTCCAGCAGGTGCAGGATCTCCGCCGCGATCTCTTCGGCCTGGGCGTCCCTCTGCAGGAACTCGGGGACCACCTCCTTGCCGGCAATCAGGTTGACGATGCAGGCGAACGGGCTGCGAACCATCAGTCGGGCAACCATCCAGCTCGGCCAGGACAGCTTGTAAATCATGACGAACGGGGTTCCCGCCAGGGCGGCCTGCAGCGTGGAAGTGCCGCTTTTGACCATGGCCGCATCGCTGTCCGCCAGGGCTTCTTCCGGGTCGACATCCACCAGGGAGATGGGCAGGCTCTCCTCGGAGAGCTGCGGGTTATGATGCGCCGTCTCCTGCCAGACATGCTGCAGGAGATCCTCGTCCAGGTTCGGAGCCTTGACAATGGCAAAATGGCAGGTCCGCTGGCCGGCAATCAGAGTGCAGGCATTCAGCATCGGGGGAAGAATCCGCCGCACTTCCTTGCTCCGGCTGCCCGGAAAAAGGGTAACCAGGGGAACGTTCTTCGGGATGCGCAGCATGCGGCGCAGCACGCCTTTCCGGGGCCCCTTGTCCGCGTTTTCCAACAAGGGATGTCCGATAAACTGCACATCCACCCCGTGCCGCTTATAGAAATCGACTTCAAACGGAAAAATCACAAACATCCTGTCAACCCACCGGCTTATCTCTTTCACCCGCCCGGGCCGCCAGGCCCAAACCTGCGGGCTGATGTAATAGAATACTTTGATCCCTAAAAGTTTCAGCCGACGGGCCAGACGAAGGTTGAAATCCGGAAAATCGAGCAGCACGGCAACGGGAGGCCGGTGGGTTTCGGCCCATCGTAAAAGATCCTGAAAAACCCGCAGGTACTGGGGCAGGTGAAAAATGGCCTCCCAGGGGCCGATGTGCGCCAGCTTGCGGTAATCGTGCAGCAGGTGTGCCCCGGCCCGCTCCATCCCCGGCCCGCCCAGACCGCAAACCTGCAGCTCCGCCGCCGTGTCCAGGTGATGGAGCTCCTCGATGAGCCTGGCCGCATAGGCGTCGGCCGAAGGCTCTCCGGCAACGATGAGCAGCTGTTTCATCGGATTATCTATGGTTTTTCCCGCCGTTCCTGTCTTCACCGGTTTCCTTGCCCTGAAAAGTAAGCGCCGGGCCAAAATGCCGCCGCGCAAAAGGCATTATTTGTACCATGCATTTCCGTTTACCGGTAGTCCGAACTAAAGTTCGGACAGTTCGGCCCACTTTCCCTCCCCCTCCCCTACGCGGACCGCCAGGGGTTTCCCCAGCACGGTTTTCAAGCGGGAGAAAAGCAGCTCGCAGATGTTTTCCACCGACGGGAAGTCCAGGAACTCGTTCCAGGAATGGTGGTCGTACTCGGCCAGGCACTCCTTGACCCGCTTTTTCAGCTCGGAAAAATCCATGACCATGCCGGCCCCATGATCTCCGGCAATTGCTACATCCACCTTGTAGGTGTGCCCGTGAAGGTGGCAGCAGCGGTCGTGTTCCGGCAGAAAATGGGCGCAATCGATAAATTCCGTTATTCCGATTTTCACAGACTTTTCCCCCCCATTCTCTAAGGCTTAGGCAAATCCTGCGCCGGCATATGGGCCGACTCCTGGTAGCGAATCCGGAAGCTCCCCTTGAACGGCCTGGCTTTGGATGCGCCTTCCAGGGTGACCGAAAACGGCACCCGGATGCCCGGCTCCGGCGAGGCATAGTCGGCATCCAGGCGGGAGATGGTCAGCCCCTTGCCGCCCGGATCCAGGGTTTCCAGCCGTTCCACCTGGCGAAGCTCCAGGCGCAGCATTTCCCCCGTCGACGGGGAGACGTGGGCCCAGCCTTCCATGGCCGGAAACTGCTTCATCTCCTCGCGCACGCCGAAGTGCACCACCCGGACGGGCGCACTGTTTTCCTCCTTCTCTTCAATCTCCAGGATCTCCAGCCGCTTCATCTTTTCGGGATAGAAGGGGAAAAAAAGCTCTTCCCAGAATATCGGGCGGGACAGAATTCCGGCGTCTCTGGCCTCGTTTGGAAGCGGTTTGCCCTCACCGTCGGTCACGGAAATCACCTGCATCTGGACCTCACGGCGGGCATTGGGTGCGGTTTCCATGGTGTAGCGGAACCGGGAGGTGGTGGTTTCCTGCCATTTTCCCTTTTCCATCTCCAGCCGGGTGAGGGTGATTTTCTGCTGGTAGGAGGAATGATCACGGTAGATGCCGGAGTTGCTCTGCTGCGCGGCCACCATGCGCCCCAGCGCCTGCCAGGGCGGAGGCCACCCCTGGGCCGCCAGCGGCAGGGTGAGAAGGCCAAGCAGCCAGATCCTCCACGCCGGTAGAAGACCGGGAAGCCGAAATTTACTGTTCAGACCATAAATCCTCATGGGTTACCTCGACCGGGATTTCTTTTTTCCGAAAGCCAATCCACTACCCATTTTACATCTTCCGGGTTTTTAAAGCGGAATGTGAATTTTTTGTCCGGAAACTGAATCTCGACGGAGTCCGGGCGCCGCTCCACTTTCCGTATCTGGCTGTAGGGGCGCAGGAAGCTGTGGGACTTTTCGCTGCTCCAGTATTGCATGGTGACTCCGCCCCAGATGATCCGGCCCTGGCAGGATCCGATCGCGTGGCGGTGCTCGGTCTCCAGCGGCTGGCTGAGGCGCTGGGCCATCATGGCCTGCTGCTGCATGTCCTGCAGCAGGCGCTGTATGCGCGGGGGATCGTATTCGCCGCTGCCGCCCAGCGACAGCAGGCGGCGGAAATATTTCTCGGCCCGGTCCGGGTCCTTCAGCGCCGACTGGCAGATCAGAGCCATCTGCAGGTAGGCCTCGGCCCGCTTCGGGTTCAGCGCCACGCAGCTTTCGAATGCCTGCAGCGCGCGCCGGTACTGCCGGGTGCGCTGCAGCGCGCTCCCCAGAAGGAAGACCATTTCCTCGTCCAGGGCGGAAAGCTTTTCCAGTTGCAGCATGTCCTCGATCGCCTGCTCGTAGCGCCCCTCCTGAAAGGCGCTACGCACGGAGCGCTGCAGTTCCTGCCGCCGCAGCTCCTGCTGGCGCTGCAGCTCCGCCTGCCGGGCGCGTTCGTCGCTGGCCTGGCGGGCGCCGGCGGCGCCCTTTTGCGCGGTTTCCAGCTGTGCCTTGAGCTCCGCGTCCTCCGGCGACAGCTGGGCGGCGTAGTACAGAATCCGCTGGGCGTCGGCCCACCGGGCCTCGGCAGAGAGTTTCCGGGAAAGCTCGCGGGCTCGCTCCGCCAAACGGGCGCGGGCCCCGGCGGCGAATTCGCTGCGCGGATCGAGGCGCTGCAGCTGGCGGATCAGGTCATAGGCATTCCCTTCCGCCGGCGGAGCCAGGCGATCGGCGGCCAGGGCTTCGTCGGTGCGCTGGGCCAGGGCCTGTATGCTGCTGCGCCGCTGCTCCTCCGATTTCTGGATTCCGGCTCGCAGCTCCTCCAATCGGTACTGAATCGAAGTGTCTTCCGGGGCCAGCAGCAGCAATCCGGCGTAGTGCTTTTCCGCTTCCCGCCAGTTGGCTTTCTGGAAGGCGGCTTCGGCGGCTTCGCGGGTCTGGTCGGTCAGCTTTTTCAGGGTTTCCAGGGCGAACCCGTTTTCCGGGTCCGTTTCGAGAATGCGCCGGCACAGGGTAGCGGTATTGTATTCGGCGGGGGGCGGGAAATAGATCTTTTCCTCCAGGGTGCGTTCTGCCTGGCGGGTCCAGTCCTCGATCTGCCGGGTTTCCTCGCGGGTGAGGACCCGGCCGGAAACCGGCTCCAGGGTTTCCTTGATTCTTTCCTCCAGCCCCTCCCTCAGGTGGAGAACCCGGGAGGCCTCGAAAAATCCGCGCTTGTTGATCCGCAGGCGGTGGACGCCCAGGGGAACCACCTTCCCTTCCATGGGCGTGGTCCCCAGGCGGGTTTCGTCCAGGTAGACCCACGCTCCGGCCGGTTCGCTTTTCACCGAGATCAGGGTGTGCTTCGGCCGGAAGTAGACCACCAGGAAAACCGCGGAAAAGGAGACGCCCCCCATCAGGAGCAGGAACAGGAAAGCGCCGGCGATTCGCCACAGCCAGCCGCTGTCGGACGGGGTCCGCGCGGCCGCCAGGGAGATGCCGGGAGCCGGCGTAAACGGCTTCGGCGAGAAGGTCGGCACCCGGATTTCCGGGACGGCTTCCCTGCCTGTCGGAGGAGAAGGCGCAGGGGGTGTCCTGTTTTCCGCCGGCCAGGGGGCCAGGGGTGTCAGGTCGAACGGACACTCCTTGAAGTGGTCCGGTATGCGGCGCCGGCAGTGGGGACAATACTTCATCCACTTAAAAATAGCACAGATAGGGCTGAAAAATCAGCCTGCTCCTGCTATAATCTGCGCAGCGGGCGCCCATAGCTCAGCCGGATAGAGCATCTGCCTTCTAAGCAGAGGGTCGCAGGTTCGAGTCCTGCTGGGCGTACTCTTTCTTTTCAACAACTTACGGCGATTCACCCAGACACAAAATGGGCGATTGTGACGCAATTTGTGACGTAACTACCT
>CAINFC010000141.1 GCA_903847975.1 uncultured Acidobacteriota bacterium | reverse complement strand
GCCCGCCACATCATATGAATCCTTTTTTAGTCTTGAGGTTGTGGAAAACGAGGAGACCTCCCGGGAAACCAGGTACGGCGACTTTCGTCAAAAACTGGAAGCGATCCTCGCTTCGGATGCCGGAAATCTGCAGCAAGTCCAGGAAGAAATACACCGGATTCTGCCGGAAGCCGGCACGCTGCGTCTCTCTCCACTTTCGGCGGCTGGCCCTCCGGCGGCCTCTTTTATGGGCCCACCCCAAGCCGGAGCCAATCTTTTTCTGATTCCCGATGTCGACTGCGTGTTCCTGCTCCTGGACCCCGCCCAGCCGCCGGAATCGCTTCTGAACCAGCTGCTCCACGGGATCGGTCATCTGCTTTTAGGTCAGGTGCGCCCCGGCGATCGCCATGGCCATTGGGACACGGCGGAGACGATGCAGGGCACCGGCTCTGCCCGGCAATGGGATCGGGCGGTGCGGGAGCGTTTTTCCTTCTGGTTTCCCAGACCCCGGGTGCAGTCCCTGGAGGAGTGCACCGTAAACGAGAAAGCCCTGCTGGGCCTTTGGCGTATGATCGGGGAGATGCTTGGCGAAAGCCGCCGGCTGCACCCCAGAGCGGAACACTACCAGCAGGCTGCCTACCAGCGGCAGGCTGCCGAGCGGCTCCTGGCCCAGCTCGAGGAGTACGGGGGCGCCATGCTTTGCGACGGCGTGGGCCTCGGCAAGACCTACGTGGCCACTACATTGATCGTCCATTATGTCAACCTCTGGAAAGAGCGCTATGAACAGCAGCCGGACCGGCTTTTGAGCGATCCGTTTCGCATCGCCATCCTTTCTCCCAATTCCGTGGTCAGCACCTGGCAAAGGGAGGCCATCCCACCGCTGGCCGCCTTCGGGGTTCCTTTGCCGACCATCCGGGTGATCGCCCACACCCGGCTTTCGCGCATCAGCCGCAGCAGCGTTGTGCTCGAGCCGCCGGGCCGGCACACGCCAAGCGACTGGGAGCACCTGATGCTCTCCGATCTGGTCGTGGTCGATGAAGCCCACAACTTCCGCTCCACCGATGCCCGGCGAAGCCTGGTGCTGCGCGATCTGCTGCGATTGCAGCCGCGAAAAGAGCTGCGCCGCCGGGTTCTGCTGCTGACCGCTACCCCGGTCAACAACAGCCTGGAGGATCTGATGCAGGAATCGGCTCTGCTTTTCTCGCGACCGCTCTGGCTTTCGGATGCGGCCACGGCGGAAGGGTACCGGCGTCAGGCAGTCAGTGCCGTCGAGGACCGCTGCCAGAAAGCCCGCGGGGATCGCCTGCCGGCCGGGGATCTGGCCGCCTTTCTGGTCCATGGACGTCCCGAGGCCAAATTCTCCACGGCCAATGAGTTTCGGGACGATCTGGATTTCGGCCCGCACGTGGCCCGCATCGGAGATTACCTGAAGGAGCAGAACAAAAAGCTGGTGCAATGGCAGGAGGAGGCCAAGACCAGGTCTAAAGCGATTGCTCCGAAAGGACCCGGCCCTTCGACCGACGAGTCCGCCGGCAGCCGACCGGCCCGGATCGCCGAGGAGCTTCTCGACCGGATCGTGGTGCAGCGCTCCCGTGCGCTGTGCAAG
>CAINFC010000140.1 GCA_903847975.1 uncultured Acidobacteriota bacterium | reverse complement strand
TGTCGTCTCCGTGCATCTCTACCCGGGGTAGGCGCGAAGCGCGCCAACCCCGGGCTGTGTTCCGAAGCCCTTCCAGGGCTTTCTCCAACGGAAATCCACAGGTGCGGGACTTTTTGCGAGATTATCTTTCTTGATGGCCCGGCAAAAAGTACTAAATAGCCCTGAAGGGGCGAAATGATTCCAGCCCGGGGTGAAGCCCCGGGAAGCGATGTTATATTGAGTGTCGAGCCCTGTAAGGGCGGCCTAAAACGAGCGGGCAATTGGATTTAGGCCGCCCCTATAGGGCTCTGATTTCCGAATGCCATCATTCCCGGGGCTTCGCCCCGGGCGGACGATATTTGAGGCTTTCAGCCTCCTTTAAGACTTCTGCCGGGTCATCTTTCTTGACCGGCGGTTTTTCCACGGATATACTCCTTCTGACGTTCCCGTGAAAGAATGCGTCGAGCTGTCAATAGCCTGATTTCTCCAAAAGGGTCTATGGTATTGCTTCCCAGGGGCAATCGAGTCGATTCGTTTCGCGGCCGTGTGCGGTACGTTCGTTTTCCTTGCCCGCCTGGTCGGGGGAGGCGGACTCCGTGATCGGCAGGACTTTCTCCCATTTCCGGATTGTCGAAAAACTGGGGCAGGGCGGCATGGGAGAGGTATTCCTGGCAGAGGACTCTGCGCTGCACCGGAAGGTGGCCCTGAAATTCCTTCCTGCGGAACTGCAGCGGGACGCCGCAGCCCGCAAACGTCTGCTACGCGAGGCCCGCTCGGCCGCGGCTCTGGACCACCCCTTTATCTGTCACATCAACGAGGTCGGAGAGGCCGAAGGCCGGGACTACATCGTCATGGAGCATGTCGAAGGCCGGTCGCTCAAAGATCGGCTGGAGGAGCGGCGGCCGGCCGCCGGGGAGGTGCTGTCCGTCGGCATCGAGGTGGCGGAAGCGCTGGAAGAGGCCCACGGCAAGGGGATCGTCCATCGGGACATCAAGCCGGGCAATATCATGCTGACCCGGACGGGCCATGCCAAGGTGATGGACTTCGGGCTGGCCAGGCAGAACCTGGCGGACGCCGATGCCGCCGCCGACCAGGATACGGAAACGGAGCTGACTCAGCGAGGGATGGTGGTGGGAACCCTGGCCTACATGTCGCCGGAGCAGCTGCGGGGGCAGATTGCAGACGCACGGAGCGATCTCTGGGCCCTGGGCGTGACGCTCTACGAGATGGCGGCGGGAATTCGACCGTTTGCCGGACAGAGCGGCTTTGAAATCAGCTCGGCGATTCTGAATCAGCCTCCACGGCCGCTGCCCGCGGAGGTCCCGGCGGAGCTGGGCGCGGTGATCGGGCGCTGTCTGCAAAAGGACCCGGAGAAAAGATACCAGCGGGCCGCGGAGCTGCGGGCGTCGCTGGAAGCGGTGCGGGCAGGGACCGTGTCGCTCCGCGAAGCCTGGCGCTGCCGGCTGATGCGGAGCCGGTGGCGGCTGGCGGCTGTAGCCTGGATGGCTCTGCTGCTGTTGGCGGGAGGGCTGCTGAATTTCGATGTGGGCGGATTGCGGGGACGGATTTCGGGAAGGACGGGGATCCCGGTGCAGGTGATCCGGATAGCGGTGCTGCCGTTTGCCAACGTCAGCGGAGACGCGGAGCAGGAGTACCTGAGCGACGGGTTGACGACGGAGCTGATCTCGCTGCTCGGCCGGCTCCACCCGGAGACCTTGCGGGTGATCGCCCGCACCACGGCGATGAGCTATAAAAAGACCGACAAGCCCGTCGACCGTATCGGCCGGGAACTGGGGGTGGATTACATCCTGGAGGGGAGCGCGCAGCGCGAGGCGGGGCGCATCCGGATTACGGCGGATCTGATCCGGGTGACGGATCAGACCCAGCTGTGGTCCGACCGCTACGAGCGCGAGCTGGCGGGGATCCTCGCCCTGCAGAACGAAGTGGCGCAAATGGTTGCCGCAGCGCTGGCTCTTAAACTCCTGCCGGCGGAGCAGGCCCGGCTGGCGGGTGCGCGGCCGGTCCACCCGGAAGCCTATGAGGCTTACCTCAAGGGCAGTCAGCAGGTGAATCAGCTCACTCCGCAGGCTCTGGACAATGCGTTGGAATACTTCGAGCTGGCATTGCAGAAAGACCCCAACAACGCACTGGCTTACGCGGGAATCTCGTATTTGTGGCTCTGCCGCAACCAGATGGGGTACACGCCGCCCCGGGAGGGAGGGCCGCGGGCCAAAGCGGCCGCACGGAGGGCAATCGAGTTGGATGGCACGCTTGCCCAGGGGCATCTGTCGCTGGCTCACCTGCTCTGGCTCTATGAATGGGACTGGGCTCGCGCGGAGGCAGAATACAAGAAGGTGCTCGAGCTCAATCCCAACTTTGCGGATCCGGTCTACGCCCAATTCCTGCTGGTCATGGGACGCCCGCAGGAAGCGGAAGCCCAAATCCAGCGGGCCCTGCAACTGGACCCGCTGAGCGAGATGGTCCGAGCTCACTATAGTTTCAATCTGGTGGCCACCGGCCGGGATGACCAGGCCGTCGTGGAAATACGTAAGCTGCTCCGGACAGCCCCTCAGAATCCGCCGGCGCACTGGATACTCTCGACGGTTCTTTTCCGCCAGGGAAAGCAGGAAGAGGCTCTGGCGGAGATGAAGGCGTGCTACGCGGGGGACAGTGAAATGAAGGAAGCCTTGACGCAGGGGTATGCGCAATCGGGCTACCGGGGAGCCATGAGGCGTGCCGCGGATTTGATGGCCGCGCGCGCGCGCCAGACGTATCAGCTCACTTCCGACCTTGCACAGGCGTATGGGTTAGCCGGGGAAGAAGACCAGGTCCTCACCTGGCTCGAGAATGGTTTCGAGACGCGCGATCCCAACATGCCCTATGTCAAATTGATCCCGGAGTACGAATCTGTGCGCAACACGCCGCGATTCAAGGACATTCTACGCCGCCTGAACCTCCCGCAGTGACGAGGATCCCATGCGCCGGCCTGCATATGGCCTGATATCCTCAACAGGAAGGAAGGGCCGCAGAAACCGCGCGGAGGAAGCGCCGGATTTTTTCGGGGTCCTTGATTCCCGGGGCCGACTCCACGCCGCTGCATACATCGACGGCCAGCGGCCGCACCCTCCCGATGGCGGCGGCCACATTGGCCTCGGTCAGGCCGCCGGATAAAAGCACCGGAAATCGCCGGGCCAGCAGGGCCGCAGCTTCCCAGTCGCAGCAAAGGCCGGTTCCCCCGAATTCACCGGGAGCGAAGGCATCCACCAGATAGGCGGAGGCCGGATAGCGGGCCGGGGCTTCCACGTCAAAACCGGGCTGCAGGCGGAAAGCCTTGACCAGGGAAAGGGAGGAAAGGGCACGGCAGTACTCGGGGGATTCGTCCCCGTGCAGCTGAACGGCGTGGAGGCCCACGGCGCGCGCCAGAATTTCCACCTGGGCCGGGTTGGGCTCGTTGACGAATACGCCGATGCAGCCGATCAGCGGGGGCAGGCGGCGGATGATGTCCCGGGCATCCTGCGGGGAAATATACCGGGAGCTTCGCGGGTAAAAATTGAATCCCAGGGCATGAACCGGAAGGGAAAGGCAGGTGCGGGCGTCTTCCCAGCGGGTGATTCCGCAGATCTTCACCCGCGGCAGGCCGGCGGCAAACGGACCCGGGAGGTTTTCCGGAAAGCCGGGCGTCATGGCTCAGGATCGGGAGACGAAGCGCTGCAGGGCGATTCGGGGCTCCGACTGCCGCATCAGGTAGTCGCCGATCAGGAAACCGTTATAGCCGGCCTGGTGCAGCTCGGATAGCTGGGATTCCTGGGAAAGCCCGCTTTCGGAAATGCGCAGGATGTGCGGCGGAATCGAGGAAGCCAGGACCAGGGAGCGGTGAAAATCGGTGGAGAGGTTTTTCAGGTTGCGATTGTTGACCCCGATGATCCGGGCTCCGCAGCGGACGGCTTTTTCGATCTCCTCCACTTCGGTGACTTCCACAACCGTGTCCAGGCTGATGGAATCGCTCAGCTGAATCAGGTCCTCGAGCAAGGCATCGTTAACGATGGAAGCGATCAGCAATACCGCATCCGCCCCGGCCAGCCGGGTTTCGTAGATCTGGTAGGCATCCACCACGAAATCCTTGCGCAGGATGGGCAGGGGTACCAGCGGCCGGATCTGGCGGATGATGTCCAGGGAGCCCTTGAAGAACCGCGGCTCGGTAACCACGCTGATGGCCGCAGCGCCCCCCTTCCAGTATTCATGGGCTCTCTGGCTGATATTGATGGTTGGGGGGAAGGGGCCGGTGGAAGGCGAAGCCTTCTTGATTTCCGCGATAATCCGAATTCCCGGCTGGGCCAGGGCCGTCCGGAACGGCAGCTCCGTGCGCGGCGGAAGGTGCTGGCATTCGCGCTGCAGCGCGGTCAGGGGGAGAACCGCCTTGCGGCGAACCAGCTCTTCCCGGGCGGAAGAGACCATGTCCGCCAGGATGTCTTCCCGATTTAATGGAGGCTCGCTAGAGGATGGATTCGGACTATCGGTTGGCATAATTACTTCCTTGCAAATAGTATGAAAACAGCATGGCTGTATATCAGGAGTTCAAGAAGTTTTCCAGCAGGCGTCGTCCGTCCGGAGTCAGAATGGATTCCGGATGGAACTGCACGCCTTCCACCCGCAGCTGCCGGTGGCGCATGGCCATGATCAGCCCGTCGCAAGAGCGGGCGCTGATTTCCAGGCAGTCCGGCAGCCCCTGCTCCTCGACCATCAGGGAATGATAGCGCCCGGCGATCATGGGGTTGGGCACTCCCTGGAAGATTGTCTTTCCGTCATGGGTGATCGAGGAGGCTTTTCCGTGGACCAGCTCGGGTGCCAGGATGACGCGCCCGCCAAAGGCGGCACCCATGGCCTGGTGCCCCAGGCAGACCCCCAGAATCGGCGTCTCGGCGGCCAGTTCCCGGATGATCGGAATGCAGATTCCCGCCTGCAGCGGATGACCCGGTCCGGGGGAGAGAACGATGCGGTCGGGGCGCAGTTGCCGTACCGCTGCAATGTCCAGCCTGTCGTTTCTGGCCACCTGGATCCGTGCTCCGAGCTCCCCCAGGTACTGCACCAGGTTATAGGTAAAGGAATCGTAGTTGTCGACCACCAGAACGAACAAGGCAAGCCCTCAAAGAAAAACCAGTATTCGGTTCATGACGCATGATTCCAGCGGAACCGGTTCAGGGCCAGCTCCAGTGCCCGCCGCAGGGCCATGGACTTGTTGACCGATTCCTGGTACTCTCCGCGCGGAGTCGAATCGGCGACAATGCCCCCCCCTGCCTGGATGTAGGCGATGTTGTTTTTCAGAACCATGGTCCGGATGGCAATGCAGGAGTCCAGGTTTCCGGCAAAATCCATGTAGACCACCGCTCCGGCGTAAACCCCGCGCCGGGAGGGCTCCAGCTCGTCGATAATTTCCATGGCCCTTATTTTAGGCGCTCCGGAGACGGTTCCTGCCGGGAAGACGGCAGCCAGGGCGTCGAAGCGGTCCAGGCCGGACCGCAGCTCCGCTTCCAGAGAAGAGACCAGGTGGATCACATGGGAATATTTTTCGATGAAAAAAAGCTCCCGGGGGCGAACGGTTCCGAATTCCGCCACCCGCCCCAGGTCGTTGCGCCCCAGGTCGACCAGCATGGCATGTTCGGCGCGCTCCTTGGGGTCGGCCAGCAGGTCCTCGATCAGCTGGCGGTCCTCCTGGTCGGTGGCCCCGCGCCGCCGCGTGCCGGCAATCGGACGGTACTCCAGCCCGCGCCCGCGCACCCGCACCAGCATTTCCGGAGAAGCTCCGGCGATGACCGCCTCCTCCATCTGCAGGTAAAACATGTATGGGGACGGATTGACCACGCGCAGGGCCCGATAAAGATCCAGGGCCGGGGCGGAGTAGGTGGCGTGAAAGCGCTGGGCCAGCACCACCTGGAAAATATCGCCGATGCGGATGGATTCCTTGGCCCGCTCCACCGCCCGCTCATACTCTTCCCGGCTGAAATTGGAGCCGACCTCCACCGGTATGCTTACTCCGGTGGGAGCCGGGCCGGTGCGCTCCTCGGGCGCGGGGATATGCAGCAGGGCTTCGAGCGAGTCGATGTCCGCGATGGCGTTGCGATAGGCCATCTCCCGGTCGGGGTGGTCCAGGTCGGGCAGCGGCGCGCAGGAGAGGATCCAGATCTGCTGTTTGACATGATCGAAGGCCAGCAGCGTCCGGAAAAAAAGGAGCACGGCATCATCCAGTCCGAGGTCGTCCGGGGCCTGAGCGGGAAGGTCCTCGAACTGCCGGACCAAGTCATAGCCCAGGTACCCGACCGCTCCCCCGCAGAAAGGGGGAAGTCCTTCCATGGGCGCGGCCCGATAGGCGGAGAAAAGCCGGCGCAACTGCGGCAGAAACGGCCCGGCATGAACCTCCGTACGCCCCCCGGCATAGCTCAATACGGTTTTCTCTTTTTGCGACCGGGCCACCAGGAAAGGCCGGCAGCCCAGGAAGGAGTACCGGGCTATCTTCTCGCCTCCTTCCACGCTTTCCAGCAGGAATGCGTTTTCGCCGTGGCGCCGGATGCGCATCAGCGCGGTGACCGGGGTCAGGAGATCCGCCATGATGCGGCGGTGCACCGGCACGAGCAGCCCTTGATCCGCCCATCGCCGGAAGGTCGGCAGATCGGGCTGCACCGGACAGGAAGAGATATCTTCACTCATGGCAGCTTTTGGTCACCGCTATCAGCAAACCTGTCATTGGAAAAATCCGGAGTTTTCGTAAAACAAATTCCAAAACCCTTGCCCGCTTCCCGGGTGCGACGGGAACCGTCATTCGCCATTGCGGACCGGCCGGCCGTCCTGGCAGCGCTGAGCGATGGTCCGCATGTTTTGCAGGGTCTCTTCCACTTCCCGATCGAACAGCCCGGCACCCCGGCCGATCGAATAACGAGTCCTGGCACTCATTATATCACCAGGAACGTGCGCATCACTATTGAGGACCATCCGGGCGTTGGCCTGCCGTGCCAGGAAGGCCAGATGGCCGTTGCCCAGGCAGTGTCCTTTTCGCCCGGAAAGCTCCAGGTAGATTCCGCGGCGGGCGGCCAGCTCGGCATCTCTTTCCTCCAGCAGGCCGGGGTGGGCCAGAATATCGCAATCGGCCTCCAGGGCGGCGCGATTGGTTCCCGGGGCCACCGGTTCCGAGAGGGTTTCCCCGTGGACCAGGACCAGCTGGGCCCCGTGGGTGCGGGCCAGCCGGCAGACGCGAGCGATAAGCGCCGGAGGGACGTGGGTGACCTCGGCGCCGACAATCAGCCGGACGGCAAGCAGCCCCTCCATCTCTTCGCGGATGCGCTGCAGCTCGGAAACCACGCGCACCACGTTGCCGATATCGACATGGTCGGTGATGGCCAGGGCCGCGAGGCCGTCGGCCTGTGCTCGCTGCAGGGCTTCCGAAGGGAGCAGCACTCCGTCACTGAGCAGGGTGTGGGAATGGAGTTCAATCATGGCCGGTCTTCTTTCCGTGGGCATCGGGCGGGGGGCACAGCCGGATCGGGACGCCCCGCTCCGCCAGATAGGATTTAGCTTCTGCAATGGTGTGCTGCTGGTAATGGAAGATGGAGGCGGCAAGGACGGCGCTGGCCTCTCCTGCGGTCAGGGCGTCATACAGGTGGGGGAGCTGCCCGCAGCCGCCGCTCGCGATCACCGGGATGGAGACCGCACGGGAGACCGCGCGGGTGAGCTCCAGGTCGTATCCGTCCCTGGTTCCGTCCCGGTCCATGCTGGTCAAAAGAATTTCGCCCGCGCCGCGCCGCGCCGCTTCGACGGCCCACTCGACCGCATCCAGGTCGCAGGGAGTTCGGCCGCCGTAAAGGTAGACTTCCCAGCCGCCGGCCGGCCTCCGTTTGGCATCGATCGCCACGGTAATGTCCGAGCTGCCGAAGCGCTCCGCCGCCTGGGAGATCAGCTCCGGGTCTTTGACGGCGGCGGTGTTGATGGACACCTTGTCCGCCCCGGCCAGAAGCAGGGCGCGGATGTCTTCCAGGGTCCTTACCCCCCCGCCGACGGCAAAGGGAATGAACATCTGTTCGGCCACGGCCCGGATCAGCTCGAGGAAAACCGGGCGGAATTCCACGCTGGCGGTGATATCCAGGAAAAACAGCTCGTCGGCCCCCTCCTGATCGTAGCGCAGGGCGCAGGCCACCGGGTCACCGGCATCGGCCAGATCCAGGAAGTTGATTCCCTTGACCACCCGGCCCCGGTTCACATCCAGGCAAGGTATAATTCTTTTTGCCAGCATAGTTCCTTTCTTCTGTTTTCGTACGGCCCCCGGCTCCGGTTTTGGATCATCCAAAATACCCCACACCGCTGCGGCCCGGGTGTTCATTATAGTATACATGCGATCGGATCCGGTGGTGGGGCCCTCTTGCGGCAAAGCACAAATTTCCAATTGCTTACTGATCATGGAGGTGGAAGAAGAAGGATTTGGCTTCAGAATTGCTTTAATCCATGAGATTTTATGGAAAACAAAAACGGATCAAAGCAAAGAACGATCGCGAACGCGGTGGAGATGGAGGGGATCGGACTGCATACCGGCTTTCCCAGCCGGATGCGTCTGGTCCCGGCCCCTCCGGGAACCGGAATCGTCTTCCGGCGCTCCGATCTGAAATATTTCGCCATTCCCGCCTTGCGCCCGTACGTTGCCAAAGTCAGCTACGCCACTTCTCTCATGAAGCAGGGGGTGCTGATCGCCACCGTGGAGCACGTGCTTTCGGCGATCGCCGCCCTGGAGATTGATAATCTCTACGTGGAGGTCAGCACCATGGAAGTGCCCATCGGGGACGGCAGCGCCCGGGTCTTTGTGGAGAGCCTGGAATCGGCGGGGATCCTCGAACAGGACGAGCCCCGGCAGTTTCTCCGCCTTCTCCAGCCGGTGCGGGTTGCCAGCGGCGACAAGTGGATGGAAGCCGTGCCCGGCGAAGGGGCGCAGTTCCACTACAGCATTGAATTTCCGCACCCCTTGATTCGCTATCAGGAATTTAGCTTCCGGGCGGAGCCCGAAAGCTACAAGCGGGAAATTGCACCCGCCCGGACCTTCGGCTTCGCCGAAGAGGTTCAGGCCATGCGCCAGGCGGGGCTGGCGCGGGGCGGTTCCCTGGAAAATGCCGTGGTTCTGAGCAAAGAGGGAGTTCTCAACCCGAGCCTGCGGTACCCGGACGAATTCGTGCGCCACAAGGTCCTCGACCTGATCGGGGATCTGAGCATGCTGGGCAGGCCCCTGATTGCCTCGATCCGCGCGCATCGCGCCGGGCACGCCCTGCACTACAGCCTCTGCAGCCAGATTCTTAAAAACCCGGAATGCTACGCGGTGGCCACCGCCTAAAGCCTGCGGCGGGGAAGCATGTGAATCGGCTCGCCCAGGGCCAGTTTGGCGGCCTCGGCCAGCGTCTCGGCCAGGGTGGGATGTGCGTGAACCGTGTGAGCCAGGTCTTCCAGCCGCAATCCCTTTTCGACCGCCAGCGTGGCTTCGGCAATCAGCTCCGAGGCTTCCGGTCCGGCAATCACCACGCCTAGAATGCGGCGGGTTTCCCGGTCGAAGGTGACTCTGGAAAAACCCTCGGTTTCCCGCAGGGTCATCGCCCGGCCGCAGGCGGTCATAGGAAATTTGACGGAGTCGGCACTCAATCCGGCCGCTTTCGCCTCTTCCAGGCTGAGGCCGACGGAAGCGATCTCCGGATCGGTAAAGACCACGGCAGGAATGCACCGCGGCCGCCCGGCTTCGGCTTTTCCGGCCATCGCCTGCGCGGCGATCTCCGCTTCCATGGAGGCTTTGTGGGCCAGCATGGGGTTTCCGACCAGGTCGCCAATGGCAAAAATGTGAGGAACTGCCGTCTGCTGGGATTCCGGTTTCACTGCGAGAAAACCGTTCGGCCCCAGAGCCAGGCCCGCTTTTTCCAGGGCCAGCCCTCCGGTATAAGGACGGCGGCCGACTGCAACCAGGACCACATCGGCAGCCAGGGACTGCGCCGTTCCTCCGTCGGTTTCGACCACCAGGCGGATTCCCTGCCCGGAGACCAGCAACCCCCCTGCCTTGGAATTCAGATACACTTCCATGCCGAGCTTTTTGGCCTGCTGGCTGAGCAGGCGGCTGGCTTCCAGGTCCATTCCCGGAAGCAGCTGCTTCATCATCTCCACCACCATCACCCTGGAGCCCAGGCGGGCGAAAGTCATACCAAGCTCCAGGCCGATGTATCCCCCTCCCAGCACTACCATGCTTCCGGGCAGCTGCTGCAGGGACAGGGCTCCCGTGGAAGAGAGCACGCGCTGCTCGTCGAACGGAAAACCCGGGATGGCTGCCGGCACCGATCCGGTGGCCAGCAGGACCTTCTCTGCGGTGATCTCCCAGTCTTCCTGCCCGCCGGCCACCCGCAGCGTGTGCGGGCTGAGGAAGCTGGCCTGGCCGGCAAGAATCTCCACCCCGTTGCCGCGGCACAGCTGCCCCACGCCGCCGGTCAGCCGGGAAACAACGCTGTCCTTCCACTGCTGGAGCTGGGAAAAATCGAGCGGCAGGTTCGGGGGGTAAATCCCCATAGCGGCCGCGTCCTGCAGGCGATGCACCAGGCCAGCCGCGGAAATAAGCGCCTTGGAGGGGATGCAGCCGATATTCAGGCAGGTGCCGCCAATCCTGTCCTTTTCGATCAGCAGCGTTTTTTTTCCCAGCTGGGCGCAGCGGATGGCGGCGGCGTACCCTCCGGGGCCTGCTCCGACGATGGCGACTTCAGCCTTTCTTTCCGGCATATCGGCCCCCGCTCTCAGCGCATGCTGACGGCTTTGTACCCCGCAGGAATATCGAAAGTCGAAGCGGGTATGGACCCTTTGGCCACCGAGGTGACCTCCTTGGTGGTGGTCATTTTCATGCCCATCATACTCATGGCGGTGACCTGCTTCACCGGGTACCCTTCGATTTTCTTGAACTCGTCATATAGTTTGGACATGTCAAACATCGGGTTCTTGGCCTTCATCTTGAAGGAGTCGTAGTAAACGGGCGGCATCTTCAGATCCGGCGCGGCCCACATCTCCATTTGCATGAAGCCCATCTCTACCTGATACTTGACCGTTGAATAACCGGCGATCTGCTCTCCGGGTCCCAGCTTGGTCACCTTGACGGAGTCGGACACGTTACCGAACAGCTTTTTCATGGCCTGCATGGCCTCCTGTCCGCCCTCCTCGCCGGCTTTGTCCATCTTCTGGCCGAGGTCGTCCATCATTTTCTGCATCTCCTCGAAGGTCATTGAGGTATAGGTTTTCTTTTTATGGTCGAGGTGGATCATCCGTTTTTCGTCGAAACGGATAATGGAGTCCGTCCCCATGGAATCGGAGTTACGGATGGCGTTCCGGCTCAGGTATACCGTACCCGTGCTCTGCTGCCCGCTGCCCTGCGGACCGCCGCTGGTCGAGGTTTTTTCCTGCATGGTCAGGTCTTCGCGAAACCAGCCGGATATCTGGGCGGGGGCGGCCGTGCCGGCCAGAAGCACCAGGCAAAGGGCGGCAGAAATCACAATGGAACAACGAATGGGTATACTTTTCATAATGGAATCTCCCCTATGGACATGGAAGTTGGAAACAAAATCCTGGCGAACGAAAGAATCCGAGAAGGCTACTTCACCACCCAGTTGGTAATTGGCGGGATAAGCTGGGCTCCAATCTCCTTCTGTCCCGATTTTTGCGAATCGCCGATCCACACTACTTTGGCTTGGATCCTGAATTTGTCGGGGGCGGAGACGGTCAGCAGCTGACCGCGCCCGAGGTTAAAGGCGGATAAAAAAGCGAGACCTTCCAGGCTGACATTCGTCGTATGGGTCTCTTCAACAAAATGCTTGGAAGCGGAATCAACGCCTTCAATGCGTATGGCCATTCGAATCTGTAGCCGGAAAAATTTACGCCGATCTAAACTCATCTTTCACATTCACTATATGGTTCGAACGACCGCTTTCTTCTCCAAGGTGAATAGATTATACTATGACGGCGACAAAATACGAATCTTATTTCACCTGGCATTTGAATTTAATTCCGAAATCTTCTTATAAAAAAAGAGGAAATTGCATATTGGCAAAGGCCGCGGATCCCTGCCGGTCGACCCCCTGCGGGGGAGGAAGGCGCTTCCCGGCAGTATCTTGGATTGGCACGAGGGAGGACGACATGAACAAGTTTTCGTTTATGCAGGAAGAGCTGCACCGCCTGGAGAACGAGGGTCTGAGAATCTATCCCCGCACGATAGAGAGCCCCCAGGGAGCCTGGCTGACCGTGGACGGCCGCAAGGTGCTGAACATGTGTTCCAACAACTACCTGGGTTTCGGCAACCATCCCCGGCTGCGGGCTGCCGCCCGGCAGGCCATTGAGGAGTACGGAGTGGGTCCGACCGCGGTTCGGTCCATTGCCGGAACCATGCGTCTGCACCGGCAGCTGGAGGAACGGCTGGCGGCCTTTAAGAAGGTGGAGGCCACCCTTTCCTTTCAATCCGGGTTTACCAGCAATCAGGCCATCATTCCCATTCTCGTCGGAGACACGGATACCATCTTTTCCGACGAGCTGAACCACGCCAGCATCATCGACGGCTGCCGGCTGGCCCGCGGCAAAACCATTCGCTACCGCCACGGGGACGCCACTTCCCTGGAGTCCATGATCCGGCAGCACGGCGCGGGTCGTAAGCTCATCGTTACCGACGGAGTTTTTTCCATGGACGGCGATCTGGCCCCGCTGCCGGACATCGTGGAAGTGGCCGAGCGCTATGAGGCCATCGTCATGGTGGATGACGCCCACGGAGAGGGCGTCATCGGCAGCCACGGCCGGGGAATCGCCGACCACTTCGGGCTGCACGAGCGGGTAGACATTGAAGTGGGAACCCTTTCCAAGGCGTTCGGCGTGGTCGGCGGCTATATCGCCGGGAGCCGGCTGCTGGTCGAATTTCTTCAGCAGAAAGCTCGCCCCTTCCTCTTTTCCAGCGCCGCTACTCCGGCCGATGTCGCCGCCTGTCTGGCGGCGGTGGAGATTCTGGAAGAATCGGATGAAGCGGTGCGTCAGCTCTGGGACAATACCGATTATTTCAAGAACCGGATGCGCGGCCTGGGGTTTGATCTGGGCAGAAGCCAGACGCCGATCATCCCGGTTATGATCGGCAGCGCCAAGGAGGCGTCCGCCATAAGCCGGAAGCTGTTCCAGGAGGGGATATTTGCCATGCCCATCGGCTTCCCCACCGTTCCCCATGGTCAGGCCAGGATCCGCGTCATGATTTCCGCAACCCATACGCGTCAGGACCTGGATTTTGCCATCGAGCGTTTTGCGCAGGTGGGGCGGGACAGCGTGCTGATCTGATCCGCGGGAAACAGGCCAATTGCCAAGGGAGGGTAAGAAAAGGATGCCGAAAGATCGTTTTTTCTTAAGTGGGTTCCTGGCACTGGGGATGATTTTTCTTCCGATGACCCGGCTGGCAGGCGGCAGCCGGATGTTCCTGGCGCAAAATCAATGGCTCGTCTCCCGATACGAAAAGACCGCCATCCAGCGGTCCGGCTATGATTACGCTCCCACGGTGATGAAGGAGGAAAGCCGCTATCGGATGTGGTGGTGCGGTTCCTCCCCGACGGGCAATCCCTACGTGGACCATATCTGGAGCGCGGAAAGCGCCGACGGCCTGGTCTGGAACAATATCCGGGTTTCCCTGACGCCTGCCCCTCTGGCGCTGATCGGGGATCCGTCGGTGGTGCGGGTCGGCGGTACCTACTACATGTTTTTTACCGGCACGTACGATCCCCGGGGATCCGGCAATGAAATTTATCTGGCGACCTCCACCGACGGATTCAGCTGGAGGAAATACCCCAGCGATTCGGCTCCCCGACCGGTGATCTCTCTGAAAACGACTACTTCCGGTTACGGGATCGGGCAGCCCAGTGCCATTTTTCGCCAGAACCGGTTCTGGGTTTACTATACGGACAGCACCCCGGCCCAGCCGGGCTTGTTCCTGGCTTCTTCTCTGGACGGGATTCTGTTCTCCCCGGAAAGCCAGGGAAGGAGGGTGCTGGATACCAATTCGGCGGATGTGAAATACAGCCCGGGCACCGGTCTGTTTCTCATGGTGCACGGCAACCTGCACGACAGGCTTTTTGTCTCCAGCTCCACGGACGGATTCAGCTGGGAACCGTACCATTCCTGGCACTACCTGGCTCACTCGGCTTCCAAAAACAAGGCATTTGAAGGGTGCCTGGCCGGCTCTCCCACCGGGACGATCGAAGGCTGGACCTATTACTACTACGCTTCGCATCAGGGCACGCCCGGGAAAATCGAGGACCCGCTCAGCTGGGATATCGAAGCGGGGCAGCTCAGCCTTTCGGCCCTGCCCTCCGCCACCACGGTGTTTCAATTTCATACCGACGCCGCGCCCTCCGGCGATTATCTGTTCGACACGCTGCCCGACACGCCTCCCTTCTACGACTATGAGCGGCGCGCCTTTGAGGTGCCGAAGGTGCCGCTGGCCGGCCTAATCCCCTTTTACCGCCTCTATCATCCGGGATGGAAGAGCCATTTTTACACCGTCAGCCTCGCGGAAAAAAACAACGCCCTATATTATGGATTTCTGGAGGAGGGCGTTCTGGGCTATGTAAGTCCGTCTTCCGCGGTCGGCAGTGTCCCGCTGTACCGCATGTATCACGACCGCGGCGCCCACTTTTACACCACGGATATCCAGGTTCGCGAGCAGCAGAAAGCGGCCGGTTTTGTGGATGAGGGGATTGCCTGTTTTGTCTGGCCGCTGACCCCGGCGGCCAGCCCGGCCCCGCCGGCCGTTTCACCCGGCACAATCCGCAGTTCCCCCGGGCAGGTAACCATCGAATATGATCTCCGCGGCATCGCCGGTTCCTTTGATGCCCGGGTGGAAATTTCCTATGCCAACCGCGGCTTCCAGGGGAACAATCCTCTGGCGATGGATCCCTTCGCCCGCGTTTCCCGGTTCCTGCGGGGAAACCTTGGCGTGGCTTCCCAGCCGCTGGACGGCTTCCCCGCCGGACTCTATATGGTCCGGGTGGTGGCCCTGGACGAGCAGGGACGCCCTGCCAGCCTGTTCGGCGAGTCGGGCTATTTCGAAATTCTGCCGCCGGCCCCTCCCGATCAGCCTCCCTTCGGAGTGATCGACAGTCCGGCGGAGTCTGCCGTCTCGGACGGTCCGCTGACGATTCATGGCTGGGCGCTGGACGACAGGGGAATCACCTCCGTAGAGGTGCGGATCGACGGGATCGCGGTGGGCAACGCCTCGCTGGGCTTTTCCCGGCCGGACGTTCAGGCGGCTTTCCCGGCCTACGCCGGTGCCGGACTTTCCGGCTACAGGCTGGAGACCAATGTCAGCCGCCTTTCCAGCGGAACTCACCAGATTCTTCTGATTCTGGTGGATACTTCCGGTCAGAGCGTCCCGGTTGGTCCGCGAACCTTTTCTGTCCGGAACGGGGGAAACCAGGCTCCTTTCGGAGTGCTGGAGTCGCCGGTCGAAGGAGAAAAAATAGGGGCCCAGGCATGGGTGGGCGGCTGGCTTCTGGACGACCGCGAGCTGGCTCTCGCCGAGCTGTGGATCAACGGCAGGCGGGAGCAGAGCCTGGCAATCGACTCCTATCGCCCCGATGTCGCCGCGGTTTTTCCGGCTTATCCCAACGCCTTTTTTTCCGGATTCGGCCTGTGGCTGAACACCGCTTCCTGGCTGCCGGGAGCGAACATCCTGGCCATACGGGCCTGCGACCGCCAGGGGCTCTGTGTGGACCTCCCCCCCCACACCGTAGTAAAATAGGCAGCGACAATGCAAGTATCACGAAAGGAAAGGAAAGAAGAGATATGACCGACGAAGAAATCAAGCTGAAGATCGAAGAAGCCATTGAGGATATCCGCCCCTTTCTCCAAAGGGACGGCGGGGACATCGAGCTGCTGGAAGTCAGCGGGCGCAGCGCCAAGGTGCGGCTGCAGGGACACTGCGTGGGCTGCCCCGGGGCGGCCATGACGCTGAAGTTCGGCGTGGAGCGGCGCATACGCGAGCTGGTCCCGGAGTTCGAGCAGCTGATTGCAGTGAACGGCTGAGCCGCCCGGGCTCTTTGGCAGAGAAGGAAAAGAGGAAGATGCCCGGCCGAACTCTTTCCGGAGAATCCATTCTTTACGGGGGGCTGGATAGCCCGCTGGGCAGGGTCTGGCTGGCATCCTCCCCGGCCGGGATTTGTGCCCTGTCCTGGACCTCGCAGGATGAAAATTCCTTCTGCGAATGGCTGCACCGGCGCTTTGCCCGGGAGGTTCAACCGAATGCCAGAACGCTGCGGCCATATCTGCAGCAGATATCCGAGTACTTCCAGGGGCGGCGCACCCGTTTCGACATGCCGCTGAACCTGGAGGCCGTATCTGCCTTCGACCTCCTGGTGCTGCGCCGCACGGCCCGTATTCCTTTCGGCAAAACCGTAACCTACGGGGAAATCGCGAAGGGGATCGGGCGCCCCAAGGCGTCCCGGGCGGTGGGCGGAGCGCTGGGTAGAAATCCCCTGCCGCTCATCATTCCCTGCCATCGGGTTTTGACCAGCCAGGGAAAGCCGGGAGGATTCAGCGGCGGCGGACCAGCGGTCAAGCAATGGCTGCTGCGGTTTGAAAAGGCGGTTTAAAGCCGGTTGTCCTTTTGAAACCACCGCCAGGCGGTTTCCAGGATGACCGGCAGCGAGGAGTGCTGTGGGACCCAGGCCAGATCCCGCAGGGCGGCGTGGCTTTTGGCCAGCAGCGCCGGGGGGTCGCCCAGCCGGCGCGGGCCGAATCGGACCGGAACCTTCCGGCCGGTTACCCGCTCCGCTTCCTCGAGCAGCTGTCGGACGGAAAAACCTTCCCCGGTTCCCAGGTTGAAAAAATCTCCCCCGCCCTGAGCCAGAAGCCGGCGCAGAGCGGCGACGTGGGCCGCTGCCAGGTCGGCAACATGAATATAATCCCGGATGCAGGTTCCGTCGGGGGTGGGGTAATCCTCCCCGAAAATTTCCAGAGCCGGAATCATGCCGGCAATGGCCATGAAGATGCGGGGAATCAGGTGGGTTTCCGGATCGTGGCACTCCCCGATGCGGGTCCGGGGGTCGGCGCCGGAGGCGTTGAAATAGCGCAGGGCGATGAATTCGAAGGCATGGGCCCGGCGGTAGTCCTCCAGCATCCATTCGATGCAGCGCTTGGAGTGGCCGTAGGCGTTGATCGGATCGGTCGGGTGTTCCTCCGGGATGGGAACTTCCCTGGGAATCCCATAGGTGGCGCAGGTGGAGGAAAAGATGATTTTGTTCACCCCTTCCTTTTTCATGGCCTCCAGCAGATTCAAGGCGTGGAGAAGGTTGTCGTGGTAATACTTGTAGGGATTCTGATAGGATTCGCCCACGTAGCAGTGGGAGGCGAAATGGACGACCGCCTCGACGGGAAAAGAGGAAAGGGCCTTGCGAATGTCCTCCGGCCGGCCAAGGTCTCCTTCCACCAGATCCTCGGTGACCAGCAGCTTGCGGAATCCGGTGGAGAAATTATCGAAGACCACCGGCCGGTGGCCGGCTTCCTGCAGCGCAAGGCAGGTATGGGATCCGATGTACCCGGCGCCCCCTGTTACTAAAACAACCGCCAAACGTTCACCTCCGCAGGGCTGAAAGGGCCATCGGCTAAAAGTTGAGGATGGGCAGGGACCGGCCGACTTCTGTTTTGGTGCGGTCCGCTTTGGCCCGAATTTCCTTCCACTGATCCTCCTGGATCGTCAGGAAAGCCTCCACCACCTGGGGATCGAAATGCTTTCCCTGGCAGCGGACAATTTCCTGGCTGGCGTCCCTGTATCCCTTGGCGGCCCGGTACGGGCGGTCCGAGGTGATGGCGTCCAGGGCGTCGGCAACGGAAAAGATGCGCGATTCCAGCGGGATATTCACCCCGCCCATTTTTCCCGGATAGCCCGATCCGTCAAATTTCTCGTGGTGGGTCAGGACAATATTAATGACCGTGCGCTTGAGGAAGTTGATCCCCGAAAGAATCTGGTGGCCGATTTCGGGGTGCTTCTGCATTTCCAGCCATTCGTCGGAGGTCAGAGGCCCTTTCTTTAGCAGAATAGTATCGCTGATCCCTATCTTGCCAACGTCATGCAGCAGGGCCCCCTCGCCCAGCGCATCCATCGACTCCTCATCCAGCCCCAGGGCTTGCCCCAGGGCCAGGGAATAGTCCCGGACGCGAAGGGAGTGGGCCTGGGTCTCGTGCTCCCGGGCGTCCAGAGCGGTTACCAGGGCCTCCAGGGTGAAGTTCCGGTGAATCTCGATCTCGGAAAAGGCCAGGCGCAGCTGCTCGGTGCGCTGCTTGACCTGTGCTTCGAGCTCATCCTGATACCGTTTTTTGGCCAGGGCTTCGGACCGTTTCTGCAGCGCGCTGCGCACCCGCTCCACGACATCCTGCAGATTGAACGGTTTGGTAATATAGTCGGAGGCGCCCTGCTTGAGGATGCTGACGGCAATGTCGATTTCCATGACGGCGGTGATCATCACCACAGCAATGTCGGGGCTGACTTCTCTTGCTTTGTTCAGAAGCTGCACTCCGTCCATGACCGGCATGCGGATATCGCTGATCAGCAGATCCGGTTTGAACTCCTGCAGCTGGTCCAAAGCCTCATAGGCATTGGACGCCGTGCGACACTCATAGTTTTCCCCGGACAGCAGTTCCTCGAGAACGCCGCGAATAGGCGCTTCATCATCAACGATTAGAATTTTCTGATTCATAGCTCCCAGAAAAGTATAGTGGATTGTTCCATAAGATGTTCCGGATTGCAATCCATTTGCGGCAACAGAAATAAATAAATAGCAATCACAGGAAGAACGGGAAGAAAAGAGAAAGGGTCTTTCACCAGGAGACGGGGACTGTTTGCCAGGTCATCATGGAAGATGGCCCGGCAAACAGTCCCACACCTGTGGATTTCCTTTGGGGGAAGCCCTTTTGGGGTTCCGGCTTTCATCCTATTCCCAGGGGGAAGTCCCGGGAAAAATCTCTGTAAAGGATCGATCCTAGATGATTCGTCTCGGGCCTTCCGCCCGCCTTGCCAAATACAAATCCTTAACGGCCCGCAAATTTTCCTTCCGAGACGAACGTATCCGCAGAGCATGACGGAGTGTCGACTTTGGGGCGAACGAATCCAATAAGTTTTTTCCTGTGGTATATTTTGGAGGAGACGATCTGGTATCAGGATAAAACATGAAAAATCACCTCCGTAAAAATCATTGGGCCCTGGTGGCCGCCTGGCTGCTGCTGGCGTGCGCAGGCTGGGGGCAGTCAAACGAAAAAATAAAAACCGTTCTGGATCGCGCCCTGGAGGCCATGGGCGGGCCGGCATTCCTCCAGGTGAAGGATTACTCTGCGGTCGGGCGTTTTTATGCCCTCAAAGAAGACGTGGAGGGCTGGGCGGAGTTTTCCGATCAGACCCGCCTGCCGGGCAAAACCCGCCAGCAGACCGGAAAAAAAGGGGATGCCGAGGTGACCCTATACGACCTGGACGCCGGCAAGGGCTGGTTCGTCTATGGCGGCACGGAGATCAAGCCCGCCAAGCCCGAGCAGATGGAGCGGTTCAAGAAGGGTGCCCGCCGGGATTACAACAATCTTTTCCGGTCCAGGCTCCAGGAGACGGGCTTTTCCATTCATTATTACGGATCGGATATTCTGGACGGCAGGCGCCCGGTCCAGATTCTCGAAATGATCGATGCCGAAAACGACACGATCCTGGCTTATTTCGACGACAACACCGGCCTGCCGTTTCGCCTGGAATACCAGGACACCCTGCCGAACGGAAGAAGGGTCAGGGTGTGGGACGAGTTTTACAACTGGCATGTCATCGAGGGCGTGAATACCCCGATGCGCCAGGACCGCCTGCACAACGGGCAGCCCGCTTCGCAGGTTTTCCTGACCGGCATCCGCTACAACGTCGGTTTAGCGGACTCCCTTTTTGCGGAACCGGTGCCGCCGCCGCCCAAGAAAAAGAAATAGCGCGGAAACGCCTCTACCAGGTGAGCTCGAATTCGTAGTCGTCATCGCCGCCCTTGGGATCCTGGATGCGCACCACGGCCTGGTAGCCATTGGCCCGCGAGGGCTGCTCGAAAATCTGGACGGAACCCCGCCCTTTCTTCTTTTTCAGGGAAACGCTGATTTCCTGGCCGGGCAGGCTGCCGGAAAATTCCTGCCGCATGTTCTGCACATCCTGCCCCTGGATGAGCTGCACAAAAACGCGGCTTCCGCTCACCTGCACATGAATCTCGTTGTCGACCCTTCCGGCCCAGACCAGCTTCCCGGGGCCGGGCCTGCCGATGGGTCCCTGCCCGGAGGGGTTCCGCTGCGGAGGCATTCTTTCCGTTCCGGAAGTGTCGCGCCCCGGGGGTACATCCCTGGCCTGGCTGTCCGGTCCCCGGCCGAAGGGGTTGTCGGATACGTTCAGCTCGCGGGCGATTTCATCCAGCAGCCGCTGAATGTCGGAGGTGCGCTGGCGGCCGAAAGGATAGTCGGAAAAATCCCGCGACTGCAATTTCAACAGGTCGCAGGCGCTGCGCAGCTCGGAGACCGGCCGGCGGTCCTCCACCATGCGCCGGAACAAGTTGGCCCCGGATCCGAACTGCTGCACCAGGAATAGGATTTCCACATCGGCGCGGTTGCCGCGGTCGCGGTTGCTGAATCCGCGGTAGCTGTCCATGGCTAGCTCCTCCGCCTGCTTCGCCAGGCGGAAGCTCATGCTGGCCAGGTCCGCCGCGAATGTTGAAGAGAGAAAGAAAAAAATCCCGAGCCCCAGGATCGAACTTCTGCCGATATGATATCGCATGCCTCCTCCTGCTTTAAGTTTCGATTCTATGCTTTTTTCGCTTCTGGTATTATTATCCACCTGTTTGCGGTAAATTCCAAATCCGAATGAGCCGCTCCGGTGCGATAACAGGATCATACTCCATGGCTTTCAAGGAAAATGGCCCGGTTCTCTTTCTGGCCGCTCTGCGGGCGGAGCATTTCGCCCTGGCGCGGGGGCTGGGCTACTCCGGCCCTCCGGCCCGCTGCGGGGAGCTGCTGGCGGTCTCCTCCGCAGGGAAGGACTTTCTTTCCCTGCACACCGGCATGGGCCTCGATCCGACGCGGCGGGTACTCAACGCGATTCTGACCGACCATTCCTTCCGCGCCATCCTTCATACCGGTTACTGCGGCGCGCTGACGGATTCTCTCCATACCGCCGATGTGGTCCTTTATGAGGACTGCCTGGCGGTGGACCCGGAACGCTCTGCCGATGGAGATGCCCCGGGTTTCCTCCCGGATGAGCGCCTGTTTTCCCGGCTTCGGGCCCGGCTGGATGCCTGGGAGGGCGGGGCTCACCTCGGAAGGGGCCTCACCGTGCCGCGCATCGTGGGGCGCCGCGAAGAGAAAGTCCGGCTGGCGCAGCAGTGGCAGGCGATCAGCGTGGACATGGAAAGCGCTGCGGTCCTGGAATGCGCCGCCCGGCACCGGATTCCCTGTGCGGTGGCCCGGATCGTCCTGGACACCTGCGAGCAGGACCTGCCGGATTTTTCCGGCTGGACGACGACCGAAGGCTCCCTGAATCTTTCCCTGCCCGGAATGATTCAGGCGGTTTCCAGGTTTCAGCCGGCCGCCTTTCAGCGCTGGCGCCAATCGGAGCGCATGGCCCGCCAAGCCCTGGAATCACTGGGCCGTCTCTGGCGGACATGGTCGGATGCCGGCTGAAAGGGCTGCGGGAGCTGAATTTTTTCATGCCCTTGGCTTCGATTCGGCATCTTTGTATTCTCATGGTTGACATTCCGGCTGCGCGGTGGTATTATTCATACAACTTTATATTTAAAAAGACATAATGTTTAAAATCAATTTCTAATATTTATAGAGTTTATTTTTGTATAGAGGATAAAAGGCAGCGATCGGCCGCTTGGTGGGGAAAACGGATGGCAAAGAATGAAAAAATAGTCAATGGAGCCCAGGCTCTTCTGAAGGGCCTGGAAAAGGCGGGGGTGGAAATTATTTTTGGCCTGCCGGGAGGGAGCGCCATACCCCTGTTCGATGCTTTGGTTACGACCAATACAAAAATGAAATTCGTGTTGGTTCGCCACGAGCAGGGCGCGGTTCACATGGCGGACGGCTATGCCCGGGCAACGGGAAAACCGGCGCTGGTGCTGGTGACCAGCGGGCCGGGGGCCACCAACACCATGACCGGGATCATGAACGCGCACATGGATTCGGTTCCCATGCTGGTGGTTTCCGGCCAGAGCGTTACCTGGATGCTGGGCAAGGATGCCTTTCAGGAAGCGGATATCTACGGAATGACCATGCCGGTGGTCAAGCACAGCTACCTGGTGCGCCACTCCGACGACATTCCCAAAACGGTGAAGGACGCCTATTACATCAGCACCACCGGCCGGCCCGGCCCGGTACTCATCGACGTGCCCAAGGATGTCTCCGCCGGACCATGCCGGGCTCCCCTGGATCCCCCTTTGTCCCTGGTGGGCTACCGGCCGACGCCGCCGAAGCCCGATGCGACGGTTCTGGCCAGAATCGCCGCGGCCCTGAGCAAGGCGCGGCGGCCGGTTCTCCTGGTGGGGCAGGGTGTAATTATTTCCGGGGCTTGCCAGGCCCTGCAGCAGATCGTGGAAACCCTGAAGATTCCGGTGACCACCACCCTGCTGGGGAAAGGTGCCTTCCCCGAAAGCCACCCTCTTTCGCTCGGCATGCTGGGCATGCACGGCACCGCCTATGCCAACAAAGCGGTTGTGGAGTGCGACCTTCTCCTGAACGTGGGCTCCCGCTTCGACGATCGCATTATCGGGCAGCCGCACCGCTTCTGCCGGGATGCGGTGAAGATCCACATCGATATCGATCCGGCGGAAATCGGCAAAATGATCAAGCCGGACCTGCATATCGTCGGCGATGCCAGGCAGGTGCTGGAGGATCTCCTTCCGCACCTGAAGCCGGCTGACACGTCCGAATGGCGGGAGAAGCTGACCCATTACAAAAACAAGTACCCGCTTTCCTACCGCCGCCAGAGCGGGTTGAACATGCAGCACATCATCCACGAGCTTTGCGACCTGACGGGGGGCAAGGCGATCGTGGCCACCGACGTCGGCCAGCATCAGATGTGGGCCGCGCAGTTCTACAAGTCGGACGTGCCCCGGAACTGGCTCAGCTCCGGCGGAGCGGGGACCATGGGGTTCGGACTTCCGGCGGCCATCGGAGCCCAGTTCGGCCGTCCCGGAGAGCTGGTGGCGCTGATCGTCGGAGACGGCGGGTTCCAGATGACCATGGCTGACTTTGCCACAGCCGTGGTACACAAGCTGCCCATCAAGGTGATCCTTTCTCACAACCGCTACCTGGGGATGGTGCGCCAGTGGCAGGAGCTGTTCTATGACGACCGCCGCAGCGGCGTGCTGCTGGAGGGGAATCCCGATTTTGTGAAATGGGCGGAAGCTTACGGGGCCAAAGGATTTCACCTGCGTCGCTCCGCCGATATCCGCAAAATTCTGACGCGCGCTCTGGAATGTCAGGACGGGCCCTGCCTGATCAATGCCGAAGTGGAGCGGGCGGATAATGTATTTCCGATGGTTCCTGCCGGGCAGGCGCTGGAGGACATGATCATCGAGCCGCCCAGGACAAGGTAAGCCGCCCGATCCGTTGGGACGGGGGCAGGGAAGAGAGGCGGGGACGGGGTTGCCCGAGCAAACAGTCAGAAACAGAGGAGGGAGAGGTCACCGATGAATTCAGGAAATGGCCCGGACGTCAACAGCAAGGTCCGCCTGCACACGCTGAGCGTGTACGTCAGCAACAAGCCGGGAGTGCTGGCCCGCATCGCGCTTATTTTTGCCCGGCGCGGATACAACATTGAATCCCTGGTGGTGAGCCCGTCGATGGATGGGAATTTTTCCCGGATGACGATCGGGGCGCGCGGGGACTACGAAGGGCTGGACCAGATCATCAAGCAGGTGAGCAAGCTGGTGGACATCGTCCGCTGCGTGGAACATGTCGGGGAAAATGCGGTGGTCAAGGAGCTGGCGCTCATCAAGCTCCAGGCGGACGCCACGGAGCGATCGGAGATCCTGCTGATTGCCGAGCATTTTGGCTGCCGGACCGCGGACCTGACCGAAACTTCACTGATCCTGCAGGCCACCGGCAGTACGGAGCGGCTGGACGCCCTGGTTACCATGCTGCGCAAGTTCCGGATCGTCGAGCTGGTGCGGACCGGGAAGGTGCTGATGGCCCGGGGCGAAGAGGCCACCTAAAGCCTTTTTTATCATTCCTTTTTTTCAAGCGGGTGAGCCGATGAACTTGACTCCTTGGTTGGGCTGTATTCGCCCGGATTGCCGGCGGGCCTACGAAATCAGCGACATTCTTTACCGCTGTCCGGCGTGCGGCGACCTTCTGGAAATTCAATACCGGGGCCAGGTGGAAAACGTAGAGTCCTGGAAAGAAACCTTTCGCCTGCGACGCTCTTCGAATTATTTTCCGGATCGGAGCGGCGTATGGCGCTTCCGGGAAATGCTCCCTTTCTGTTCCGCCGACGAGCCCCACCTGGTCACCATGGAAGAAGGGAACACCCCCGTGCTGGAGGCCCCTCGCAGCGCCCGTTACTGCGGGCTGGCGCGGTTGCGTATCAAGCATCTGGGCTGGAATCCGACCGGTTCTTTCAAGGATTACGGGATGACGGTAGCCGTTTCCCAGGCCCGCAAGCTGGGGGCCACGTCCGCCGCCTGCGCTTCCACCGGAAATACGTCCGCATCGATGGCCGCCTATTGTGCCCGGGCGGGAATGAAGGCGGTGGTCTTCATCCCCGAAGGACAGATTGCCTATGGGAAATTGTCGCAGAGCCTGGATTATGGCGCCCGGACCATTCAGATCCTGGGCGATTTCGACGTGGCAATGGCTCTGGTGGAGGAAGTATCCAGGGATCTGGGGTTGTACCTGGTGAATTCCATCAACCCGTTTCGCCTCGAAGGCCAGAAAACCATCCTTTATGAGCTGATGGACCAGCTGGGCTGGAATCCTCCGGATTGTATCGTGGTTCCCGGTGGCAACCTGGGCAACAGCTCCTCCCTGGGAAAGGCGCTGCAGGAAATGAAAGAGTGGGGCTTCCTGCAAAAAGTGCCGCGCCTGCTCATCGTCCAGGCCGAAGGGGCCAACCCCTTGTATCGCACCTGGAGTGCAGACCGCGCTCAGCTGGAGGAGGTTCCCCATGCCCGCACGCTGGCCACCGCCATCAAAATCGGCCGCCCGGTCAGCTGGCAGAAGGCGATTCGCGCCCTGCAATTTTCCGGGGGCGACTGCCAGCAGGTGAGCGAAACGGAAATTGCCGATGCCAAGTCCGTGCTCGGGCAGGATGGGATCGGCTGCGAGCCCGCCTCGGCCACCACTGTGGCCGGGCTGCGGAAGCTACGGAGCCACGGAGGCCGGGGGCACCATGATTTTTCCCTCTCGCCGGAAGAGGATGTGGTGGCCATCCTCACCGGGCACCAGCTCAAGGACCCCGACTATACCGTGCGGTACTACACCGACATTCTTTATGAGTCGTCCACCCAGAAGGTGGAGTGGGAAAACTGCAGCGCAAAAATCAATCCCGCCTTCCTGAATCGCCCTGTCCAGGTGAAAGCCGACAAGCGCGAGATCGCCCGGATCCTGGGCGGGTGCTGATTCAGAGGACCGGGATCAGACGGATGGAAAGAAAGCCGTCTCCTTTTTCCCGCAGATCCTCGAACTTCATCGGCCGGGTGTTTTCTCCGTCATCCAGGAGATAGGTTTTCCCTATTTCCAGGGCTTCCGGGTTGCAAAGGGCCTCCACGCCCGTCGATTCGCGGATCATGGCCGGAGACAAAAGCAGCACGCTCACGGGCGGAGGGGGAATGCTTTCCGCAGACTCCGGCATCAGCTGCATGCTTGCCAGAATCGGGGTCTTGGAGAGAATCCGGGCCCCCACATATACCCGGAAGCGGGTATCCCGGCCAATCCGGCGGATGATGCCGATATTCCAGCGGCCGCTGCCCGAAAAGCTGAATCCCAGGAGGGTTCCAATCTTCATCCACGGCTCCGGCTGGCCCGGCAGGATCAAACCGAAGCCGCTGTCGCTGATGTTTTCCAGGATCCAGGAAGCGACTTTGGGAGTGGAGGAAGAGCGGGCGCTCTGCTGCCAGATTTGCCGGATCGGATCTTTGGCTCCCAGAGCCAGCAGGGAAAACAGTTCGGGCAGTCCCTGGGTAACCAGGATTTGCGCCTCGGTGCGGGTTCGGGAGTGGCGCCTCTGGGAGTTTTTGGGGGACCAGTGCATCAGCAGGTGCGAGGCTGCCTGGTGCACGTCCGGCGAACTGTGTATCGCCAGGAACTGGAATTCCTGAGGGAGGCTGCCGTATTCGCTGCGCAGTTGCAGGTCGGTCATTTTTTGCAGGGCGGCGCCCACACCGAAGAAGCGTGTGGTTACCTGGACTTTTTCGGCCCGCATGATCTGGGAGGGGGCAATGGATAAAGCCAGGTCGTCAATGAAAGGAGTTGTTTCGCTGAGCCGGCTGGCAATCAGGAACAAGCCGGAACAGTGGTCCAGCAGCCGGAAGGCGATCTCCATCTGGACGGCGGTCAGGGTGGAAGGATTGGAAATGTGCAGAACCAGGATTTTCAAGATTTCCTGCAGAGCAGAAGTTCCTTTTCCCTGCATGGGATACAGGGTAAGTTCCACCCGCAGCAGCTGGCGCCTTTCCGCAATGGAATGCAGCCGGTGGACGGCCCGCCATAGGCGCGAGCTGATCGGCCGGTTGGCCCGGTAGTGCATCCGGGCCTGCTCCCCCAGAGCGTTCAGCGCCCTGGTAAGCCACAGAGATGCGTCCTGGGGGATCGCCCCGTTGGCCGAGGTGTTTTTTTCGGACTGCTCGATGCAGTGGGTATAGTTCAGGGCCACGACCTCCCAGAACGAGCAGACCAGCCACCAGGAGCGGGCGTCGGGTTTTCCTCCCGGCAGGAGCCATCCGGAGGCATCAAAGGCCTTGCGGTAATAGGGCTGGGCCCCGGCTTCCAGAAAGGTCAGCAGGGCCAGGCGTTTGCCGATTTCCAGGTCGGCGCATTCGTTGATGGACTTCAGCCAGAAGGTCAGCTCCTCCAGGGCTTCCCAGGCATCCTTTTCCGCCAGCTCCAGCAGGACTTTCTGGGCATGCGCCACTTCGCGCATGGGGTGGTCCTGAAATCTTCCCTGTTCTTTGATCCAGCGGAACATAACGAGTCCGAGTTCCTGTTCGGCGGCGAGGGGTCCGGGAACTAGCCTTTCTTCTCCGCATCCAGAGACTGCCGGCTGAGAATTTCCGGGACGGAAGCGGATATGCTGTACCGGCTGTCGGCCAGGATGACCTGCTTGGCGTGCATGTTTCGTGTATTAATAATGACGGGAGCCCTGAAATTTCCCGTAATCTGCATCGGATCGTTGGGTACGGTGACAATAATATAATGAAGAACCGCCTCGTCGGGTTGCAGCGAGAGGTCCGCGCAATCCTCGGGAGATAGTTCGTAGCTATATCCGGGTTCGAGCAGGGAGGGATTGACCAGGACGAAGGAGTACAAAGGGTCATCCAGGCTCTGCATGAATTTCAGGGGAAGCATTTCATGGAAAGCAAGGATCAGAAACCTTTTCAGGTTGGGAAGTCCAGGCAGACCCCGCGGGAACTGAATGGTGTCCTGCTCCTGGTACTCAACGGTTCCGAAATTTTTTGTTTTGATTTCCATACCCTTCTTCTCCTTGCACGGAATCCCGGGGCTGTTTCCCCGATCCGAAGCGGACATCCTTAAGGCATAAAGTGAAATATTATTTCTCGAAGAATAGTTTTAGCGTTTCATTTAAGGTTGTTTCTAATTCTATTCAACAATGTTACCCGATTGCAAGGGATAAAAAGGCCGGATCAAAGGACAGGACTTACAGGAAGAAAGGAAGAGCGGAAAGAAAGGCGAAAAGGTCTGTCACCGGGAGACGGGGACTTTTTGCGGAGCCGCCTGACGGGACCGGGCCGGAGAGGCGTCCGGCGGCGGTTTTCCGGTGCCGGATATGGCTCGGAAACCGGTTACCGGATGGGCCTTTCATTCCTCGGGCGCAGCGGTGAGAGGTCCTTGCCGCTCCTCCTTCGAATAATTCGTTTTTACTCCTTTATGGTACTTGCCAAAATCGGCTTCTTATGCTAGTATACACGTCTTGCTTGCAAAGGGCAGGTCTGTCCTGATTTTGCGAGTGGAAAGGGTGCTGGCGTAGCTCAGTACGGTAGAGCAGCTGATTTGTAATCAGCGGGTCGGGGGTTCAAGTCCCTTCGCCAGCTCCATAAGCTGGCTGGATGCGAAGCAGGAGAGGAAGCCTGATCTTGCATACCTTGCGGAGGCCGGTGGCCCTCTGGAAGCGGGAATTTACGGGGGAGAGGTGGTCGAGTGGTTAATGGCTCTGGGCTGTAAACCCAGCGCTCTTCGGAGCTACGGAGGTTCGAATCCTCCCCTCTCCACCAGATATTCATCGCGACCGGTAACGGGGAGTAAAAACGGCCCACGTAGCTCAGTCGGCAGAGCGCGTCCTTGGTAAGGACGAGGTCACCAGTTCAATTCTGGTCGTGGGCTCCAGAAACGGAAAGTCATCATAAATATTTAAGGCATAGAGTCCGGCGGGGACCCCGCCGGATCGACCGTTGCAGTCCTAAAAATTTATCGGGAGAGGTACCAAATGGCCAAGGAAAAGTTTGATCGTAGTAAGCCGCACGTGAACGTGGGGACGATCGGGCACATCGATCACGGGAAGACGACGCTGACGGCGGCGATCACGATGGTGTTGAACAAGATGGACCCGAAGAT
>CAINFC010000139.1 GCA_903847975.1 uncultured Acidobacteriota bacterium | reverse complement strand
GATTTCGAGGCAAGGATGGCCGATTAATCATTCCCGCACGACGAATCGGTTTTCGCACCGGTTCCTGTGATCATGCCGTCGGGGACGAGCCCGTAAAAAAGTCCGGCTCCGCGGCGGCAATGCGCGGACGGCTTCCTCCCAACATCCTGCCGGATCTTCCCATCTTCCTGTGAAATGATTGGACCCACAGGAAGACGGGAAGAGCGGGAAGAACCGGAAAGGACCTGCCGCCCGAAGACGGCAACTGAATGCGGGTCATCTTCGAGGAGGGCTTCGAAGAAAGCTGCCGGCCTCAGTTCCAGGCAACCTTGGCTTTTTCGAGGACCTCTTTCAGGCCGCGCATGCTCTGCCGGGTGGACTCCTCCTTGGTTCCGCCTCCCTTCCAGTGCGTCTCCAGGCTGAGGGCTCCCTTGAAACCCGCCTTCTCGAGGGCCTGGAACAGGCCCACAAACTCGATCTTCCCTTTGCCCACCGCCGCCCATTCCCACTTTCCGTTCACCTGCAGGGCGTCCTTGCAGTGTACGTGGGCAATGCGGTTTGCGGGAAGCTGACGGTAGGCGTCCGGGTAGGGGCTTTCTCCGGCAAACATGCTGTTTCCCGGATCCCAGAGCAGCTGGAAGCCCGGGAGGGGAATGGCCTTCAGGATGCGGGCCGCCTCGGAGGTGCTCCCGGTGTTGCAGGCATATTCGTTTTCCAGGGCCAGGACGATCCCCTTCTCCCCGGCCTTTCGGGCCGCTGCGGCGATTTTGTCGTCGATGGCCTGCCGGTATTTGGCCTGGTCCTCCAGCCGCCAGAAGTCGAAGCAGCGCAGAATGTGGACCTGGAAGCGCTTGCAGAGCTCCAGGTATTTTTCCAGAAGCTGATCCTGCTCGGCAAGAGTCGCGGGGGGCTTGCCGCTTTTTTTGTTGGGACTGTGTTCCGAGAGCGGCGCTCCGGGCCAGTCCACCTTGAAGAGAGGGCTGGCGATGCAGCTGATCCTGAGCTTGTGCCGGTCCAGCAGCCGGGCGGCTTCCGCCAGCTCCTTCTCATCGAGGCTGGCCAGGCTCTTGTTCCAGAGATTGCGGACTTCCACGGAGTGCAGCCCGAACTCTCCCGCGGCGATTTCCACGGCCTTGCCGAAGTCCGAGGTGATTTCATCGGTAAAAACCGAAAGCCGTATGGCGGAGGCCGCCGGGGCGGCGCGTGCTTTATTCATGAACCCTGCGGAGGCAAGAGCCGGGATCGCCGAGCCGGCCTGCTTCAGTAAATCTCTGCGTAAAATCATAATCGTTTCCCAGGTAAGTGTGAAAAAGATAAAGCTGTCATGCGGGATTATAACCGATCCGCATGGCAGGCCAGGCCGCTCCGCCCTGCCTTACGAACCCGGATTGTAAGGATGGGCCCAGTTGGCCCGGACCAGCTTTTTCAGCTCTTCGCGCATGCCGGCATGGCGGGGATCAGCGGCCAGGTTGTGCAGCTCGCCGGGATCGGTTTTGTAATCGTAAAGCTGCTCCCCCTTGCGGCCCTCATCCCATTCCGTATAGCGCCACTGCTCGGTGCGCACGCTGTGGCCGGCGAAGCCGTTTCTCCAGACCTGGGTAAAAGCGGGCTTGTCCCAGGAGGCGCGGGGGTTGTCCAGCAGCGGGCGCAGGCTGCGCCCGGCGAGATCCGGCGGCGGGGTCAGCCCGCAGATATCCGCCAGGGTCGGGTAGATGTCCAGCAGCTCCACGGTGCGAGGGCAGACCTTGCCGGGCTGCTTCTGCTTCGGAGAGGAGATGATCAGCGGGACGCGGGCGGAGTTCTCGAAATTGCTCTGCTTCATGCTCAGCCCCAGCTCACCCATGTGGTAGCCGTTGTCCCCCCAGAAAACCACCACGGTTTTGTCCGCCAGCTTCAGCCGTTCCAGGGCATCCAGCAACCTGCCGACCTGGGCATCCATGAAAAGGATGGCCGCGTAATAGGCGCGCAATGCCTCCCGGAACTGCTCGCGGGTAACCCCGAACCAGGGCCAGGGCTGCGTGGAGGCCAGGGCCGCCGGGGGAACCAGCTCCGGCAAATTGGCCGGAAATGCGGGAATATCGATGCGGTCGAGCGGCACCTGGTCGAAGTATTTTTTAGGTGCCACATAGGGGCAGTGGGGGCGGTAAAATCCGCAGGCGATGAAAAAAGGCCAGTCCTTGTTTTTTTCCAGCAGGCGAATGGTCTCCGTGGCTCCGATCCCGTCGGTCTGCTCCTCATCGCTCCCTTCCGCGGCCAGAAAGCTCAGCGAGCTGCCCAGCCCGCGCCGCGGCGTATGGTTGGTCAGCTTTCCCTCCTCGGCCTTGTCGCGCCCGCGGGGATTGACAAACGCATGCCAGGAGGCGGGATCGTCCAGGCCGCTGGTGCCGATATCGCCGGGTACGCCGTAGTGGTAGATCTTTCCGACCCGGGCGGCATAGTATCCCTGGCGCATGAACATCTGCGGCAGAGTAACGGCCTCCGGAATCACATGGCGAAAGTGCTTCTTCAGGTCGAAGACCTGGGTGGTGTCCGGCCTCTGTCCGGTCATCAGCGAGGTGCGGCTGGGGCTGCACAGGGGAAACTGGCAGTAGGATTTTTCGAACACCGTTCCCCGGGCCGCCAGGCGGTCCAGGTTCGGGGTGCGGATGATCCGGTTGCCATAGCAGCTCAGCGAGCAGTTCAGGTCATCCGAGGCGAGGAACAGCACGTTGTATTTTGGTCCACCCTTTTCCGCCGGAGCCAGGCCGGCAGCGGTCCCGGCCATCTGCATAAATCCGCGTCTTGAAATCGATTCCATGGTTCTTCTCCCTTTTTAAATTCAGCGATCCAGCCCGGCCAGTTCTTCGTACAGCTCGACATCCACCGCTCCTTCGAGGAGACTCTCCAGCTTCCGGAAAAGCTCCTGGAAGTAGGGTGTGGCGACATGAAAGTCGAACGCCGGGCGATCGACGTACTTCTCGTAGAAAAAAAACCGTCCGGGATTACCCTCTGCCCGATGCAGGGTGTAAACCAATGCTCCCTCTTCCTGCTGGACGTTGGGGACCATGGCCCGCAAGGCTTCTTCCATTTCCTGTTCTTTTCCGCTTCGGGCCTGCAGGATCGCTTTAACAATCAGCATGCTACTCCTCCTTGCTTGATTCCTCTTATGAACACCATTCCCCGAAAGCGGAAAGGCCGCCTTGCGGGCATATTGTCCGGCCAGCCGATGCCGGCAGGCACCACAGAAAGTATGAACGCTCAGGGCTTTTTTTGTAAGATGCCTGCGTAAAAAGTTCCGGACGCCCTGCTGTTATTCCAATGGGCTCTTCCCGCGCCATCCGAGCATTTTTCCGATTCACCGGTTGACAACGGACACACACCCCCCTTACCATAGCTGCATTGTTAAACGGGTAAGCGACGACAGAAATGATTTTTCCGGGTTCCGGGAGGTAGGGAATGCTTTGTAAAAAATTCGGACGGCTGGGTTTCATCTGCCTGGTTTTTCTTTTCGCCACGGCGGCCGCACTCGCGCAGGACGGCATTTCTCCGCCGCGCTTCGGATCCTATACCGTGGGCGACGACTATTTCCTGGCCAGCTACGCCCAGCTGGTCGAATACTGGACGCGGCTTTCCAAGGAATCGAACCGCATACGGCTGACCGAAATCGGGAAAACCTCGGAGAACCGCCCGATTTGGATGGCTATCATCACTTCCCCGGAAAACCACGCCCGGCTGGAGCACTACAAGTCGATCTCGCGGCAGCTGGCGCAGGTGGGGGATCTGACCGACGAGCGGGCCCGGGCGCTGGCCGCCGAAGGGCGGACCGTGGTCTGGATCGACGGCGGGCTGCATGCCACGGAAGTGACCGGGTCCCAGCATCTGTTTGCAATGGCTTACCAGATGGCCTCCCGCAGCGATCCGGAAACCCTGCGCATCCTCAACGATGTCATCCTGCTCCTGGTGCCCGCCAACCCGGATGGAATGGACCTGGTGGCCAACTGGTACATGCGCCAGGAAGATCCCGCCCGCCGCACCACGGATGACCTTCCCGTCCTGTATCACAAGTATGTCGGCCACGACAACAACCGCGATTTTTACCTGAACAGCCAGGCGGAAACCGAGGCCATCTCCCGGCAGCACTATATCGAATGGCTCCCCCAGATCATCTATAACCAGCACCAGGTCGGCCCGGTCGGAGTCATGCTCTTCGCTCCGCCGTTCCGCGACCCTTTCAACTACAACCAGGATCCGCTGGTGCCGATCAGCATCGACCTGGTGGGAGCCGCCATGCATTCCCGGTTCCTGCTGGAAGGCAAGGCCGGAGCCATCAGCCGCAACGGAGCCAACTTCTCCACCTGGTTCAACGGCGGGCTGCGCACCACCACCGGCTTCCACAACCAGATCGGGCTTCTGACCGAAATGCGCGGCCACCCGACGCCGATCGAAATCCCCCTGGTCCCGGAAAAACAGCTGCCCAGCGAGGAGCTGCCCATGCCCATCGCTCCCCAGAAGTGGCACTTCCGGCAATCGCTGGAATACTCGGTCAGCGCCGACCGCGCCATCCTGGATCTGGCCTCCCGCTGCCGGGAAAATTTCCTTTTCAACATTTACCGGATGGGCAAGAATTCCATCGAGCGCGGCAGCCGGGACTCCTGGACGGTAACCCCCAGGCGGATCGCGGCAATGAAAGCCGCCTGGCAAAAGGACAATCCGGGCCGCAGCCGCACCGGCACCGGCGGACCGGGGAGCGCAACGATTCCCTCCAAGTACTACGAGGTGCTGCGCGATCCCGCCTTCCGGGATCCGCGCGGCTATATCCTTCCGTCCAGCCAGCCCGATTTCCTGACGGCCACCCGGTTCGTCAACGCGCTGATCAAGTCGGGCATTACGGTGCATCGGGCCACTGGCCCCTTTTCGGTCGGCACACGGTTCTACCCGCAGGGCTCTTACGTCATCAAGGCCGCCCAGCCGTTCCGGCCTCATCTGCGCGACATGTTCGAGCCGCAGGACCACCCGGACGACATTCCCTGCCCGGGCGGGCCACCGACCCCGCCTTACGATGCCGCCGGCTACACGCTGGCCTTCCAGATGGGGGTGCAGTTCGACCGCATCCTGGACGAATTTCCCGGTCCTTTCGAAAAAATAGAAGGGCTGGCCGAGCCGCCACCCGGCCGGGTGGCCGAAGCCAAAATTATCTCCGGCTATCTGCTCGACCGGCAATGGAACGATTCTTTCACCGCCACCACCCGGCTGCTGGAAGCCGGCGAGGAAGTATACTGGCTGAAGACCCCGGTTTCCATGAGCGGCAAATCCTACCCGGCCGGGACCATTTATATCCCCAGCAAGGAAGCCACCCGGGAGAGGCTGCAGAAAACAGCCGCCGCCCTGGGGGTGAATTTCGATGTCGCTCCCATCCGGCCCAAAGGCGATGTATTCCGGCTCCGGCCGGTGAAAATCGGCCTGGCGGACCAGTATGGCGGCTCCATGTCCTCCGGGTGGATTCGCTGGATGCTGGAAAAGCAGTTTCCCTGCCCTTTCGAGGTGGTTTATCCGCCGGCCCTGGATGAGGGAAACCTGATCGCCCGCTTTGACGTCCTCATCCTGCCCGACGGGATGGTGCGCGAGCGGGGCCGCGGCGCCCGAGAGGGAGAGCGCGCAGCGGTCAACCCGGAATCGCTGCCTCCGGAATACCGGTCGCGGCTCGGCCGGATCACCGTCGAAAAGACCGTTCCCCAGCTGCGCAAATTTGTGGAGGACGGGGGAACGATTCTGGCGATCGGCAGCTCCGCCCGGATCGGCGCCCTGCTGGGCCTTCCGGTCCGCGACCACCTGGCGGAGCGCGCCCCCGACGGAGAGGATAAAAGGCTCCCGACGGAAAAATTCTATGTGCCCGGCTCCATCCTGACTGCCGACGTCGATCTTACCCATCCGCTGGCCTACGGGCTTCCCGGCAAAGTCGATTTCTTTTTCCAGGACAGCCCGGTCTTCCGCCTCGGCCCGGAAACCCTGCAGAAGGGGCTCATCCCGGTATCCTGGTATTCGACCGCGGAACCGCTGCGGAGCGGCTGGGCCTGGGGCCAGAACTATCTCGAAGGGGGAACGGCTGTCCTGGAGGCCAACCTGGGGCGAGGCAAGGTTCTGCTGTTCGGCCCGCAGATCACCTTCCGCGCCCAGCCCCATGGCACCTTCAAATTCCTGTTCAACGGGATTTATTACGGCAAGGCATTGAATCTCCGGCTCTGAACGGGCCGGATGAAATGGCCTTTCCCCCCAGGGGAAACGCCCGGCTCCATTTCGCTTCCTGATCTTCCCGTCTTCCTGTGAAATAAAAACCTCACAGGAAGACCGGGAAGGACGGGAAGAAAAGCGAAGGGCCGTCGGTGGGCCCAGGGGAAGGCCCCTCCCGAACCCGGAGGGCTCCGCTCAGTTGAGCAGCAGGCGGAGGACGTGAAGGGCGGTACGTCCGGGCACCTCCCCGCTGATGCGGACCGCAACGGTGTGCCGGCCCGGCTTGAGCCCGTCGGCCAGGATCACGGCCCACGGCAGATAGAGCGACTTGCTCCACGGCGTAAAGGTATCGATTTTCCGATAGGGACCCCGATCCACGCTGGTTTCCACGACGGCGCTGTTGTAGCCCGAGGCAATCAGCAGGCCGCAGGCGCTGCCCTTAAAATCAAACTCGAATTCGTCGCCCGGGGCTCCGCCGGTCAGGGCGGGCACCTCCACGAATCCCGCCCGGGTGGCCCGGCCGTCTTTCGGGTTCCAGCGCTCGTCCCGCCGGAATCCCCGGATGATGCGGGCTTCCGCCAGAACCCCGGTTCGGCCGTCGGCGTAGCTCCGGGCATCCAGCGCTTTTTTCGGAACGGGGTGGGCCCGGGGCCGCCCCCCCGCAGAGGCGAAAGCCGCGTCCAGCATGCGGGTGATGCTGTTGGCATAGACGCGCTGGCCGTAGGGCGAGGGGTGCAGATTTTTGAAGTCGCCGGCCCAGGTGAACTCCCCGGCTTCCATGCGGTCGAAGACTTCGCGGGAAAGGTTCAGCGAAGGGCAGCCGTAGAATTCCGCCACCTTTTCGTGGGCGGCGACGGTGTAGGGCACCCGGCCGGCGCGGAACTCGGGAAGATGCGCGCCGTCATGAACGAAATGCATCTCCACCACGTCGGTCATCGGATGGATCCGTCGCAGGTGACGCACCACCCCCTCCATGCCGCGCAAGGCATAATCCGCCCGCTCGGGCCAGGTGTCGTAGTTGTGGTCGTTGACCGCCGCCTCCACGAACAGCAGATCCACCGGCCCTTTCATCAGCACGTCTTTCTGCAGGCGAAAGGAGTGCGGCACGGATCCCAGCGAAGGAATTCCGGCAGCAATGAAGTCGAATTCCGTTTCCGGAAAGCGCAGCCGCAGGTAGCGCATGACTTCCTCGCGCCACCCCGGGTTATAGGTGATCGACCCGCCAAGAAACACGACCCTTCCCGTCTTCTGCCGGAGGAACCGGTCCATGCTGTTGCCCAGCCCGGATCGCAGGCGGAAATATTCCGTGGCTCCCGGCAAAACATAGGAATGCCGCATGATAAACCGGGAGGTCCGGAACACTTCCGGGAGCGAGAAATGGTGGCCGTAGCTTTCCCCGGTCCCTTCGGCCACCCGCACCAGCTCGATGTCATGGCCCAGTTTGCGCAGCCTTCTCTGCGCCTCGAGGGTGTTGTCTTCCGGGGGCACCACGCGGTCGTTCAGGCTGATGACGTGACGCAGCGGAATTTTGTCCCGGGCGATGGGCTCCAGCAGATCGATCGGGTTGCCGCGGTAGGATTCCAGCTCCCTTCGATCCTTGAGACGGTAGTAGCGCAGGGCCTCTTCCACCTGCCGTGCGGATTCCTTCCAGCGCAGGGGCCAGCTGGCCAGGTTCATCACCGGAGTGTCGGCATAGAGGCAGGCCACCTGCCGGGGGTAGCGGGCCGCATATCGGTAGGCGTGCAGCCCGCCCCGGCTCACGGCCTCCAGGGCGCATTTTTCCGCCAGCTTCCACCTCTGGCGGATGGCCTCGCGGAAGCGGCTCATTATTTCCAGGGCCTCGTCGCATCCCAGCATTTCCACGCAGTCGATGAAAGCGACGTGGTAGCCGCTGTGGAGCAGCTCCAGATCGACTTCGGGGTGGTAATCGGGAAAGGAGGTACGCCACACCCAGGGCCTGCCGGGAGCGGCTATTTTGGGCTCCACCACGAATCCGGGCCGGCCTTCGAAGGGGAAGGAAATCCTGCGGTACCCGCGCCAGTCGGCGAAACCGGGCTCCCCGTCGGCCGCCGCAAGGCACCACCCGCAAAGGGCGGCAAAAGCAAGAAACAGGAGGAATCGTTTCATCTCAGAAATGATTGTATCGTAAATTCCGGAATTCCCTCCTGCCGGCCAAAGCGGAATTACGGGAAAAGCGGTTGACAGGAGGCAGAGTGCGGTGCTACCTTGACAACAACGGTCTTTTTTCATTGCAACAGGAGGGATTATGCCCCTTCCGGACAGAAAGCGAATCGGATCATGCCTGTTCCTGATGGCCGCTGCCCTGGCTTCCGCCGGCCTGATCCGACAGGCGAAAATCGTTACCCGACCCGAACTCCAGGTATTTCGGATCACGCTGCGGGCCGGAAATTATGAGATCGCCAAGGACCGCCAGGGCCGGGCGCACATTCAAATGCAAGCCGATTACGGCACTGCCGCCCTGGCCGGCGAGCCGGAGCTTCCCGGAAGAACCTTTTTCATCGCCTTGCCGCCGGGAGCCCGCGTGGAAAGCGTGCATTTCGATGTCCCGCAGGTCAGGCGGCTGCCGGGAAGCTTCCAAATCGCCCCGGTTCCACCGGTCATCTACGGACCCCAGGATTCCGGTCGGGCCTGGGCCCGCTGGGAAGAGCGCCGGCGTGAAGTCTATTCCTCCGACGCTGTTTTTCCGGCAGAAGCGGCTCTCTACCTGGGACAAACCCAGTGGCGACGTTACACCTGCGCTCAGGTGGCATTGCAGCCTTTTTCCTATCAGCCCCGGGACGGAATTCTCTCTTTTTACCCGGAAGTGGAAGTAACCATCGAATACCTCCGCTCCGAGGCGGGAAGCGACGCCGGGCACGAGGCCGAAAGGCTGCGCCACGACCGGGTCCTGGACGACCTCATCTCCCGCCAGGTCGTGAATTTCGACCAGGCCCTGGGCTGGTACGAATCAACGGAACGGAACCCCCCCCTGGAAACCAGCCTCTACGACTATGTCATCATCGTCCAGAACGACACGATTGCCGCGGCCATGGCCCCCTTGAAGACCTGGAAGGAGACCCTGGGGCATCATGTCCAGGTAACGACCCTGGCCACCATTCATTCCCAGTACTCCGGGGTGGATGCCGCCGAAGAGGTGTGGAATTTCCTCCATGACAAATACCCCTCCAGCCAGTGGGGAATCCGCTATGTACTGATTGTCGGTGATCTTCGAATCCTGGTGAACCGGCGACTGTACTACTCCAACCCGCCAGGCGAATGGGGTCTTCCCTCGGACCACTTCTTTGCGAAGCTTTCCGGCGGCAGCACCAGCGCCCAGGTCTGGAACAGGGATGGAGATTTGCGCTGGGGAGAAATCGACGCCGACGAGATGAGCGTGGTGCCGGATGTCCTGGTAGGCCGGCTCCCCCTGAACACCACCACCGAGATTGCCAACGCCGTCCAGGCCATGGTGGCTTTCGAGCAAAACACCGACAGCTGGAAGCACCGCGCCCTGCTGGCCGGCGGATATAACGACATTTCCAGCTCCGGCAAGAAGACGGACAACGCGGTGCCGCTGGAGTACATCCGCAATAACCTGCTGATCCCCAACGGGTGGTCCGCCACCCGGATTTACGAGCAGTCCGGACTGGGGACCAGCACCTACTCGCCGGCTCCCGATTATGACACCAGCCAGGCCAACGTAGTGGCGGCGCTCAATGCGGAGGACCACGGGATTGCCTTGCTGACGGACCATGGCGACTCCTCCGGCCTCAGCGGGCACATCTGGCACCACGACACGGCCAACACCGGGACCGTGGATCCCGGGGAATGGGTCTGGAGCGACCTTTTTCTCATGAGCGATGTCGCCTCCCTCACCAACACTCACACCCCGATCTTTGAGCTGATCGGCTGCGCTACTTTGGCGTTGACCACGGCGCCCTGGCCGCTGACCACGATGGACAGCGCAGGGAACCCCATGACACCCGGCGGCTTCACAACCAACACCGGCACCGCCCTCCTGGCTGCAGGAAGAGCCGCCGGAGTTGTCGGCTTCGATTCACCCGTGCCCTACTCCTCTTATTGGGCTTCTCCCGCCAACACCTCCGGAGAGCAGACCCTGGCCGTCTATTTCAATGAAAACCTGGTGCAAAACCGCTATACGCTGGGGTGGTCGCTCTATGAAGCCAAGATCCGCTACAAGAGCAATTTTTACAAAGCCGGCAGCTACCAGCCCATCCCCTGGTCCTTTGAGCTCTTCGGCGATCCGGCCATGATCCTGGAGGGCTATGATCGCTCCGCACTGGGCACCAATAAAATCGTGCATACCGGAGCCGTCTATTCGTACGGAACGGACAACGACGACAACGGCGATATGTATGTAGCCGCAAGCACCCGGCCAATCGACCAGGACGGCCAGATCAAGGTCTACAAGTCCTCGGATCACGGATCCACCTGGCAGCTCTGGTCGACGGTCAATCATTCCGCCGGCATCCGGGCCCTGGACGTCCTGGTATCACGATGGAAGCAGGACGAATTCGGGAGCAGCACCCTGCATGTCTTTTTCACCGATACAGCCGGCCTGGTCAACGACATGCGCATTGCCCTGGCCAACCCGGCCACCCAGAGCCGCGTGGTGGTTTTCAGCGAGGGCGCGGGAGTGAACCTGTCCCATCTTGGAGCCGCGCGGGACCCCATGGCCATGCCTTCCGCGCTTTACCTCTACCTGACCTGGTCGGTCCCCCAGGGCGACTCTCACCTGGTGCGGGTAGGGCGGTCCGCCGTGGACGGCGTCGCCTGGGATATCGTGTACAGCAGCGGCGGCTATTCCCAGCCGAAGATCGATGCCGGTCCGGACCAGCGCGTTTACCTGGCGGCTGTCGCCGACGGCTACCCCAACGACGTGCACGTCAACCGCAGCCTGGACCGGGGCAACAGCTGGGGGCTGTGGACCAACCTGAGCACCGGGGATTCCGCCGTCTACCACGCGGTCCCCGTCCCGGCGGCCTCGACCGACAGCGCTTTTCCCACCGTCTGGGTAGCCTACAACTCGTATGAGCAGGTGGTCCTGGGAGGAACCGACGTTCGCTATGCCTTCAGCACCGACGGTGGCACCCGCTGGACAACCAACCGGATTCTCAGCGCCGAAAAAAAGGTGGATGAACTGATGCCCGACATGGTAGGCCACCGCTCCGGCGCGAGCCGCTGGATGAATGTCGCTTACGACTACAGCCGGGCTTCCCAAAACAATATCCTTTGGCGCTGGGGTACCGGATCGGTTCCGGGCTCCTGGTGGGCGCCGCGGCTGATGAACGACTACCCCACGCAGGTGGCTATCGGACCGCAGGTCATTTATTCCCCGGGAGTGGCGGGTACCGGCAGCGGCGTGGTCTATCCGGGAACCGGTTCGCCGATCGCCAATCTCTATTTCGCCGCGCCCTGGCTGACCGCCGCGCATTTTCCCGCGCGCTCGGTTTCCCGGAGCACCGCGCCACGGGCAGCTGGCGCCGCTTCGAAAAACGGTGCGGGAGAGTCGGACGTCCCCAAAAAGGAAGCGCAGACAGACCAAAACAGCCTCTCCGCCTGGCCTGCCTGGGATGCTCTCGGCTCCGCGGGAGCCGCTTTCCGGGTAGCGGCCCTTGCCCGCCGGGCGGACGGCGTTCTTTTCGCCGCCGCCACCACCCGCCAGGTGAATGAGGCCAACACCGCCGCCGTCTTCCGGTCTTCGGACGGAGGAGCCACCTGGCAGCCCTCCGCTCCGCTGCCGCAGGGATGGTGGCTTGAGGATCTTCTCCTGACTTCCCAGGGATCCCTCCTGGCCGGAGGCCTGAAGTGCGAAGGCATCGGCCAGTGCCGGGGGGCGGTATACCGTTCTGCCGACGCAGGGGACCACTGGAATATCGCCGGGGAATGGCAGGGGACCTCCGCAATTCAGGTTCTGCTGCAGCGCACGGCAGGAGAGCTGATCGCCGCGGGCGGCCCCGGCGGAGCCATGTTCCGCTCTTCCGACGATGGACAGCACTGGCTGGGCTTTCCGGCACCCCCCGGCGGAGAGGAGGTGCGGGCGCTTTGGGAATCTCCCGCCCAGGTCCTCTTTGCCGCCGGGAGGCAGGCCGGAGCGCACGGATTTGTCAGCCGTTTTTCCTCCGGCAGCTGGTCGGCAGCCGCAACGCTCCCAGGCGTATCTGCGATTTATGCCATGACCGGAAGCGGCAATCTCCTGGTTGCCGGCGGAGCCGGCGAAGCTGGCACGGCTATGGCTTTTCGATCGACCAACGGCGGGGATGGGTGGAGTCCGCTGCCTGCTCCTGCCAAGGGCCGGGCAATTCGCAGTCTGCTGCAGACGCCGCTTGGCCAGGTTTTCGCAGGGGTGGAAGTGGGGGAAGGACTTTTTACCAGCTACGTTTTTTCCCTGGCCCCGGGGAGCGACCTGTGGCAGGAAGCCGGCTTCCTGTACAAGGCCGATACCGTCTATGACCTGCTGCCGGCAGGCCAGGACCGGATTTATGCCGCCACCGGAGATACCTCCGGCAGCATCCAGAACAGCCGTTTGCCCGTCCCGATTCTATATATTCCAATG
>CAINFC010000138.1 GCA_903847975.1 uncultured Acidobacteriota bacterium | reverse complement strand
GGGCCCGGTTCAGGTGATCGCCGCCGATCCTCCGCGCTGCCTGAACAATCCCTGCATGGTGGTGGAAAGAAGCAGCGGGAAAATACTGATCCTTTATCAGTCTTATCCTCCCGGAGTCAAGGAGGGGAGCGAGCGGATTGTTCCGGGGTGGTCCGGGGAGTGGGTGGTTCGCACTTACCAGATCTCCTCGCGGGATGACGGCCTGACATGGAGCCCTCCGACGGACATCACCTCAACCACCAAGCGCCCCGCGGGCGTGACTACTGTGGCATCCGGACCCGGAATCGGCATCCAGAAAAGGCACAACCCGCATCGCGGACGACTGGTCATCCCGTTCAATGAAGGCCCTTACGGACACTGGAACATTTATGCGGCCGTCAGCGACGACCGCGGCCAAACCTGGCGTTGCGGCGCGGTCGCTCCCGGAGCCCAGGTGCCGGACGGCAAAGGCGGAACCGCCAGCCAGGTCAACGAGGTGCAGGTCGTGGAGCTCTCCGACGGATCCCTGCGGATGAACGCCCGCCGCTGGGCCGGCCGGCCGTTCCGCAAAACCTGCATCAGCCGGGACGGCGGGGAGACGTGGTCCCCGGTGGAGGATGCGGTCGAACTAATGGACCCCGGCTGCATGGCCGGCATCCTCCGCTACTCCGATCCGCTGGATGGCCGGGACAGCGCTCTGCTGTTTGTCGGCCCGCAGAGCAGCCGGCGCGAAAACGGCACGCTTTTTATGAGCCGGGACGAAGGCCGGACCTGGCCGGTCCGCCGGGTGCTGTGGCCCGGCAGCTTTGCCTATTCGGTCCTCACCGTCCTGAAGGACGGCACCATCGGCTGCCTCTTCGAGACCGACGACCACCACCGGATCGTCTTTGCCCGCATTCCCCCTGAATGGCTTTTTGCCGCCGGGAACTAGTCCGGCTATTCCTTCCCCGGACTCACAGCAGGAGATGCCCCCACCCAATTATCGTTAATTATAGGAAGTTACAGGTAACAACCCCAACGATATCAATAGCTTCCTAACCATATGTGATGCCCGTCACCTCCGCCCGGGTTCGAAAGATGCAAAATACTACTGTTTTCCAGAGGATTCCGGAGGGCAACACACCGAAAATCAGCCACCAACCGATCTGCCGTCGGCACTGAATCCCCCCTGGCTTGTCCCCCACGTTCCCTTTTCGCCATCGGCACCCCTCCTGTTCCATAGGATAAAAATAGCTAGAAAAGAATTAGCCTTATAACAGATTGACTGTTTATCATGTTTTCCACCACCCCAAAGGATCCGGTCGGAAAGAGGTTCCCCTCAGGTTGGCCGGTCGGCCTGGGATTGACTCTTTTCTACCTTTTGTTATCCGGGTTTCACCTCGGATCCTCCGATGAGGAAGACCTGTATCTGCAAACCGCACGGCTGGGCATGTCGATGGAAAGGCTGGCCGGATTTATGCCCCATCCGTTGACGGAACAACCGACTCTCCCGTCAGCAGTTTATGAGCCCGGTCTCTGTGCGGCTGCGGTTCCTTTTTATTTTCTGGGCCGCATTCTGGAATGCTTTGGCAAGCCGGATCAGCGCGTCTATCTGCGCCGGACTCCTATGGTGTTGCCGAACCTGTTGCTGACGGCAGCTACGTCGATTCTCCTTTTTCGATTCTGCCTGCTGTTGGGCGCAGAAAGACGGCACAGCACCATTGCCTGCCTGCTGTTCGGGCTGGCCACACTTGCCGTCCCCTACAGCAAAACCTTTTTCCGGGAACCTTTCGCTGGATTCCTGGCGCTCCTCGGCGGATTCTGTCTGGTCCGTTATGCCCGCTTGCATAACCCCAATGACCTGCTTCTCTGGATTTCCACCATTCCACTCCTCGCCGTTACCAAGCTCAGCGTTCTGGTCATCCTGCCCGGTCAGCTTTTGTACCTGGCCCTACCAAAGGAATGCCCCGTCTTTCCGTGGGAAGAGCGGTTGGCCCTTTCGCATAAAATTTACCTGTTCTTTTTCATCCCGGCCTGTCTTGCTGCCGCTATTTTTTCTGCGTGGAAATTACGGGGGCCTTTCCCCTACGCCTGGCTGCGGTCTCTTTTTCCGGACGGCAGCCTTGGATCATGGGTGCAGTCCTGTGCCACGCGGTGCCTGGGCCTGCTGTTCAGTTGGGGCAAGGGGCTGGTCTGGTTTTCGCCGCCAATTGTACTGAGCATTATCGCCTGGTACCGGCTCTGTAAACAATGTCGCAGTGAGGCTATTCTTGTCCTTACTGTTTTTGTCAGCCTGCTCCTGCTTTATTCACTCAATCCTTCCTGGCACGGGGGGGCCTGCTGGGGGCCAAGGTATTTGTTACCGGCTATTCCATGGACGCTTTTGCCGGTTGCCGTCTGGTTGCGAGACGGCAGCTGGAGGCTGCTGCTTGCCGGGTGCTTTTTGTTATTGGGAACCACAGTCCAACTGGCCGCAACCGCGGTCTACCCCCAGCATTATCTTGCCGCCCAATTGCTGGCCCACCCGGAGCTGAGGGAAAGCCTGGACCCCGGACCGACACATCTGGAGCCGATTTACTGGAACGCCGAAACGGCCCCTCTGCCCGGTCATTTTCGAACCGTTTTCCGATGGCTGACCGGTGGGAACCGTCCGAGCGGGCCGCCTTGCTTCAACCCGACATCGGCCAGCCCAAATCTTCTATGGTCCCGATTCCGTCAATGGGATCTCTGGGATTACGGCTGGTTTCACTGGACACACGGGTGCCGACCGGACCGGATCCAGTCTCCATCAGGCCCCGGAACCGGATCATCGGCAGAAACCAAACCTGCAGTCCTTTCCTACCCGAGGGAATTATGAACCAAAGGAATTCCTCTCTTCCTGCCGGCTCTGCCGGCTCCGTCCGAAACGGCACCGCCTTAATAACCCGGGCCGCTTTGAAATCCCTGCTGCCGCTCCTGGCACTCGGTATTTTTTATTCCTTTTACGTCGCTCATACCAGTTTTGCCTGGATGGACCTTTTCGACACCACTTCCGTCGGGCCACTGGAACAGCAATGGCTTTGGCGTCATCAGCGACTGGATTTCAGGAAACAGATCGCACTTCCCGGGCTGCAGGAAGCCGGTCCGATCGAATCGTACTTTCCGGAACAGTCCGCCACTCCATCCGATTCCATCCTTCAGGATGCCCCCTGCTTTACCGCCCGCTGGGGCGAGCTTGTCTCCGGACGCATGGATAACCCGTATGGAGTCGCCATCGGCCCGCAGAGCCGGATTTTTGTGGCCGACACCGGCAACCACCGCATCCTCGTCCTGGATGCCCACGGGCAGGAGGTCGCGGTTATTGGCGGCGAGGGAACCAAAACGGGACGGTTTCGCTTCCCTATTTCCCTGGCCTTCAACCCGATCTGGGAGCTTTATGTTGCCGATTACGCCAACCACCGGGTGCAGGTCTTCGACAGGGAAGGAAATTATCTGCGCAGCCTGGGGGGACCAGCCGATAAACTGTTCACCTTTCCCGCGAGTGTGGCCATCGATGAAGTGGGCATCCTGTACGTTGCCGACAGCCACCGCATTCAGAAATTCACAGCCGACGGCCGGCTTTTGGCTTCCTGGGGCGGCTCGGGCAATAAACCCGGGCAGTTTCAATACCCCACGGGCCTGGCCCTGGACGACTCCGGCAACATCTATGTGGCCGACAGCTGGAACCATCGGGTTCAGGTCTTTTCGCGACAGGGTGCGCTGTTATCGTACTGGGGTTCCTTCGGAACCGGGGACGGGCAGTTTGCGGTGCCGCACGGCGTATACGTCCTTCCCGATCACAATATCCTGGTCGCCGATTCCTACAACCAGAGAATTCAGGTATTCAGCTCTCCGGGAAAACACCTGGCCTCCTTTCCGTTGACCGTGGAAGACCGGTGCGGCGGAGCCTACGTGCCCTGCCCTCCGTCCTTACTGCCCTCCGGACAGGCGGACCGCATATTTCACCAGTCCTACGCCATCCCGAGACAGATCGCCTCCGATCCGCAGGGCGTGCTGTTCATTGCCGACTCGATTTCCAGTATGGTCCTGAAAATGGACCCGGTTTCCTTCACCCTCACCCGGCTGGGAACCCTGGATGTCGGCAAGTCGAACATGCGGGCCCCGGGTGGAATTTCCGTGGATCCTTCCGGGAACCTATGGGTCGCAGATACCGGTAATCACCGGATTCTTCATTTCACCGCAGAGGGAAATCTTCTGGGAAGCGTGGGGCAGTTCGGGACCAGGGAAGACCAGCTGGCCTACCCCCGATTCGCACTGGCGGGATCGGATACCGGGCTCTATGTCGTCGATGCGGGCAGACACCAGATTAAAAAATTCGATGCCGCCGGCGCCCTGATTCGCTCCTGGTCTTCCTCGGGCAGCGGGGACGGCCAGCTCTATGACCCCGGCACACTCGGTTTCGACCGGTTCGGAGCCTTGTGGGCAGCGGATGCCGGCAACAGCCGCCTGCAGAAATTTACCGCGGATGGCCTGTTTGTCCTTCGCTGGGGTTCCCCGGGCAGCTCGCCCCAGCAGCTTCTCTTTCCGAGCAGTGTTGCCGGGGACCGGGAAGGCAACCTTTGGGTGGCCGACACGAATAATCATCGCATCGTGCAAATCGGTCCGGACCTTAAAGCGGTCCGCACCATCGGAGGATCCGTAGACGGCTTGCAAAACCCGGAGGGGATTGCGGTGGATGAAGCCGGTAACATCTGGGTGGCCGATACCGGAAACCACCGGGTGCGCAAGTATTCTTCGCAGGGCGCCCTCCTGACTCAATTCGGGAGCCGCGGTTCCGAGGAGGGGCAATTCCTCGACCCGGGCGGTATTGCCGTTGGCCCCGACGGCAGCATTTTTGTGGCCGATACCGGGAACAATCGAATACAGGTATTCAAACCGGACCCCCGCCCCCTGCCGGAGGTCGCTCTGCAGGCCACACCGAACCCCTGCATTCTGGCCCCGGGGACACAGCGCTGCACCATTCAGCTGAGAGCCAACAATCCGTCCGGCACCCCGCTCCAGGGTTGGGTTTCGTATAATGGCGGCGGAATGCAGGCCCTGACGGGAATTTATACCGATCCGGTTCTGACTATGGACTTACCCTGGCTTCTGGAGGGCACCTATCAGTTTTTCTTCCGGGAAATCCGAGGCAGCTGTTCCCGGCAGGCACAATCCGTTTCGGTGCGTGTAATTTCCGCCGCGGCGGCGGTTCCCAGGCTCTCTTCGGATGTTCCCAGCTGCCGGATCCCGCTGTCCTCCTCCCACTGCAGGGTGACCCTGACTGTCCAGAATGCAGCGGAATCGACCCTGCAGCTCTGGGCAAAGTCCCCGTATGGTGAACAGCTGCAGCTGACCGGCGATTTCCGGGACACCTACCTGTCCCTTCCCATTCCCTGGATCGGCAACGGAACCTATGATTTCCTGCTTTATGAAATTCGCGGCGGAGTCAGGGGGGCGGTGGTGGCCACCACAACGGTGAATGGCGTGCCCTATGAGGTTCAGGGATCACGGCTCACCGCCTATCCCATCTTGTGCTATCTTGCTTCCCGGACCTCCACCTGCAAGGTGTCGTTGACCGTTACGAACCCTTATCAGCTTCCGCTGCTGCTGTCGGTCCTCCAGGGAAGCGGGGGAGAAAAGCTTTTGACGGACGTTTTCCGCTCGTCGAACTACACGCTGGAAGTCCCCTGGGTTTCGCTCGGAGACTACAATTTTTTGCTTTTTGAAATACAAGGCTCCGAACGGAGGCTGATCCAATCCGTATTAGTACAGGGAGTTTACCCCTAGCCGGAACCACTCCAGGGTCATGCGGAAAGGGTCGGTTGCACCGCCTGCGGCATGGCAGTTCTTGTCCGGATCTGCCGTCCCTTGCGGGACTCGGGTGTGTGCCGCGCGGGGCGAACCATCGGATATCGTACCGTTGCGCTCCGCCATGGCCTTGGGAAACCCCGCGCAAACCGGTACCGGATGGCTATTCCGAGGCAAAGTCCAGGCAGAGACGGCAGAACCGGACCCGTCCGCCACTTTTTACCCCCTCATCGGAAAAGATTCTTTGGGAACGGGGGGATTGGTTTTCCTTTCATGAACCGGCGGCCCCCTCGCGGGCCAGGCCCGCATAAAAACGCCGGCCTTCCTCGAACCGCCCCAGGGCGAACGCCCTGTCCGCTTCATAGGCGAAGCGGAAATTTTTCTGCAGGAAGCGCATCGAACTCTCGATTTCCCCGGCCCAGGCCCGGGCGGCCTCCTGCCGGAGCGCCGTGGGCGGTACCCCGGAGTAGTAAACCGGATTGGTGTGGGCAAAAACGGGATACCCCAGGCGCGTCATGGTGGCTCCGCCGACACGGGCGGCAATCCACCCGGCCTGGCGGGTCGCAGGGCACTCCCACTCAAGTGCCGCCTCCTGCCGGAGGTCCGCGATTTTCTGGGCTACCACCTCTCCGTTCCTCACGATTTCCAACCGCTCGAACGGCACGCGGGAAATCGCTTTGGCCACCACCTGCAGGCGCCGCCCCCCGGGAAGCGCTTCACCCGGCTGCCGGCCATTGACCTTCAGCTCCAGCAGAGGACCGTTGGTCACGCAGGTCCGCCCGGCGCGAAGGCCCGCCAGCCAGGACTCGTAGCCGAACGAACCTTCCACCCGCACGAAGACGCGGTTGTGGTCGTACTCCCACCAGTCGGTGCCGGTGGAAATAGGCAGGCGGAATCCGCAATTCAGGAAGCGGTAATACCCATCGTATTCCACGGGAAAACCGTCGGCGATATTGAGAGCATCCACCAGCCCAAGAGCCACGGCCACCGGGGCTTCCATGCCGTGCCCGTTGTGACACCAGACGGTGGTCCCTCCCAGGCGGCGGGCCTCGGCACAAAGCATCGACAGCGTGGGAAAGTCGGGCGCCTGGCCCTCCGCTGACAGCTGGCCGGTGGAGACCGGCTCGATCAGCCGCGGAATGTTCAGAAACAGGCAGTGGCCATATCCCAGGTTATGCGGCCGTTCTTTGGAAACGAAATTGTTGCGGCACTCCTCGCCCATATCCAGGATGGTACCGTCGCCGGAGAAGTCCCGGAGCCGGCCGATCGGAATCCGGTTGCTGGCATAAGGCAACCGGTTGCGGATCAGGTAGCTGAGAACGCTGACATCCACCGCTTCGGCGGGAGGAACCAGTCGCAGTCTCTCGTCCACCGCCTCCTCGATTTCGACATGGTAATGCGTGTGGGTGTTCCCCGAGAACCATCCGCGGCGGTGCAAATCGGTCAGGAGCTTCATCCGGAAATCCAGGCGGCAAACTCCATCCCGCACTTCCACCCGCCGGATCTGCGGCTCGTGGCAGATGCCCCGCACCACCTCGACCTCGTACGGCCCGGCCGGCAGAGCCAGCTCATAGGAGCCGCGCAGGTAAAAATAGCGAACTCCGCCTTTGGACTGGGCCGGCATGGTGCGTATGCAGCGTTCCGGCAGAAATTCCTGCCCGCTGCCGAGCCGTGTAACCCTCATTTTCGCGGCGCACAGTTTCCCGGTAGCGGCATCGGTCACCGTGCCCTTCAGCACGCCGCGGCTCGCCGGGAACAGCATCTCTCCTCCGGCGATCCCCGCAGGAACCAGAGAATCGGCGGAGGCCAGAACGGCGATGGAGCTCAGGATTTCGCGCCGCGAAAGGTGTCCCTGCCCCAAGGCGCTACCTCGCCAGCCGCTGGGCAAGGAGCCACGGCATGAATTCCGCCTCCGCGTAGGCGGCATCCCAGGAATTGTGGCCCACACCCGGGTATTCCGTGTATTTTACATTTCCGCCGCCGGCTTTCAATGCCTCGTTCATTTTCCGCGACTCGGAGGGGGGTACGGTCTTATCCGCCTCCCCATGAAAAATCCAGACCGGGGTTCTGCCGATTTTCCGGGCGACCATGGCATAGGGGTCCGCACCGGGTTCGGCGAAAGGACTTCCCTCCGGCAAGGAAATTTTGCCCGGCATCCGTATTCCGCCACAGATCGGGGCATAGGCGGCAAAGCGTCCCGGATAACGGTAGGCAATATCCCAGGTGCCGTACCCTCCCATGGAGAGGCCGGTCAGGTAAACCCGGTCCGGGTCCCCCCGGAACTCCCTCATGGATTGATCCAGTGCCTTCAGGGCCTGGGCTTCCATGGCCGGCGCTGACCACCAGCTGTTTTTACGGCACTGCGTCAGCACCACGATGCAGGGAAAACGGTCGCGGTGCTTGCGAATGGCGGCACCGATTCCGACCTGGGTTTGCTGCAGCCCGTCGTCACCGCGCTCGCCGGCTCCGTGAAGAAAGAGGATGACGGGCCATTTTTTACTTTTGGTCCACTCCGCAGGAACGTAGACCTGGTAGCCGTAGACCTCGCGGTCCACAACAACGGTGCGGTTCAAAAATCCGGTCTGCGGCCTGGCAGCCGTGGCGGCTGCGGCGGACAGGAAAAGGGCAGCAAGCAGAAAGAGGGGGAAAAGAGCCGTCCGGCTGGTCATGCGCAAAATACCTCCGTGTTGAAAAAATCCAGGTGTAAAAAACAGGCATCTTTCATCGCCATAGCCTACCATAAAAACGGGGGAAAAGACCGGGAAGAATCGCCGGACATCCGGCCTGACTTAACCGCAATCGACTATTGCCAACCGACGCCCTGTTAATCTATATTTGTTCTTCAACCCATGTAGCAAGCTTCACTGCGTGGAGTGCGGCTTAAATAATATAGATTCATATTTCTTAGGGGCGCAGTTCATCATGGTCGAAACTTCGCAGCAGACGGATCGATCCGACAGTAAAAAGGCAATTCAAATCGTGGGAATCGGCGCCTCCGCCGGGGGGCTGAATGCGCTGGAACAGTTCTTCTCTCACGTGCCCATGGACTCCGGAATGGCCTTCGTGGTGATCCAGCACCTCTCCCCGGATTTCAAGAGTCTGATGGATGACCTTCTCGCCCGCCACACCAACCTGCCCATTTTCCGGGTGGTGAACGGCATGGAAATCCAGGCCGACCGCATCTACCTGATTCCTCCCAAAACGCATATGACCGTCAGCGGGGAAAAGCTCTTCCTTACGGAAAAAAGCATCGGCGTGCACGGAGAGCTGCCCATCGATATTTTTTTCCACTCCCTGGCGGAGGATGTCGGCAGCCGGGCCGTAGGAGTGGTTCTTTACGGAACCGGCTCCGACGGGTCGCGCGGAATCCTTTCCATCAAGAAAAAAGGGGGGCTGGTCATCGTTCAGGCTCCGGAGTCCGCGCAGTTTGACGGCATGCCCCGCAGTGCCATCGCCACCGGGGTTTGCGATTTCATGCTGGCCCCGGAACGTATTCCCCGGATCCTGGTGGAATATGCGGTCAATCCGGAAATGGTGCGCACCAAGGTAAACGGCGAACTGCAGGTCTTCGAGGAGGAGGGGGAATTCGCCGCCATTTTCGCCCTGCTTCGGAAAAACTACAATCTCGATTTTGCGAAATACAAATGCTCGACCGTCGGCCGGCGCATCCGCCGCCGCATGGAATTCCGCCAGATCAGCCAGGTGTCCGATTATGCTGCCGTGGCCGGAGGAGATTCCGCGGAGCTGGAATCGCTCTACAAGGACCTGCTTATCGGGGTAACCGAGTTTTTCCGCGATCCACTGTCTTTCGAGAAGCTGGAGCAGCAGGTGATGCCCGGGCTGTTCGCCAACCTCGGCCCGGGCGAGGACCTGCGGATCTGGTCCGCCGGCTGCGCCACAGGGGAGGAAGCCTACTCCCTGGCGATCCTGCTGGCGGAAAAAGCCGCGGAATTCAACTTCGGCGGCCGGATCACCGTCTTTGCCACGGACGTGCACCGGACCTCGCTGGACCAGGCATCCCAGGGCCTTTACGACGGGGAGCGGCTGGTCAACGTCAGCCCGGCCCGGCTTCAGAAGTTTTTCAAAAAGGAGAACACTTCCTACCGGGTCACCTCCGAGCTGCGCAAAATGGTGGTGTTCGCGCCCCACAACCTGCTGAGCGACCCGCCGTTCACCCGCCTGGACCTGGTCTGCTGCCGCAACCTGCTGATCTACTTCCAGGCGGACATGCAGGAAAAGGTGATCTTCCACCTGCACTTCTCGCTGAAAAAGGAGGGGGTGCTTTTTCTGGGGGCCAGCGAGGGGCTCGGCAATTTCGCCGGGGATTTCGATACCCTTTCCAGCCCGCACAAGATCTTCCGGAAAGTCCAGGAACTCAAGCCGACCATGCACCTGGATGCCGCCCACTGGGACCGGTTCCCGCCGAAAATCTCGGTCGGCGCCTACCAGCCGGGGCCCAGCCGCACGGTCAGCCTGGATCGCCAGGTGATGTCGGACTACGACGCCCTGATGCGCCGCTACGTACCCTGCGGTGTCCTGGTGGATGAAAACTACAACATCATCCATTTCTTCGGGGAGGTATCCGAGTACCTGAAGAAGCCGGAAGGCCGCCCGGAAAAATATCTGCTGGCCATGGTGGACGGCAACCTGAACATCGCTCTTTGCACCGCCCTCAAGCGGGCGGACACCACCCGGCAGGACGTCACCACCCGCAATGTCCATGTCCACCGGCAAGGCGAAGAGCAGCTCATCAACCTCACCGTGTCCCCGCTGGGGTCGGACAAGAACCGCACCCCGCACTTCCACATCTGCTTCGAGCCCTGCCGGATTCCGAAAAGCCCGACCCCGCTGGAAAAACAGGAAGAATCAAGCCCGTCCGACTTCGACGCCGGCCGGCAGTACTACCAGCACGTGATCGACCTGCAGACCGAGCTGCAGTCGACGCGCGAGAGCCTGCAGACGGCCATCGAGGAGCTGCAGGCCAGCAACGAGGAGCTGCAGGCCACCAACGAGGAGCTGCTGGCCTCCAACGAAGAGCTGCAGAGCACCAACGAGGAGCTGCACTCCGTCAATGAAGAGCTTTACTCGGTCAACTCCGAATTCGAACGCAAGAATCTGGAGTTGAAACAGCTCAACACCGACCACGACAATCTGCTGGCCAGCATCGACATCGGCACCATTTTCCTGGACCGCAAGCTGCGCATCCGCAAGTACAATCCCGCGATTCTTTCCTTTTTCAGCCTGCTGCCCCAGGACATCGGCCGCCCGATCGACCACATCGCCTACCAGGTTTCGCCGCAAAAGGACGTGCTGGCCGATATCCACCAGGTGCTGGCCCTCGGCAACCCGGTGGAAAAGGAAGAGAAGACTTCCACCGGCCGCTGGCTGCTGAACCGAATCATGCCGTTCCGTACCGAAACCGGCCAGATCGAGGGTGCGGTGATCACTCTCACGGATATCACCCGGGTCAAAGAGGCGGAACAGAAGCTGCTGCTGCTGAACGAGTCGCTGGAAGGGACGGTGCAGGAACGGACCACCGAACTGAAGAAAGAGGCCACGGAGCGCCGCCGCGCCGAGGCGCTGCTCGGGGAGTCGCGGGAGTACTACCTCAACATTCTGAAAAGCGCTCCTGCCCTGATCTGGAGGGCGAACCCGGATGCCCTGTGCGACTGGTTCAACGACACCTGGCTGGAATTTACCGGACGCACGGCGGAGCAGGAATACGGAGACGGCTGGACCGCCGGGGTTCACCCGGACGACCTGGACCGCTGCGTACGCACCTGGCACAAGGCCTTCCAGCACCGCGAACGATTCGAAATGGAATACCGTCTGCGCCGGCAGGACGGACAGTACCGCTGGATCCTCGACCTGGGGCGCCCGATGGAAGCGCTCGACGGCAGCTTCGCCGGATACATCGGCTTCTGCTTCGATGTGACCGACCGCAAACAGATGGAGGAAGCCCTGCGCCGCAGCGAGGAGCAGCTGCAATGGAAACTGGAGACCATCCTCTCGCCGGAAATGGAGCTGAGCGAAGAGGAAATCGTCGGTATGATCGATTTCAAGGCCGTGCAGCTGCTGATGGACGATTTTCAAAAGCTGACCCGGACGGTATTCGCCATCCTGGACCTGAAAGGAAACGTTCTTCTGGCCTCGGGCTGGCAGGAAATCTGCACGGCCTTTCACCGGGCCAACCCGCTTTCGGCACGCCACTGCACGGAGTCCGATCTTTTTCTGTCTCACCAGATCAAGCAGGGGGAATATGTCCCCTACCGGTGCAAGAACGGCCTGTGGGACGTGGTGACTCCCCTCTTCGTGGCCGGAAAGCACATCGCCAACATTTACACCGGCCAGTTCTTCCGGGAGGGAGAGGCGGTTGATACCGCCACGTTCATCGATCAGGCCGAACGGTATGGCTTCGATTGCGAGGCTTACCTGAAGGCCCTGGACCAGGTGCCGCGCATGAACCAGGAGCGGATCGACTCGCTGATGAACTACCTGGTGCGGTTTGCCGACCTGGTAAGCCGCCTGACGGTCGGCAACATCAAGCTGGCCAAGGCACTGGCGGAGAGGCAGCGCATGGAAGCCTCCCTGAAGGAAACCCACGATTACCTCGACAATCTGCTGACTTATGCCAACGCCCCGGTGATTGTCTGGAATCCGCAATTCCGGATCACGCGTTTCAACCGCGCGGCCGAAACGCTGACCGGGCGGAAAGCGGAGGAAGCCATCGGCTCCACCGTGGACCTTCTCTTCCCCCCGACGGCAAGATCCGAAGCCCTCCGCCTGGTGGAGCGGACCGCCTCCGGGGAGCGCTGGGAGACCGTGGAGATCCCCGTTTCCAGAAAGGACGGAACCGTCCGGAATGTTCTTTGGAATTCGGCGACCATTACCGGTCCGGACGGACAAACCATTGTGGCCACTATCGCCCAGGGCCAGGACATCACCGAGCGCAAGCACGCCGAAGAGCAGCTCCGCCAGTCGCTGAAAATGGAGTCGATCGGACGCCTGGCCGGAGGAGTGGCCCATGACTTCAACAACATGCTGGCCCTGATTCTCGGCTATGCGGAGCTGGCCCAGCTGGAAATCGACAAAGGAAGCGGGGTGCAGGAGCACCTCAACGAAATCGTCAAAGCCGCCGAGCACTCCCGCGACATAACCGGTCAGCTGCTGGCTTTCTCCCGGCAGCAGATCATCGCTCCGCGGGCCATGGACCTGAAGCGGGCCCTGCAGGAAAAGCAGAACACCCTGCCGCGCCTGATCGGCGAGGAGATCCGGCTGCATTACGAGCTGGAGGACGGCCTCTGGCCGGTCAAGATCGACCCCACGCAATTCGACCAGATCGTTCTGAACCTGGCCATCAATGCCCGCGACGCCATGCCCAACGGCGGCAGCCTGATCATCTCTGCGGCCAACGCGGCGGTGGGCACGAATTACTGCCGCGACCACCTGGACGCCCGTCCCGGAGATTACGTCCGGGTGACCTTCCGCGACACCGGGCACGGCATGGACGGCGAAACCCTGCGGCATATCTTTGAGCCCTTCTTTACCACTAAGGAAGTGGGCAAAGGGACAGGCCTGGGGCTGGCCACTCTGTACGGGATCGTCACCCAGAACCGGGGCTTTATTCATGTGGAAAGCGAACCCCACCAGGGAGCCTGCTTCCAGGTCTTCCTTCCCCGGCTCATGGAAGAGGCGGTTGCGGAAGCGACCGAAGCGGGCCACCCGGTGGTCGGCAGCGGAACCATCCTGCTGGTGGAAGACGACGGAGCGGTGCGCCGTTTGACGGTCTCCATGCTCCGCCGGCTGGGATACGGCGTGATCGAGGCGGAAACTCCGCAGGAAGCCCTGACGATATGCACGGAGGGCCGCGTCCCGGTGGACCTGGTGCTGAGCGATGTGATCATGCCGACCATGAACGGAAAGGAGCTTCTGGACCGCATCCGGACGGTGCGGCCGGCGATCCGGGCGCTCTTCATGAGCGGTTACACCTCGGAGATCATTTCCCAGAAAGGGCTGGAGGACGGAGGTCTGCACTTCATTCCCAAGCCCTTCACGCTGCACCATCTGAGCACCAAACTCCATGAAGTTATGACCCGAAGCACAGAAGGAGGAGAATAAGGGCATTTGGTGGTACTATTTCCAAGGATGCATTCCCCATCCGGAAAGGGAGGTCCTGAAATGAGAAAGCTGTTTCCCGTCCTGCTCGGTGCCGCAATCCTGCTCCCGTCCGCCTCGGTGGAGACCTTGCCGGTTCCGCCTTCCTCTTCGCCGATCTCACGGTCGGTCTACCTGCCCCTGGTGACCCGGGAGCTGATCCAGACCTGCGACTATTTTCGCGAGGATTTCACCCTGCCGTCGGCTAAAACCTGGCAAAGCTTTGACGCCTACGCCACCTGGAGCTGGCTGAACGGGAAGCTGGATGCCGACCAGGTCCTGCCGGCCTCGACAAGCAAGTACGGTCCTGTCATGTCGCAGGACCTGAAGCCGGCCATCACGGTGGGCGGATATTTCACCTTCGACACGGATGTGGAACCGGTCAGCCTGGGCGCCGGGGGGTATTACGGGATCTACCTCTTTGCATCGGAGTTGCAATATGTGCTCCCGGTGGAAGGCAAGGTCCTGAACGGAGTCGGGCTGCTGGTCTTCTCCAACGGCGCCGCCAGGCTCTTCGGATGGGACAGCACCATGACCTATGTGTGGTCTTCCTCGTATGATACCGGCGGCAGCGTGAACAGCATCGGCATCCAGTTCAGCGCCGGTGCCGTAACCATGCGCATCAACCGGACCAGCCAGCTGAGCTTTACCGCCACCCTTACCGCCCAGCAGGTTGCCAAGCTGGATCAGCTTACCTTCTGGGTGAAGGAAGCCGGGACGCACATCCGGTTCGATAACGCCTGCGCCAGCTCCCTGAAATAGGCTGGATGGCCCGGCAGAACAAAACAAAATAATAAGTTCTTGCGCAACAAAACCTCTCTTTTTCATCCACGAGAGGACTTTCCCGTTATAGGGGCGTGCGGCGCGCGCCCTAAGGATTCTCCTGGCCAGACCCATTCTGCGAAATAACCGCCCGCCGAACGGTTTCCTCCTTCCTCGGAAGAATCGGATAGCGAGCTTTTTCATAGGGGCGCGCGCCGCACGCCCCTACGGATGGCAGGTTCGTCCGGGATAGGTACTCCAGACGGGACACGCCGCCAGATTTGCGAAACCAATTTCTTGGCAAGCTCCTGTCGTATCGGGGCACGAAAACAGCCTTGGCCTTAGTATTTTTCTCCTGTACGCAATCATTTATGACGCTCTGTATAGCAAGGCGGGCGGAAGGCCCTTGGCTTTTTCCGGTAATTAAGATATGGGACTTGTTGCGGTTCCATCTTTTCTGATAGCCCGGCAAAAAGTCCCACACCTGTGGATTTCCGTTGGGGAAAGCCCTGCAAGGGCTTCGGAACACAGCCAGGGGTTGGCGCGCTTCGCGCCTACCCCGGGTAGGGACACCCGCAGGCGACAACCCGGAAAGGGTTGCGCAAAATCCAGCCATACCAGGTGTTTGCGCAGCTCTTACAGGGCTGATTTTCAAAATAATCCGCCTATCCGGGGTAAGCGCCTGCGGCGCAACCCCGGGCTGTGTTACGGAACCCCTTTGGGGTTCCTGCTACCTTTTGCACCTTCATCTTGGCTGACAGCTTCGCAAAAAATCGTTTGGAAGATGGGAATGGATCAGGCCGGCGGGGACTCGATTCCCATCTCCGCGGTCACCACCGGGTACTTCCCGGTGAAGCAGGAGGTGCAGAACGACCGGCCCTGCGGATCGCTCATGGAAGCCAGCAGCCCGGGATGGCTCAGGTAGTGCAGGCTGTCCACGCCCAGGAAATGAGCAATCTCCTCCACGCTTTGATTGGCGGCGATCAGCTCCCGGGTCCGCGGCGTGTCGATCCCGTAGAAGCAGGGGCTGATGATCGGCGGCGAGCTGATGCAGAGATGGATTTTGCGCACGCCGGCGGAGCGGACCATCTGGCAGATTTCCCGGCTGGTGGTGCCGCGCACGATGGAATCGTCGATCAGCACGACCTCCTTCCCTTCCAGGATCTCCCGGACGGGATTGAGCTTGACCCGCACGCCGAATTCGCGGATCGCCTGGGTCGGCTGAATGAAGGTCCGGCCGATGTAATGGTTGCGGATAATGCCGAAGTCGAAGGGAATCGCCGATTCGGCGGAAAAGCCCAGGGCCGCGGAAACCCCGGAATCGGGCACCGGCACCACCACGTCGGCTCCCAGGGGAAACTCGCGGGCCATCTGGCGCCCCAGCTGGTAGCGCACCTGGTTCACGTTGCGGCCGAAGACCAGGCTGTCCGGGCGGGAAAAGTAGATGTGCTCGAAAACGCACTGGGCGTGGTTGGGCATTTGGGCGTAGCGGGTGCGCCGCAGCCCGCCCGGGTCGCAGAAGACCACTTCCCCGGGCTCCACGTCGCACAGGTAGCGGGCTCCGATCAGGTCGAAGGCGCTGGTTTCCGAAGCGAAGACGTACGATCCGTCCAGCTGCCCGATGCACAGCGGCCGGAAGCCGAAGGGATCGCGGACGGCGATCAGCCGGTCGCGGGTCAGAAACAGAAGGGAGAAAGCCCCGGCCAGCGGGACCAGAGCGTCCCGCAGGGCGCTGTCCAGCTCGGTCTGCTCCGCCTGGCCGATCAGCTTCAGGATGATTTCGCTGTCGGAGGTGGTGAAAAATGACTCGTGGCGGCGGATCAGATCGCGCCGCAGCCCGGCGGCATTGGCGATATTGCCGTTGTGCCCCAGGGCGATGGGACCGTAAAGGGTTTCGGTGACGATCGGCTGGGCGTTCTGCAGCTTGCTCTCCCCGGCAGTCGAATAGCGGACGTGGCCGATGGCGTGATGGCCGTGCAGCGCCCCCAGGCGGGATTGGGTAAACACGTCGCTGACGTACCCCATTCCCTTTTCGTGAAAGAGGTGATGGCCGTCGCTGCTGCATATCCCTGCCGACTCCTGCCCGCGGTGCTGCAGGGCGTACAATCCAAGGTAGGAGAGCCGGGCCGCTTTGGGATGATTGAAGATGCCGAAGATTCCGCAGCCGTCGTGGAAGCGGTCGGCATCGGTGTAGTTCCGGTAGGCGCACGGGAAAGGCCACCCGCCCAGGTCTTCTGAGTCGATGTCGTGTTTCATCCGACAATTCTACGGTAAGGGGGCAGCCCTGTCAAAAACCGCCGCCGGGCTCAGTTCATCTTATACTGGCGGATCTTTTCCCGCAGCGTGTTGCGGTGCATGCCCAGGAATTCGGAGGCCTCGGTCTGGCGGTGATTGCACTGGATCAGGGCGTAGTCGATCAGGTACCTTTCCACCCGCTCCAGGATGCTTTTATAAATGGAGCCCGGCAGGGAGCCCTTGATTTCCCCGCGAAGCAGGTCCTCCAGCCGGGCCGCTTCCTGCGCCCGGCCCTTGACGATGGTCTCCGGCAGGACGGATTCGTCAATCCATTCGCCGGAGGAGAGAATCACCGCGCGCTCCACGAAGTTCTCCAGCTCGCGGATGTTCCCGGGCCAGTCGTGATTTAAAACCGCGAGCAGGCACCTGGGGGTCAGCGACTTGATCTTCTTGCCGTATTCCTGGTTGTAGCGGTCGATGAAGTGGCTGATCAGAAAGGGAATATCATCGCGCCGCTCCCGCAGGGCGGGCAGCCGGAAATGGATGACATTGATCCGGTAGTAAAGGTCCTCGCGGAACTTCCGGTCCTGCACCAGGCCGTGCAGATCCTTGTTGGTGGCGGCGATGATCCGCACGTTGACCTTGATGCCGATCTCGCTGCCCAGAGGCTCCACCACCTTTTCCTGCAGAACCCGCAGCAGCTTGGCCTGCAGGTTCATGTCCAGGTCGCCGATCTCGTCCAGAAAAATGGTGCCCCCGTCGGCCAGCACGAACTTCCCCTTTTTGTCCGCGGTGGCATGGGTGAATGCCCCCTTCCGGTATCCGAACAGCTCCGACTCCAGCAGATTTTCCGGGATGGCCGCGCAGTTGATGCTGATGAAGGGCTTCTGCGCCCGGCGGCTGGAGAAATGAAGGTGGCGGGCCATGACTTCCTTTCCCGTACCGGTTTCGCCCAGGATCAGCAGCGTGGCGTCGGTATCGGCCACCACGGCGGCGGTCGCCAGAATATCCTTGATCCGGTGGTTTTTGCCGATGAACTGCGCGGAGAGGTCCTTGAGCCCCAGCTTTTCCTTCAGCTTTACGTTCTCCTCCCGCAGCTGGATCTTTTCCTGCTCCGCCCTTTCATGGTTCTCCACCTTGTGCGCCACCAGCGAGCTGACGATGAACAGCGTTTCGCGGGCCATCTGGAAATCCTCTTCGCCCTCGAAGGCCTTTTCCACTGCCAGCACTCCGCCGGTCTTCTGGTCGAAGCGCATGGGGAAGGCAAAAAAGCTGTTTACTTCCCGCCGACCCCGCCGGATCTGCATCTTATTGAGGAAGTCCTGGCTTTCTCCGATGGAGCGGAGGAAAACCGGCTCACCGTTCTTGACCACCTGGCCGAGGATGCCCTCGCCGATTTCGTAAATGCCCCGCTGGATGGCCTCTTCGCTCAGCCGATAGCCCTGGATTACGGTCAGCTGGTTGCGGGGATTAAGCAGCAGCAGCATGCCGCGCCGGATGGGGAAGGTAGCCGACAGCAAATCCATTATCCTCTGAAAGCTGGGCTCCAGGCGGTCGGCGGTCTCCAGGATTTCCGCCACCTGCAGGAGCAGAGTCAGCTGGGACACCTTTTTTTTCAGCTCTTCGATAATCTTTTCTTTCTTGAGGATCTGCACCACCATGCTGGCGCTGATCTGCAGAAGCATCAGGTCCTCTTCCGAAAAGGCGTTGCGGCGGTTGCTGTCCACGCTGAGCACCCCGATCACCTCCTGCTGCATGATCAGCGGCACGGCCAGCTCCGCCTTGAGATCCCGGCGGATGCGGACGTAGTAGTCGATCTCTCCCACGTCGCCCACCAGGCACGCCTTGCCGGTCCGGGCCACGCGCCCGGTAACCCCTTCGCCCACTTTCAGCCGGACGGTCTTGATGGCGTCCCGGGCCAGCCCGCGGGCCACCTTGATTTCCAGGACCTGGGTTTCCCGGTCGATCAGCATCACGCTGCCGGAAGTGGCATCGGTAATCCGTATGCAGTTGTCCATCAGGAAATCCAGCATTTCCTGGGGGGTGGTGGAGTGGTCCAGGGAGACCAGGATGTCGCTCAGGGCGACGAGCTTCTTATTCAAATGGATCATGGCGGCCTTTGCACATTTTTTGTGCACAATTCTATCATGAATTGCCCGGTGCATAAACTTTGTTCACCGGGTCCGGCCCGCCCCCCCCGGAAAAGCCCACATAAGGCCCCCGGATGTCTGGCACGCCAATTGCAAAAGATACGGCGTCGGCCATTTTATTTAACTTAAAGAGGAGCAAAGATGGATATCACCAAGATTTTCGGTTCGAATGTGTTCAATATCAAGACGATGAAGGAGGTTCTGCCCAAGGACACCTACAAAGCCCTGATGCAGACCCTGACCAGGGGCACGCCCTTGAAAATAGAAGTTGCCGACGTGGTGGCCAACGCCATGAAGGACTGGGCCATCGAAAAGGGCGCCACGCACTACACCCACTGGTTCCAGCCGCTGACCGGCAGCACCGCCGAAAAGCACGATTCCTTCATTTCGCCCACCGAAGAAGGGTGGGTCATCATGGAATTTTCCGGCAAGCAGCTGATCCAGGGAGAGCCGGATGCCTCCTCTTTCCCCAGCGGCGGACTGCGGGCCACCTTCGAAGCCCGCGGCTACACGGCCTGGGACTGCACCTCTCCGGCATTTCTGAAAGAAGACTCGGCCGGCAACGTGACCCTCTGCATCCCCACCGCTTTTTATTCCTACAACGGCCACGCCCTGGACAAGAAAACCCCGCTGCTGCGCTCCATGACCGCCCTGTCCAAGCAGGCCCTGCGGGTGCTGAAGGCCCTCGGCAACACCACCTCCACGAAAGTCACCTCCACCGTGGGCCCCGAGCAGGAGTACTTCCTGGTGGACAAAAGCTACTTCAGCCGGCGCCTGGATCTGCTGCTCTGCGGCCGGACCATTTTCGGCGCCCCCCCTCCGAAAGGGCAGGAGCTGGAAGACCATTACTTCGGGGCCATCAAGGACCGGGTGTCCATGTTCATGAAGGACCTGGACGTGGAGCTCTGGAAAATGGGCATCTCCTCCAAGACCAAGCATAACGAGGTGGCTCCCGGGCAGTTTGAAATGGCCCCCATCTTCAACACCACCAACATCGCCGCCGATCACAACCAGCTGGTCATGGAAACCATGCAGAAGGTGGCGCTGCGGCATGACCTGGTCTGCCTGCTCTACGAAAAGCCTTTCCAGGGAGTCAACGGCTCCGGAAAGCACAACAACTGGTCGCTGGGCACCGACGACGGCATGAACCTGCTGGAGCCCGGGCACACGCCGCATGAAAACCTGGTTTTCCTGGTCTTCCTCTCCGCGCTGATCCAGGCTGTGGACACCCACGCCGTGGCGCTGCGCGCCAGCATCGCCAATTCCGGTAACGACCACCGGCTGGGCGCCAACGAGGCCCCGCCGGCCATCGTTTCCATCTTTCTGGGCGACGAGCTGACCCACATCATGGACCGCATCAGCAGGGACGAGGCCGTCGATCTCAAGGGCAAGACATTCATGACCCTCGGAGTGGACACCATGCCCGATCTGCCCAAGGACAACACCGACCGGAACCGCACTTCCCCCTTCGCCTTTACAGGAAACAAATTCGAATTCCGGATGGTCGGGTCCTCCTCCTCCATCTCCTGGCCCAACACGGTGCTCAACACCATCGCCGCCGAGGCCCTGGACCAGATTGCCACCCGGCTGGAAAGCGCCGAAGACGCGACCTCCGAGGTCGCCCGGATTGTCAAGGATGTGGTCCGGAAGCACGGGCGGATCATCTTCAACGGCGACAACTACTCGCAGGACTGGGTCAAGGAAGCCGCCGGACGCGGCCTGCCGAACATCACCTCCACCGTGGAAGCGCTGCAGTGCTGGCATCGCGCGGATATCGCCGAGATCTTCGAGCGCCACGGAGTGCTGGACCGGGAAGAGCTGGAATCGCGCTACGAAATTTTCCTGGAGCAGTATGCCAAGCAGATCAACGTGGAAGCCATGACCGCCCTGGACATGGTTAATACGCTTTACATCCCGTCGGTCCTGGAATTCGTCCGGACCCTGGCGGAAGCGGCGGCCCATCTGAAAAGCATCGGCGCGTCCTTCGCCGTGCAGAAACCCCTGCTGGAAAAGGTTTCGGGTCTTCTGCAGTCCGCCACCGGAAAGCTGGAGAAGCTGGAGGCGGAAACCTACAAGGCGCTTTCCGTCGAGCACGCCTGCGAGAAGGCGGAAGCCTATCGGGACCAGGTGTTCCCCGTGCTGCAGGAGCTGCGCGAGGACATCGATGCGCTGGAGACCATGGTTCCGCGGGCGCTCTGGCCGGTGCCCACCTACGCCGACCTTCTGTTCCGGATCTAGGCGCTGAGCGATCCGGCCCCACCGGCCGACGCTATTTTACGGCCGGGGCTTGCGGAGTCAGGCCCCGGCCGTAAACCGCCGCTTCTCCGGCGACTCCAGAACCAGACCCGTTCCTTCCGGCCCCGCGCCGGGATTCGAACTGCGGGTACGGGGCCTCCCGCACCCTTCCGCCGGCCCCTTGGACCCGACAACGCATGGAATCCACGTCACGCAGCCCAAGCTGCGTCCCATTCAACGAAAGGCCCTTATGATAACCAAACGACTCCTTTTCGCTTTCTGGCTGGCGGCTGCCGCCGGCAGCTGGGCCTGGGCCGCCGACGCGGCCCAGGCCATCGACTCCGGCGCTACGGCCTGGATGCTGACTTCCACCGCCCTGGTGCTGCTGATGGTGCCCGGCCTGGCCATGTTTTACGGGGGGCTGGTCCGCACCAAAAACGTGATCGGCACCATGATGCACAGCTTCACCGCCATGGGCATCATGGCTTTTTTATGGATGGTGGCCGGCTATTCGATGAGCTTCGGACCTGGCGTCCTGGGAGGCTGGTTCGGCTGGAGCCGCGATTATTTCTTCCTCAACGGAATCGACGAAAAGATCACCAACGGCATTCCGGAATACGTCTTCGCCATGTTCCAGGGCAAATTCGCCATTATCACCCCGGCCCTGATCGCCGGCGCTTTTGCCGAGCGGGTGCGCTTCAAGGGGTATGTGCTGTTCATCGCCCTGTGGGGGCTGCTGGTCTATAACCCGCTGTGCCACTGGGTCTGGGCACCGGACGGCTTCCTCTTTGCCATGGGAGCCAAGGGGGCCATCGATTTTGCCGGCGGAACCGTGGTCCATATCGCCTCCGGAGTCAGCGGGCTGGTGGCCGCCCTGTTCCTGGGCTCCCGCCGCGGACATCCCAAAGCCCAGATGCACCCCAGCAATATCGTCATGACCCTGATGGGAGCCGGGCTGCTCTGGGTGGGATGGTTCGGATTCAATGCCGGCAGCTCCCTGGCCAGCGGACTGCTTACCGCCCAGGCGCTGACCGTCACCCAGGTGGCGGCGGCCAGCGGTGCCATGTGCTGGATGCTCATCGAGCTTTTCCACCAGAAAAAGGCCACGGCCATCGGCTTCGCCTCCGGAGTTCTGGCCGGGCTGGTGGCCATTACGCCTGCCGCCGGGGTGGTCAAGCCGTACGGCGCGGTGGCCCTGGGGGCCGCGGCATCGATCATCTGCTATTCGGCCATTCTGCTCAAGGGCAAGCTGGGCTATGACGACAGCCTGGACGCCTTCGGCATCCACGGCGTCGGCGGCATCGTCGGCTCGCTGCTGCTGGTTTTCTTCATCCGCGAAAGCTGGATGGCGGAGGCGGTCAAAAGCGCCGCCGGCCAGTGGGGAGTCTGGCACCAGCTGGAAGTGCAGGCCACCGCGGTGGCGATCGCCATCGCCTACTCGGCGGCTCTGTCCTTCGTTCTTCTTTTTCTGGTCAACAAAACCGTGGGGCTGCGCTCTTCGGAGGAAGAGGAGCTTCAGGGCATGGATGCCTCCTACCACGGGGAAACGGGCTACGGACTCATCAACCCGATCTGATCCACTTCGAACGCAATCCCTGGAGGTTTTATCCACGGCTGAAGGCAGCCGTCTTCAAGAAGGAGCAAGGACTATGAAGCTGATTACCGCCATCATACGAGAGAGCAATCTCGACCAGGTTCGCGAGGCCCTGATCGATGCAGAAATTACCCGGATCACCGTCAGCCGGGTTTCCGGGCACGGGCAGCAGCAGGGGGAGGAATATTACCGGGGGGAAAAGGTGATTCCCAACCTGATCCCCCGCATCCGCCTGGAAATCGCCGTCAACGACGAATTCGTTAAAATCACCGTCGATACCATTATCCGGGCCGCCCGGACCGGAGAAGTGGGGGACGGCAAGATCTTCATCACCGCCCTGGAGGAATGCATCCGGATCCGCACCGACGAGAGGGGAGGAAAAGCCATATAGACAATAACTTCCCGGAAGGGCCATATTTCCGTTTGCTTTTAAGCCCTGTCTATTGAATACTTCCATGATAATTTTTTCGGAAAATGGAGAATGCGGGCGGGGTTTACCTCCGCCCCGCAGAGCCTTGGGAATAAAATACTAAAGCAAGTATGAAGGAAAAGCCGGCAATTCTGGTTCTGGAAGACGGTCGCTTTTTTGTGGGAAAAGGTTTTGGCGCCGACGGCGAGCGCGGCGGAGAGGCTGTTTTCAATACCGCTATGACCGGCTACCAGGAGATCCTGACGGACCCCTCCTATTCCGGCCAGATCGTGGTAATGACCTATCCCGAAATCGGCAACTACGGGGTCAACTCCGAGGATGTCGAGTCCGCCAAGCCATGGCTGGAAGGGTTTGCGGTTCGAAACCTGAGCCGGATTCACAGCAACTGGCGCAGCGAATCCTCCCTGAACCGGTATCTGGCCGACCACGGCATCGTCGGCATCTGCGATATCGATACCCGGGCGCTGGTCCGGCACCTGCGCAACCTGGGATCCCAGAGATGTATGATCAGCACCCGGGAAACCGACCCCGCTCTGCTGCTTCCCAGAGTACTCGCCCTGCCGCGTATGGAGGGGCAGAACCTGGCGGAAAAAGTGAGCTGCCCGCAGGCCTATGCCTGGCCGGGCGGAAGTACGCAGGCCCGGGCGGCGGGCTTTTCCGTCGCCGCCTATGACTTCGGCATCAAGCGCAACATCCTGCACATGCTGGAGCAGTGCGGCTGCCGCATCCAGGTAGTGCCCGCCGGCACGCCGGCCGCCGACATCCTGGCCATGGAAGTCGACGGTGTCTTTCTTTCCAACGGCCCGGGAGACCCACAGCCGGTGGAGCCGGCCATCGCCGCCATCCGACAGCTTCTTGGGAAGAAGCCCCTTTTCGGCATCTGCCTCGGCCACCAGCTGCTGGGGCTGGCCCTGGGCGGTAACACCTACAAGCTCAAGTTCGGACACCACGGCGCCAACCACCCCGTCCAAAACCGGAAAACGGGCCGGGTGGAAATTACCAGTCAGAACCACGGCTTTGCCGTCGATCCCGATTCCCTGCCTGCCGCGGATGTCGAAATCACGCATCTCAATCTGAACGACGGGACCGTGGAAGGGCTGCAGCACCGCCACCTCCCGGCCTTTTCGGTTCAATACCACCCGGAATCGGCGCCCGGCCCGCATGACAGCCACTACCTTTTCCAGCACTTTATCGACCTGATGACCGAGTTCCGCGGCGATGCCTAAACGTACGGATATCCGCTCCATCCTGATCATCGGCTCCGGACCCATTGTCATCGGGCAGGCCTGCGAGTTTGACTATTCCGGCACCCAGGCCTGCAAGGCCCTGAAATCGGAAGGGTACCGGATCGTCCTGGTCAACTCCAATCCGGCCACCATCATGACCGATCCGGAGTACTCCGACGCCACTTATATCGAGCCGCTGACCGTAGACTTCCTGGCCCATGTTATCGCCCGGGAGAGGCCCGACGCCCTGCTGCCCACCGTGGGCGGGCAGACCGCCCTGAACCTGGCGGTGGCCCTGGACAAGGAGGGCGTCCTGAAGCGCTACGGGGTGGAAATGATCGGGGCCAAGCCCCATGCGGTCCACCTGGCGGAGGACCGCCAGCTGTTCAAGGATGCCATCCTCTCCATTGGCCTGGAAACACCGCGCTCCTCCCTGGTCAATTCTCTTTCCCGGGCCGAGGAGCTGCTGCCGCTCATCGGGCTGCCGGCCATTATCCGTCCCTCGTTCACCCTGGGGGGGAGCGGCGGCGGGATCGCCTACAATCAGGAGGAGTACAAAAAAATCGTTTCCTTCGGCCTGGAGACCAGCCCGGTCCACGAGGTGCTCATCGAAGAGTCGGTGATCGGCTGGAAGGAGTTCGAGCTGGAGGTGATGCGCGATCTGGCCGATAACGTGGTGATCATCTGCTCGATCGAAAACCTGGATCCGATGGGCGTGCACACCGGGGATTCGATCACTGTCGCGCCGGTGCAGACGCTGACCGACCGCGAGTACCAGCACATGCGCGACGCCGCCCAGAAAATCATTCGCCGCATCGGGGTGGAAACCGGGGGGTCCAACGTCCAGTTCGCGGTGCATCCGCAGACCGGCCGCCTGGTGGTCATCGAAATGAACCCGCGGGTATCCCGGAGCTCCGCCCTGGCATCCAAAGCCACCGGATTCCCCATCGCCAAGATCGCCGCCAAGCTGGCCGTCGGCTATCGGTTGGACGAAATCGCCAACGACATTACCCGCAAAACCCCGGCCTGCTTCGAGCCGACCCTGGATTACGTGGTGGTGAAAATCCCCAAGTTCACTTTCGAGAAATTCCCCTCGGCCAGCCCCACCCTCGGCATCCAGATGAAATCCGTCGGCGAGGTCATGGCCATCGGACGCACCTTCAAGGAAGCGCTGCTCAAGGGGCTGAACTCGCTGGAAACCGGAAAGAGCCTCGGCAGCGAGCAGGTTCCGGAGGACTCTCTCGAGGAGCTGCTGATCCAGCCCAATCCCGCCCGTCTGTTCTGCATCCGGCACGCCATGAAGCTGGGCTGGACGGCGGAAAGGATCCACAAGCTCACCCACATCGATCCCTGGTTCCTGCAGCAGATCCAGGAAATTTCCGACCTGAGCGCCCATCTTTCCCGCTTTACCATGGGCAGCCTGGCCTCCGGCGATCTTCGCGAAGCCAAGCGCAGCGGATTTTCCGATGCCCGGCTGGCCGAGCTGCTGGCCGCGGAGGGAGGAGAGAGGGAGGTCCGGCGCGCGCGGCAGGAGCGCGGCATCCGGCCGGTTTTCCAGAGGGTGGACACCTGCGCCGCCGAGTTCGAATCCTTTACGCCCTACCTCTACTCCACTTATGAAGGAGAAGAGGAAGCGGAGCCGACCGACCGGAAGAAAATCATGATTCTGGGCAGCGGTCCCAACCGGATCGGCCAGGGGATCGAGTTCGACTACTGCTGCTGCCACGCCTCCTTCGCCCTGAAGGAAGCCGGCTTTGAGACCATCATGGTCAACTGCAATCCCGAAACGGTCTCGACGGACTACGACACCTCCGACCGGCTCTACTTCGAGCCGCTGACCTTCGAAAAGGTCATGGACATCGTCGAGCTGGAAAAGCCCGCCGGTGTGATCGTGCAGTTCGGGGGCCAGACCCCCCTGAATTTGGCTTCGCGGCTGCACCAGGCCGGGGTCCCGATCATCGGAACCTCGCCGCAGTCCATCGACCTGGCCGAAGACCGCAAACAGTTCGGCCAGCTGATGGAGCGGATGAACATCCTTCTGCCGAAATGGGGAACGGCCATGACCGTGCCGGAAGCCCTGGAGGTGGCCGGATCCATCGGCTACCCGGTGTTGGTGCGCCCCAGCTATGTGCTGGGCGGGCGGGCCATGGCCATCTGCCATGACGAGTCCACTTTTGCCGGCTTTGTCCGCCAGGCCCAGCAGGCCGCCCCGGGAAAGCCGATCCTGATCGACGAGTTCCTGGAAGATGCCTTCGAATACGACGTCGACGCCCTGGCCGACGAGAGCCAGGTGGTGATTGCCGGCATCATGGAGCACATCGAAGAGGCGGGCATCCATTCCGGAGACAGTACCAGCGTGCTGCCGCCGATCATGATCCAGCCCGAATGCATCGACACCATCCGGCAGATCACCCGCACTCTGGCCCGGGCCCTGAAGGTGGTCGGCCTGATGAACGTCCAGCTGGCGGTCAAAAACAACCGGGTCTACGTCCTGGAAGTCAACCCGCGCGCTTCGCGGACCGTCCCCTTCGTTTCCAAGTCGACCGGCGTTCCGCTGGCCAAGATTGCCTCGCTGGTCATTGCCGGGCGGAAGCTTTCCTCGATGGGCCTTCCCGACGAACTGCCCCTATACGGGCACTGCATCAAAGTTCCCGTCTTCCCCTTCGTCAAGTTCCCGGGTGTGGATCCGATTCTTGGCCCGGAGATGAAATCGACCGGCGAGGTGATGGGCTCGGCCGAGGACTTCGGCTATGCCCACGCCAAAGCTCTGGCGGCCGCCGGGCTGATGCTTCCCACCCGCGGATCCGTTCTGCTCACGGTTAACAACAGCGACAAGGAAAAGCTGGCCCCCATCGCACGGGAGTTCTCGGACCTGGGCTTCCGGCTGCTGGCCACGGAAGGGACCGCCGCCTACCTCTCGTCGCAGGGACTGAGCGTCACGCGGGTCTACAAGGTCAGCCAGGGCCGGCCGAACATCGCCGACTACCTGATCAACCGGGAAATCGCCCTGATCATCAATACTCCTCTGGGCGGCCGGGCCTTCAAGGATGAGCTTTCCATTCGAAGAATCGCCCTGATGCACAATGTCCCCTGCATCACCACCCTTTCGGGGGCCAAAGCGGCTGCCCAGGGCATCCGGGCGCTGCAAAGCAACCCTCTTTCCGTTTGCCGGCTGCAGGACGCCCATCAGCAGTTCGGTCGGCACGGAATCCTTTTTCCCCAGGAATCCGATCCCTATGAATAAACCGAGACACCCTTTTCTTCTTTGCTTCCTCGCCATGCTGCTTTCCCCCGCCGCAGCCTTCAGCCAGGCTCCGCCCGCCAAGCCAGCCTCGCCGCCCATGTCGCTGCAAAGCACCCATGGCACTGCCGGAGGCCCGGAATCCGGGACGGTGGTGGAAACCATGAATGCCGGCGGCTACACCTATGTGCTGCTGGATACCGGCCGGGAGAAAATCTGGGCTGCCGGTCCGCAGACTGCCGTCCGCGTGGGAGACAAAGTCCGGTTGCAGGGCGGCATGCCCATGCGCAACTTCCTCTCCAAATCGCTGAACCGGACCTTCGAAACGATCTATTTTGCTGCCGCCCTGGTGCCTGCGGGACCTGGCTCCGCCCCGGCCCCGGCGGCAACCCCGGCCGCACCGCCGACCGGAATGCCAAACGCCCATGCGAGCGCGCCGGCTGCACCGGTCACCGGCATTTCCAAACTGGCGGACGGATACACCATTGCCGAGCTTTTCGCCAAAAAGAATGAGCTTGCGGGGAAAAAGGTCCGGCTGCGCGCCCAGGTGGTGAAAGTCTCCCGCGGCATCCTGGGAAAAAACTGGATGCACCTCCAGGACGGAACCGGGGCGCAGAACCAGAACGACCTGACCGTCAACACCGGCGCGGAAGCCGGCAAGGGCGATGTGGTGGTTGCCTCGGGACTGCTCACCCGGGACAAAGACATCGGCATGGGCTACCGTTATGAGCTGATTATCGAAGACGCCGAGATCAAGATCGAAAAGCCCGCCAAACCCTAGGCTCCCCCGGGCCGAACCGGGAGAGCGTGTTGCAACCTCAAAGCGGTTCCGTACTTTTGGCGAAGCCATCATCCAGGATAACCCGGCCATAAGCCACCATCTTCTTTCGAAAAGCCCTTCCTCCTTCCTTCCCGCTCTTCCTTTCTTCCTGTAAATCCAATCGTTTCACAGGAAGGCGGGAAGATCAGGAAGAAAGAAAAAAGCAATCGCGGCATTCCTGACCCGGCGCCGGGCAAGGGACCGCTTCATCCGTCACGACGGCGCCTCGGCGAAGGCTCCCTTCCCCGAGGAGAAAGCTCAGTGCATCGCCTCGATATCCTTCCCGCTCTGCTGCTTGTAGGGCGGATTGTGATAGGACTTGATCTCCCCCGTCTGGGTATCGGTCAAGGTAATGGTGTATTCGAGATTCGTCAGGGAGCCGTACATGATCCAGAAATGCCCGTTGAGGGCCCGGCCGTCGAGCACCTTGACCACCAGCTCGATGTTGTTGGGATCGGTGAACCAGAAGTAGCCGGTATCCGGGGTCAGCGACACCGCCTGGGCATAGCCGGTGGAGCCGTCATTGTAGTTCCGCCAGTTGAGCGTCAGTAAAAATCGATTGCTGTTGAGGCAGAGCTGCGATCCTACCGTGCTGCAGCCGGCAGCGGACGATTTCAGCCGCTGCGGTGGCGGCATGGAAAAATCGGCCGGGTTGCGCCGCCCGAGCAGCTGGATCCATCTCTGGGTGGCCAGCCGGCCGTACTCCGCACCGAGCGGTTGCGGCCTGGATGCCGCGGCAGCCTGGCTTCCGCTGAAGGCGTCGATATCGGAAAAGCTGTCCAGCTTGTAGGCCGGATTGAAATAGGTTTTGACCGTACCGGTCACCGTATCCTTGATGGTAATGGTGTACTGCTGGTCGGAAAGCGCACCGTACATCACCCAGAAATTCCCGTTGATCTGCCTTCCGTCCAGGACCTTGATCATCAGCTCGATATTGTTGGGATCGGTGAACCAGAAGTAGCCGCTGTCCTTGGTGTAGGCAACACCGGTCCCCGACCCGGTGGAGGCGTCGTTGTAGTTGACCCACTTCACGGATACCTCAAACCGGCTGTTGTTCAGCCGGATCACCGGTCCGCTGGCCAGGGTGGTGGTCGTCGATCCCAGCGTCGTAGTGGTCGTGGTAGTGGTACTGCCGGCCTGAATCAGGAAGGTAGCCTGGAAACTACCTCCCCCCGGCGTAGGATTCGTGACGGATACGACCGCGGAACCGGGAGAAGCCACATCGCCGGCCTGTATGGCCACACCAAGCATGGAAGAGCTGACGGAGGTAAGGGGCCGCGTGGAGCCTTGCCATTGAACAATCGACTTGCTGTTGAATCCTGTGCCGCGAATATTCAATGTAAATCCGGGGGAACCTGCCATAACCGAACTTGGTTCCAGAGTGGAAAATACCGGAACAGGATTATTATTTACTCCCGTAACCTCAACCGTACCCCCTCCGGGGGGCGAGGTATAAACGCCGATTCGAACCGTGCCAGCTATGGCGATATCGCTCGCATAAATGGTGGCCTGCAACTGGGTGCTGTTGATAAAGGTGGTTGGGCGATTGAGCCCGTTCCATTGGACTGTGGACCGGTTCACGAAATTGCCGCCATTTATCGTCAAAAAGAAGCCCGGATCGCCGGCGGTAAAGGAGCTGGGCTGGGTTCCGGTGATAAAAGGGACAGGGGCGACGGATTCGCAGTTGACCCACATTGTCCGCTTGTCACCGGAATCCCACTGGTTAATAGGATAGCAGGGGTAGGTAATGCAATAAACGACCTGCTCCCAGTAGCCGCGTATCTGGATCCACTGGCTTCCGCAACTACCGAAGGCATACTTGTCCGGCAGGCATACCGTATAGGTCCCGGCCGGCCTGGAAGCGATGTTGTATGTGACCCGCGTTCCGTCCGACTGGGTGATTTCCACCATCAGCAGTTTGCTGAGGCTGGTATTCGTAAACTGAAAGCATGGGACGAACGTCTCGTTGATGTATACCGAGCTGGGAATACCGCTGGAAAACCTCACTCCTCCGGTTCCATCCTGTTCCGGCCCGAAGCGTATTCCCGGCGGCACCAGAAAGACCGGCTCCAGGACTGCCTGCGAATTCGCGGATGGCAGGCCCTGGGGTGGCTGTTGTTTTTCGGTGACTGCCCCAAAGACACTACCTGTCAGATGAATAATCAGGAGCAGAGCTGGAAGAATCCCCGTTCCCCGAATCCGGCAAGCAGCCGAAGGGCCTGGGTATAATGTTGGATTGCCATTCATAAGCGAACCTCCGGTCATAAGTCGATCGCCGGAACATCGGCAGACCAAGAGACCATATTTTAAAAGTTAATCTTGAGAGCCAATTGAATCAGCCTCGCGGACGTCAGGGTATTCTGCGAGAGCCCGAATCCCGGGTTCCCGATAATTCGCACCGGCAGCCCGAAATTGGCCCGGTTGAAAAAGTTGAAAATTTCTACCCGGACCTCCAGGTGCCGGTTTTCCCGGAAATGGCACCTGCGGCTCAAAGCCAGGTCCAGGTTAACAAGCCCGTCCCCCGTCTGTGTATTGCGGCCCACCAGGCCGTTCTTCCCCAGGATGAAAAAATCATCCACCGCATATCCCGGTTCCAGACTGATTCTCTGAACTCCATGACCGGAATAGAACCTCAAACCCCTGGTTCCGGCAGGCCGGTCGGTGAGATTGCCGTCCATGTTCGCATCGATGGGAACTTCCAGCGTGTAGGGTTGTCCGCTGCGCCAGTGAAAAATCGAAGCCAGCTGCCAGTTTCGGAAAAGAGCACGGGCCCTTGGCGAGGCGCCGGACTGAAAAATCGAGGGCAGGCTCCACACGGCGGAAAATCGGAACTGATGGCGGGTGTCGAAACCGGAAAGGCCCCGCTCCGCCCGAAGGTTGCCGGAATCCTGGGCGATCGGCTTGGCTCCGGCGGACTCGAAGATGTCGGAGGCATCGTCGATAGAATGCGACCAATTGTACGCAGCCGTAATAATAAATCCGTAGGAGTAGCGTTTTCGGGCCTCTATTTGCATTGCATGATAGGAGGAACTACCGGAGCTTTCGAAAGTCCGATACGCACCCAGGTTCGATTCTTTTCTGGCGATGGGAAGCTGAACGGGATATCGCGTACTGTCAAAACTGACGGTCGGCAGCGAATCGCCTGTCAACGTCAGAGTTTGCTGCGGCGTAATGCTCGGACCGCCATTCGGGGTGGTCAGGTGCAGCAGACGGGTCCCCTTGGAGCCGACGTAACCGGCCGACAAAAGAAAATCGCCGAAAACTTCCCGCTCCAGGGTCAGATGCCACTGCTGCACGTAGGGAGTTCTCAACCGCATCTCCGGAAGAGTGAAGGTAAGGCCGCCTGTACCTCGTACGGAATAAAAAAGGTTGCCGACCAAAGCCACAAAGTCGGATGGGGATCCGTTCAGACGGTTGGTTCCGGGAATAAAATAATCCAGCAGATTGCCCTCAGTGTCGGAAATATTAAAAACAGCCGGATTGCTGGCGACCAGTCCGTCCATGCCAAACATTTGGGAGTCGGACAAGAAGGGGATTTCCATGGGAAAAACATTTCGGGACTGGCTTACGATCGAACCCAAAATCGTATCGTAATACAATCCGAATCCTCCGCGCAGCGCCGTTCTTCCTTTTCCGTTAGGATCCCAGGAAAAACCCAAGTGAGGCCCCCAATTGGTATTGTCTGCTTCATATATACCCGATCGGCTGCCCAGAATCTTTCTGTAGGCCGTAACGGCCAGCTGGAACGCTTCCGTTGATGCTTTTCGGTCAAACGCGGAGCTTCCCGGCACAGGCAGGTTATTCAAACTCATAGCCTCTTCCAGCCGACCATGGACCTCGTGTGGCACCGTATTCCGCTCATATCTCACTCCGAACTCCAGAGAGAGGGTGGGGACCGGATGCCAGCTGTCATTGGCATAGAAATTAAGTTCTGCAAAACGAAGACCGAAGTAGGATCGGGTGGGATCGGTGGAAATGGTCTGGAAGATGGAGGAGATCTGACCCAGGCTGGCAAACTGTCCGCCGGAAAGATACCGGGACGAAGGAGGAGCCGAAGTGCTCCTGCTTCGGGTATTCAGGAATCCAGGATTGATTTCCACGAAAGGAAGATAGTACCTCTCCTGAGCGCTGTTGAATTGTACCCATCGAACATCTCCGCCAACCTTGAGACTGTTCCGGGTCCAGGATCGCGTCAAAGTATCGGCAAATTGAAAAGTATTATTCACCCTCATTTGAGGAAAAAGAGCCGGATCGATGCCGATGGGAGAGTAGGGACGTACAACTATTTGACCAATCGGGCCTGTAGTGGCAAAGACCTCGGACCAGAGCGGCGACGGCTTTCCGGTATCTTTGAAAATGGGAAGAATCCTGGAAGAGACAAGGTGCTCATCGCCCACCAGGGAAAGGGGAAAACCGTGATGCTCCGGAAATTGCAGCCGGGTTCGGCCGTAGGAAATGCGGGCCTGATTCAGAAAGGAAGAGCTGAGGACACTGTCCAGAATGAGAGCCAGGTTCTGGGAGCGGGACCGGCTGTCAATCGTGGATTGAATGGCATTTCCAACCTCGGGCAGCACACGGAAATCCTGCACTAGGGAGTAGCGGGCATCCAGGTTATGCTTTTTTTCCACCTGGTGAGATATCTTGAGGGAAAAAATCTGGCCCTTTCCGTCCGCCGGAAGCACGTTCGCATATCCGTTTGGACCGAAAAGCCCGGAGGCCTGATTGGGCGAAGGATAAAGGGACATCAGGCTGGCCCCCAGCGGAGTCGTACCTGAATCCGTTTCGAAATCAACCGTGTTATTGATCGAGTAGGGGGAGGTGATGACCTTGAACTTCGGCAGGCCCTGGAAGATTCTTTCTTCGGCGGTGGGCACGGCGAAATGCTTTTCCCGGGAGGCCCGGATCTTCTGCTGCTCGAAACCGGCGAAAAACCGCGTCTGCCGCCAAAGCGGGCCGGCCAGCGTGGCGCCCGCCTGGGCGCGCCGGAACAGATCCTTCCCTTGACCGGCCCCTCCGGTGGTGTCGAAGAAATTGCGGGCATTCCAGCGGGAGTCGGTGTAGTAACCGTAAAGCTCGCCGTGCACCTTCTTCCCTCCGCTGCGCGAAACGGCGTTGACCTGCGAGCCCATGTTGCGCCCCTGCTCGGCATCCCACAGCAGAGTGGAAATCTGGAATTCCTCCACGGTCTCCACCGGCTGGGACAACAGGGAAAGATACCCCTGGCGGCGCACGGCAACATCCTGGTCGTTGTCGTCCGAGCCGTCCACCGTGAAGCTGTTGGCCCGGCTGCGCATCCCGTTGACCGCAAACTGCCCGGAGGTACCCACCCCGGCGCCGATCCCCGGCCCCGTGGAGTCGCCGAGCGGCTGCGGCGGATCGGCCACACCGGCCACCAGGAAAGCCAGGCTGTCGTAGCTGCGAATGCCGGGCAGCGGAAGGGCCTCCAGAAACCGGGCCGGAAAGTTGCCGCCGCGCATGCCGTTTTCCGTGTTGACCATCCGCACCGCCCGGGCGTCCCGCGCGGGTGTCGCTCCGCCGGCAGGAGCGGCGGGTGCCGGCTGGGCCGTTGGGGTCTGCGCCTCGGGCCAGTCCAGGGAGTCAGTACGGGAATCCATCGGGCCGCCAACCAGGAAGGCAGTCTGCTCCCGGGAGCTCAGGTAGGCGTGCGGAATTTCCGGAGCTGCCGCAGCCAGGAAGTCGGAAGGTACCAGGCCGTCCTCCCCGGCCCGGCCCGGCGCTTCCTCCTTTTTCAGAAGAAGAAAGGGCGGAATCTCCAGTGTGGTGACATGGTTCAGGTTGATGTGCACCGGCCCATAGGAATCGGACTGGTAGGCGGAATGAAGGCATTGGACGAGATACTCTCCGGGAGACAGGTTCGGGCGGATGTACGATCCGTCCCGGTTGCTGCGCGTGGCCCAGCGCGCCCCGGTGGTCCGGTTTTCCAGGTCGATGATCGCCCCGGGAATGACTTTCCCGTCGCGGGCGTCTTTGACGAATCCCTTGATGACCCCGCTGACTGCGTTCTGCGCGCTCACCGTACAGGGAACCAGGACGGTCAGACAACCAATAAGAAATGCGCCGGCCGCTTTTCTGCCGGCCAGGGCGGGTTTTGAAAAGATTGCAAGCATGGTACAGCGGCAGCCGGTCCTCCGGACAGTCTATTTCCTCCCCTGGCAATAGATTATACTACCGGGAAAGCCACAAATAAATACTTTGTGGTATTTTACAAAGCAGGTGAGAACGGGAGGCCTGGTCCGTCGGGACGGAGAAGTCCCCGCGGGAACAGCCCGCTTCTGCCTATCGGGTATCCGGAAGAGCGACGATCTGAAAGGCCCGAACGTCGAACTCCTCCCCTTCCCGCGTTCCAAACCCGACCGTTCCCCCGGCGGCCGGCAATCCCGCGACACGGCCCAGGGATAGCGGCTCTTCGGACGGATCCTCGGCGGTGCTGATGAAATGCTCTATGGCATCCTTCCGGGCCGTGACCAGGATGTTGTACTGATCCTTTTCTTTGCCGAGATTGGCCCCCACGGCGGTCGGACCGTAAACCCGTTCCATTTTTCCGTCGGCAAAGCGCCAGCCGGTAAACGTCCCCGGCAGGCTTGCCTTGGACCCGGAGAGCTGAAAAAGAAAGTAGCGGCTCAAGTCCTGCCGGGCCCGCAGAATCCAGACCGCCCCCCGGGCGTTCGCGAAAGAAAGATTGAAGCTGGCCTGAAAATCGTCGTAAAACTTGTCGCGCAGAGTGCCGAAGCCCGGCCCCCGGACGGCAAGCTTTCCGCCGCCGGCTTTCCAGCCGTCGGGCGCCTGCCAGAACTCCAGGCCGACCAGAAATTCGTCTCCGAAGTCGGGCGAGAAAAAACTCCGGAAGGCCTTGCGGATTTCCTCCACCCTGGAGTCGGCGGGATAGTTCCGCTGCAGGCGATCCAGCTCCTCGCGGGCCGCCTCCGCCCGGCGGCTCGCCACCGCTGCCTGAAAGGACGCCGTATCGAGGCTCGCGCCGCGGAAGAGGCGCCACCCGCCATAACCGAGCAGCGCCAGGACCGGCACCAGCAGAAACAGGCCGGCATACCGCCAAAACCTTATCCAGCCGGAGATCCGTTCCGAGAAGGAGGAAGCGCCTGCCCTTTCTTCCAGGCTCTCTCTCCAGACCGGGGAGGATTCCTCCGGGAGAAAGGGCTCCAGGTATTGCCTGACCCCGCTTACCCGGCTGAGCTCTCCCGAGGAATAGCTCAGATATTCGGCGGCATCCTCCCGCGCCATTCCGTTAAAGAAAAACACCTCTCCCTTTTCATCTTCCCAGCGGCCGTGGAGCCAGGGGAAAAGGGGGATTTCGGGCTCGCCGCCTTCTCCGGCCAGACAAAGGGTACCCGGCCGGCGGATCGCGGTCTCTTCCCCATCCGCCGGCAGCGGAGAAAGGCGCAAGGGAGCCATCCCCATGAAACGCAGCCGCTCCAGAACCGGCGTGCCCTGCTCGGATTCCCTCCGTTCCTCCAGGTAGATAAGCTCCCTTCCATCCGGCAGCAGGGGAAGGTAGGCGAGCAGTTCCCCCGCGGCATCCGACAGGAGCGGCCCGAACTGATCGTAAAAGCTTTTCAGAGCCGGCGCCGAATGGGCCATGTGCCTGTTGCGGTAGGCGGGTAGAATTTCCAGCAGGTCCAGGGGGGCAACCGAACTCCGGAACCCCAGCCGCAGCCGGTCTTTTTCCGCAAGCCTGCCGGCAAAGGCCAGGCTCAACGGCAGATCCCGGGTGCGCGCCGTCAGCTTCCCGACCCAGGAGACAAGCCGGCCCGGAGGCTCCTCCCGGGAATCCGAAAAGAAGGCAGCGAGCGTCCGCAGCAGCTGCACCCAGTGCCCGATCGACGGCCGGGCCATTTTGGGCAGCCGGGCCGCCCGCTCGGTGCTCTCCTTGCCGAGAGCCAGGAACTCCCCGAGGGCCAGGATGGCCAGGAATTTGAGCACCGCCTCCAGCAGAAAATAGGCGGCATCATGCTTCTCCTTGCTTTCCCGTGCGTTGCGCAGGCGCAAATAGGCCTGGGCCAGGGGAAGGGGCAGTCGGGAGAAGAACTCAGGAAGCATCCTTATCCGCCATTCTTCGGGGAATCAGGAAGGATTCGTTCTCCAAAAGCCTTCTTCCATGAAGGAGCCACGTTACAATTTCCCTTCTCTTTAAAAGAAAGGGGCGGGCCCGGGGCCCACCCCTTTCCACACGACAGGCAGAGTAACAAGGACCTTAGAAGACCAGGCGCAGTCCGAAGCGGAATTTCCGCGGATCGTCCTGCACGGTGGTAATCTTCCCGAAGTTCGAACTGGTGATGCTGCCCTGCGGATTGCCGAAGTGCGGGGTATTGCAGATGTTGAACCCTTCCACCCGGAATTCCGCCTTTATCTTCTCGGTGACCTTGAAGCTGCGGAAGAGGCTCATGTCCATGTTGACCGCCCCGGGACCGCGCATGGCGTACAGGCCGACGGTTCCAAAGCGGACTTCGGTGATGTTGGCAAACGCGGTCGTATCGAAAAAGGTGCTGTCGCCCACGTTCCCCAGCTTGGCCACCTCGGGCTTGATCTGATCCGGAGTCTGGGAATTGCCTCCCGGCATGTTCAGCGAGGTTCCGGAAGCGCTCAGGTTGTATTGATTCCCCTGGTAGGAGCTGAAGATCCCGTTGATCTGCCAGTTGCCCAGGATTGCCCGGGCAATTCCGTTCTGCGCCCATCTCTTGCCGGTCCCGAAGGGCAGCTCATAGATGTAGGCCATCTGCAGCACATGGGGCCGGTTGAACGGAGCATTGGCGCGGTTGCGGTAAAGCTGGCTGACGGCATTGAAAGAGAAGGTCGTCCAGTCGCCGTAGCTGGCTTCCGCAATGGCATGCGACCAGGTGTAGGCGCCTTTCAGCAGCAGACCGCCGCTGAAGCGCCGGTTGATGGTGGTCTGCAGCGAATGGTAGTCGGAGTGCGTCTGCCCGTTCCAGAACCGGTTGTTGGCGGTACGCCCGAACTTGGCGTAGAACGGCCGGCCGGCGTTCCCGGAGCCGGGAATCTGGGAGGCGTTCAGCTGCACGAAGGCGAAACCGTTGATCGACTGGGTTCCGACGTAGGCCACGGAAGTCAGCATCTCGCCCGGGAACTTTCGCTCCACGGTCAGGTTCCAGGACTCGATGTAGCCGCGTTTCAGCTGCCGGTTGGCCGCAGGGTAGCCCATCTCGGCGGCCAGAGGCAGAGGAACGCGACCCTTGCTGATATCCGGGTACGTGATGGTGGGAATACCCACTTTCGAACCCAGCGGCTGGTTGGGAATGCCCGCGGAAATGTAGCCCGGATCGGTGTTCACCGTCTGGTACCCGTTCACCCCGGCCCAGTTGGCCACAATGGTCAGAGGATAGAAGCCCCGCAGAGCCTGCGCTCCCCAGGGATGGGAGTGGAAGGTGATCCCGTAGCCGCCCCGCAGGACCGTGTTCCGGGTCATCTGGTAGGCAAATCCGAAGCGCGGGGCAAAGAGCTTCTTGCTGTAGCCCACCCCGACATCCCTCGGCAATCCGCCTTTGCCTCCGATCAGCACCTCGTTGGTGGTGGGATCGTAGGATTCGATCCCCATATCCTGCGAACGGGTGCGGGTCGGATAGAGCTCCCAGCGAAGTCCCAGGTTGAGCGTCCATTTATTATTCACGCGCCACCGGTCGCGGAAAAACAGGGCCCAGGTGTTTTCCATGCTGGTCATCTTGATGTACTGCGGGCTCTTGCCGGAAGAGGACGGAGCCCCCAGGAGGAAGGCCGCCATGCTGTTCCAGCTGTTTTCGAAGGAGGGAGTGCTGCCGGTGAACCCCACCGCGTTGCGGATGGCGGTCGGGTTCAGGGCGGTCACGCCGTTGCCGAAACCGAAGCAGCCGCGCGGCCCGCAGCCCAGCTCCGGCTGCCAGTGGTTCATCAGGTGGTGCATCAGGTCCAGGCCGAAGCGGAAATCATGATTCCCCTGAATGCGGTTGGCGTTGACATTGAGCAGCAGCGACTGGTCGTTGCGCGCCAAGGGATTCCACCCTTCGGAATTCCCCATGGTGGTCATATCGGAAACGGTGAAATAGGGAATGCCGCCCTCCAGAGTGTCGGAACCATTGGTTCCCGGGATCCCCATGACATCCAGCCCGTATTTCTTGTCCAGGTTGCCCGGATCCACGGTCTGTCCGAACCGGGTCAATCCGAACGTTCCGTCGATCAGGAACGTGGGAGAGATGGTATAGGTCTGACCGATCGTGGCCAGCTGCACCAGGGTGTCTCCCTTGCCCACGCCGCCGCCCGTGCACAGTCCGGGCCCGCCTGCTTCGCCCAGGCTGGGTTTGCAGGTAACGATCCCTTTCATCATGCTGTATTTGAACCAGAGCTGATGATTCTCGGTGCGGTTCCAGTTGATCTTGACGTCGGCATTGTGCCGGTTGACGGCCTGCGTCCCGGCCAGGAAGAGGTTATTGTTATCTCCGGACAGGTTGGGCAGCGGAACGGCAGCCAGCAGCTTGCCCGTGGAGCCGTTCAGACGGCTGGTTGGAATGACGTTCACTTGGCCCGCACTGGAAAAGACGCTGCGGCCGGTGCCGTCCAGGCTTCCGGTGTAAGGATCGAAGATCATGCCCTGTTGCAGAGGCACCGAACGCCCGTCGGTCGTCGGCACCATGATCGCATTGCCCTTGGAATCCAGGATCTGGGCTCCCAGCTTTTTGCTGAAATCCCCGTTTCTCCAGGTGGCGGTCGGCACCGAATAGAGGCTGGAAAACCCGGAGCGCTCGAAGGTTCCCTCGTAGTCGCCGAAAAAGAACAGCTTGTTTTTGATGATCGGTCCGCCGATGCTCCCCCCGTCGATGTTGCGGATGGTTTTCGGCTTGACCGCCTGACGGGCGCGATTTTCGTCCCAGCGGAAGGCCCGCAGCGCGCTGTTGTCGTGGTTGGCGAACAGGCTGCCGTGCAGCTCGTTGGTCCCCGACTTGGTCACCACCGTGACCGCGGCTCCGCCGGTGATGCCCTGCTCGGCATCGAAGTTGTTGGTGGAAATATTCACGGTTTCCACGCTCTCGACCGGAGCGACATAAACCGCATGATGCGGCATGGTAATCAGAATGTCAGCGGCGCCGTCCAGGCGGGTGTTGTTGGCTCCGCGGTCCATGCCGTTGACATTGGTGGTCAGAGAGCGGCCCGGCGTATCGGTCACCGCATTCTGCAGGGCCCCCGGCGTGGCTCCCGGCACCAGGTTGATCAGGGTCTGGTAGTTGCGGTAGTTGCCGAGCGGCAGGGTTTCGATGGCTTTGGCCTCCAGGTTGACGTTGACGTCCGCCTTGGTGGTCTGCAGCACGGCCGCACTGGCATCCACGGTGACCGTTTCGCTGACCTGCCCGACCTGCAACACCACATCGGTGCGGCGCACCGTGTTAATGGTCACCTTCATCCCCTTTTCCAGATGATTGCGGAAGCCGGTCATCTTGACGCTCAGGTCGTAGACCCCTTCCAGCACATTGGGGATGGAGTAATTTCCGGTATCGTCCGACACCGCTTCACGGGCCTGTCCGGTGTCTACGTTGGTAACGGTAATGGTGGCCCCGGGCACGATGGCACCGCTCTGGTCTTTCACGGTTCCCACCACCGAGCCGTAAAGAACCTGGGCCGCAAGACGTTGTATCAGCGGGGTAGAAATCAGCAGGGTCCCCACAAGGAGGACCAAGAGCAACCGTTTCTTCTGCATAAAGATCACACCTCCTGTAAAGAAAAAAATTGATTTCCCCGGAGTTGAATCCTCAAGGGGCAACAGGTTTTCCCAATGGTACTTGCCCCGGGCAGCCACACAAACCCCCGTGCATGTGGCTGCATGAAAACCGCGGAACGGCGGTTGTCCCTTGCCAACTTCCGATCACTTATGCAGATCAGAATACCACTGAAGCATTGAACCTGTAAATCAATTTCCTATTCAATTTAGCAGGGCTTTCTGCCACCCGAAATTCAGTCCCGGGCTTGCAATCGCCGGTCAAACTTTTTAAGATCTGATCATGACCACATCCGCAGACCCCGGGCAGATGACCTTTTCCATGCGGGAAACCCTTTCTGAAGAGATCCGGAAATCGGTTTGTCCCGGGTGCCGCTCCGTCTACGCCACCGCCCTGGCGCCGGCCCAGCAGTTCTGCTGTTCCGCCTGCCGGGCCGTTGTCACCGTGCTGGCCGGCGATCCCCTTTGCCCGGAGGGAACGGAATTCGGGAGCGGCGCCGAGATTCGCCTGCTGCCCCCCATTTCCCGGATCCGCTACGAGCGCTTCCTCAACGCCGGCGCCATGGGCGAAATTTACCGCGCCTGCCACCTGGCCCTGGGGATTCCGCTGGTGGTCAAGCTGCTGAAAAAGGACGGATCGATTCACCCGGCGGCCATCGACCAGTTTCTGCGCGAAGCGCAGCTGGCGGCCCGCATCCGGCACCCGAACGTGGTGCGGGTTCTGGATTGCGGGGAGTCCTGGGGCATTCATTTCATCGTCATGGAATATCTGCCGGGCGAATCGATCGGATCGCTGCTGGCCAGAAAGGGGCGGCTGCCCTGGCCCGAAGCCCTGCGCCTGATCGCCTCCGCCGCCCGCGGCCTGCAGGCACTCGACGAAGCCGGAATCATTCACCGGGATATCAAACCGGAAAACATCCTGCTGGCCGCCGACGGAGCGGTGGTACTGGTGGATTTCGGCCTGGCCATGCAAATTCTGCCCGGCCAGGCCGCCGGATCGCCGCGCAGCATGGCCGGCACGCCGCAGTATATGTCCCCGGAGCATTTTCAGACTTCCCGGGAAATCGACATCCGCGCCGATATTTATTCGCTGGGGGCATCCTTGTATCACATGCTGACCGGCGCTCCCCCGGTCGAGGGGCAGTCTCTCGGCGAAATCATCCACCGGTTGCTTTACTCGGTTCCGCTCCCCCTAAGCCGGAGAGTTCCGGATATTCCGGAGCCGGTTTCCGCCCTGGTCGAAAAGATGCAGCAGAAATCAAGGGAAAAGCGATTCCGGAACCCGGCGGAACTGCTGGCAGCCCTGGAAGCGATATCCCCCGAGCCACCACCAGCGGCGGACACAGCGGAATCCGCACAGGGAAAGGCCGGGCCGGCTCCGATCCTCTTCCGGTTCGTGGGTTACGGCACCCTGGCTCCTCCGGCGGAACAGAACCGGGGGAACCTCTTTCTGGATGTGGGCAATCTCCTGTGCCCGGGAGTAATCGACCACCATCACCTGAGTTCCTATGCCGGCTCGACTGCCCGTTTAATCCTTACCCACCCGGACTTTGTGCGCCAGGTGCGGTCCGGGGCGAGCGCCGGAGAGACCCCGATAACCCTGACGCTCCACCACGAACCGGACCTGGATTGCGTCGCTTCCGCCTACCTGGCGATGCGGCTGCTGCGCTGCGGGGAGCTGCCGGAAGGCAGCGAGAGCCTGGCTTATTATCTGGACCGGGTGGACGGCGGCTACCTGGGGCTGACCCCCGAAAACCCGTTTTCCCTGTATACCGCCTACCTGGCGATTGTCCATCGACACGCACTGCGGTCCTGGCGCCGCCCGGAGGACCGCTGGCGCAAATGCGTGGAGGAGGGCCTGGAAGTCGTAGCCTACGCCCTGGAGGAAAGCGTTCGGAAAGGGATTCCGCTGATCGCCGTGGACGCCTTCTCCTGCCCGGAAGTCCTGGGAGAGATCGACCGCCGGGAAATCCGCATGGACATGCAGCGCTACCGGGCCAAGATGGAAAATCCGGAATGCCATGCCCGCGCCGTTTCCCTGCGCCTCCCCTCCCTCTTCGGCGGAGCGATGGAGGTGGATGGCCTTTTGATCCGGCACGTGCAGAGCCCGGGCGATCCGGACCGCTGCCTGTTCTTCAAGGACTGGGCCCGCACCGATGCCCAAAGATCCGCCGGCGGGGCCGGGTTCACCGCGCTCTGCATTTTTGAGGAGGCCGGGCCGTCCCGCGGCCGCTGCATCCTTTCGGTCAAGCCGGAAAGCGGGGTGAGCCTGCGGGGGATGGGCGGATGGCTCGACCGGGAAGAAAGCCTGGCCCGGATCCGGATGCTGGGCAGAGATGACCGGCTGGATAGCCCGGCCCGGCCCGGTTATGACAACTCGGACCCCTGGTACGACGGGCGCAGCCACTCCTTTACCATCGTGGATTCCCCGCGGTCCGGCACAGTGCTGGCTCCGGATGGAATCGAGGAGCTGTTTCTGCAGTATGCCACCCAGGCGGAACCATCGACACTCCATACTCGTCAGGACCTCCCGTCCCTGTCCGTGGAGGATGACCTGCACAGGCTTTCCTGCCTGGCGGCCGCCTGGGAGCGGCAGGTGGGTGCGGATCCGCCTCCTTTGCCGGTGGACGTTTACCTGAGTTGTCCCTCGGAAACGAGGGATTGGGCGCAGGTCAGACTGCTGGAGCCGCTGCAGGCCTGCAGGCCCGGTATCCGCGTGTTCCACGCCGGGGCACTTTCCGAGGAGGACCCGGGGCGCCTGGCGGAGGCTATCGGCCGGCTCCGGACCTGCCGGATGTTTGTGGCAATCCTGTCTCCGGCCTTCCTGCAATCCATTTATTGCCGCTGGGAGCTACAGCAGGCCCTGATCCGGGATCCCCAGGGCCGGAACAAAATTATCCTGCCGGTCGGGACTGAAATGGCCGATGGGACCTCCCTTCGGGACCTGGGAGAAATCGAAGTCTTTTCCCCGGAAGCCGCGTTGGCCAGAATGGAAAGCTCACTGCCACCCGGATAACCGACCGGGGAATCCGCGCAATCCGGCTTCTTCTTTGCCATCCCGCACAAAGTCTCTCTCCCCATCCGAACTTCCGGATCTTCCCGTCCTCCTGTGAAAGGACCGGGGCACACAGGAAGATTAAGGAAGAGCGGGAAGAAAAGCGCAAGGGCTTGTCGAAAGGAGACAATGACTTTTCAATTAGTCATCAGGTGAATATCTTAACCAGGAGAAAAACCGGGAGCAGCAGGACGCCGAAAACGCCGGCCACGATCAGCAGCGGAAGGGCCAGGAGGCCGATCGGCAAAAGAACCAGCAGGGCCAGCCCCCCCAGCACGGTAAACAGAAGCCCGAACAGCAGCTTGACCGCCCAGAACCCGACGGTTATGGGCAGGCAAATCAGTTTGAATAAAAGCTTGGCGGCAACAAAAACCACTCCCGCCACCAGAAATAAAAAAAACAGGCCAGCCAGTTCCAGCATAACTCCCTCCAAACTCGGCCTTATCCGACCGCTTTTTTGCTTTCCGCTTATGTATTACGAAAACGGCAGGGCTTTATTCGCCCGTCTTACCACTTTTTTTCCTGTCCGATTGCGTTTTGATTTTCTCCCGCATCCCTGGTATCATCTTGGCCATGACCGACCCTTCGATCACTGGCAGGCATCCGGGGCCGGGCGGAACCGGCGTGCATGCCGCCCGGGGCCCTGACCGCGGCGGATTTTTGACGCTGCTTCTTTTCCTGCTGCTCCCCCCCTGCTTCGGAGCACCGCGCCTCAACCTGGGATTCGAGAGGCTCTCGATCCAGGAAGGCCTTAGCCAAAGCATCGTGGCCTGCATCCTGCAGGACCACCGCGGGTTTCTCTGGTTCGGAACCGAGGAGGGCCTCAACCGTTACGATGGCTACGGCTTCCAGGTTTACAAGCAGGTGGAAGGAAATCCGGCCAGCCTGAGCCACGGGAACATCTTATCCCTGCTGGAAAGCCGTGAAGGGGAGATCTGGGTGGGAACCTTCCACGGTGGGCTGAACCGCTACGACCCTCGCCTGGACCGCTTCACGCGCTTTCCGCGCGCTCTTCCGGCGGCCGGCACCGAGGGCCTGAGCAATGACGTGGTGCGGTCTGTGCTCCAGGACCGGCAGGGGGCGATATGGGTGGGTACGGACAGCGGCCTGAACCGGCTCGACCCCGATCGGAAGACCTTCCGGGTATTCCATTCCCAGCCCGGAATCGCCGGCAGCCTTTCGCAGGACGAAATATACGCCCTTTGCGAGGATGCGGAAGGCATCCTGTGGATCGGCACCAACGGCGGCGGCCTGAACCGATACGATCCGAAGAGCAACCTGTTTTCCGTCTTTCGGCCGGAACCCGGGGCGCCTGCCGGCTCCGATAGCGATTGCATCTGGACCTTGCACCGCGCCCGGTCCGGCCATATCTGGGTCGGCACCAAAGGCAGCAGGATCTACCGGTTTGACCCTGCATCGGGAGCGTTTACTCCCTTTGCTTTGCAATCGGCACGCTTCCCGTCCCCCGAACACTTCCCGGTCTATGCGCTCCTGGAGGACAGGGATGGCATTCTGTGGGTGGGAACAGGCGGCAACGGGCTGATCGCCCTGGATCCCCGGGACGGAAGCTTTTCCGCCTATCGGTTTTCCCCGCTGGAAGCCAACAGCCTGAGCAACAACGAGATCCGCTCCATCCGGGAAGACCGTTCCGGCGTGCTGTGGATCGGCACCTATGGCGGCGGAATCACCAAGATCCGCAAACGGCAGTTTTCCCATATTCAGGTCGACCCGGAAGACCCGGACCGGCTCAGCAACAATATCGTCTGGAGCCTTCTGGAAGATGGCAGCGGCATCCTTTGGATCGGCACCCATGGCGGGGGTCTGGACCGCTACGACCGCCGCGCGGACCGCTTCACCCACTTTCGACACCGGCCCGGCGATCCCACCAGCCTGAGCAGCAACATCGTGCGGCTGGTCTATGAAGACAGAGAAGGCACTCTCTGGCTGGGCACCAACGGCGGCGGCCTGAACCGGTTCGACCGCAGCCGGGGGACTTTCTTCGCTTACCGCAACCGGCCGGAGGACAGCAGCAGCATCAGCCACGACGAGATCCGGGCCCTTTATGAGGACCGCAACGGCAACTTCTGGGTAGGAACTCATGGCGGGGGCCTGAACCGCCTGGACCGCCGCACCGGCCGATTTACACGCTACCTGCCGCGGGAAGGAGATCCCGGCAGCATCAGCAGCAACATCGTACGCGGCCTGCTGCACGACCAGAGCGGGGTGCTGTGGGTGGCCACCTACGGCGGCGGACTTTGCCGGCTGGACCCCGGCTCCGGCCGCTTCACCGCCTTCCGGGCCGCCCCCGAAGAAGCCGGCCGGCTCAACAACGATTTCCTTTTCGCCCTGTACGAAGACCGCCGGCGCAACCTCTGGATCGCCACCTGGGGGGGCGGCCTCAACAGGCTCAACCCGGAAAGAACCACCTTCTCGCACTATGGAGTTCCGGAAGGACTGCCCAGTAACTCCATCTACGGCATGCTGGAGGACGAAGCGGGCATGCTGTGGATCAGCACCCTGAACGGTTTGTCCCGCCTGGATCCGGAGACCATGGCCGTTAAAAACTACAACGAGCTGGATGGCCTGCAGAGCAACGAATTCAACGGCGGATCCTATTTCCGTAGCCGCAACGGGGAAATGTTCTTCGGAGGGATTCGCGGGTTCAATTTCTTCTTCCCCGCGGCCATACGGGAAAACGAGGTCGTTCCGCCAGTGGTGCTGACTTCTTTCCAGAAGCTGAACAAGGACGTGGCCCTGCCCCGGCCCATTTCCGAGACCGGGGAGATCGTGCTCTCCCATCGCGACTACCTGTTTTCTTTCGAGTTCAGCGCCCTGGACTTTACCGCACCAAGCAAGAACCGGTATGCCTATCGGATGCAAGGCCTGGACGTCGACTGGATCCAGACCCCCTCCACGAGGCGGTTTGCCTCCTTTACCAGCCTGAAACCCGGCGAGTACCGTTTTCAGGTCAAAGGGAGCAACAACGACGGAATCTGGAATTCCGAGGGAGCCTCCATCCGCATCGTGATCACTCCACCCTTCTGGCAGACCTGGTCGTTTACCGTCTTGCTGGCGGCGGGCTTCGTGGGCCTTCTGGGCCTGGCCTTCCGGATCCGGACGGCGCGTCTCACCGACCGGCTGGAGACCAAGCGGCTGGAGAACGAGCTGAAGCTCAAGGCCGACTTCACCGCCATGCTGGTTCACGAGCTGCGCACCCCGCTGACCGCGGTGATGGGCTATGCCGACGCCCTGCGGATTTTTCCGGAGCGGATGAGCGTGAAAAAGACCTGCGACGTCATCGTGCAGTCTTCGGAAAAAATGCTGACCCTGATTAACGACATGCTGGACTATTCCAAGTTTGAAGCGGGAAAGATGGTGCTCAACAAGGCGGAAATCACCCTGGCCCCGCTGATTTCCGAGGCCCTGGAGCTGCTGGCCCCGTTGTTTCAGCAGAAGGAAATCCAGGTCCGCTGCGAAATCCAGCCGGAGGCGCAATCGGCAAGGATTTTGGCCGATTCCGACAAGATCACCCAGGTGATCAACAACCTGCTGAGCAATGCGGTCAAGTTCACCCCGGCCGGAGGGAACGTGCGCATTGCGGTGCGGAAGATCCGTCCCGAAGTGCTGGAAGTGATGGTGGAAGATGACGGCGAAGGCATCGAGGAAGAGTATCGGCCGCTGCTCTTCGACCAGTACGCCCAGCTGAGCGCACCGCGGAAAGTCAAGGGGACGGGCCTGGGCCTGGCCGTTTCCCGATTCATCATCGAAGCGCACGGAGGGGCCATCGGCCACCGCCATTCCCCGTCCGGACGGGGAAGCCAGTTCTTTTTTTCCATGCCGATCTGCCCCGACGGCAGGCCGGATCCGGCTGAAGCTTGAACTCGGAACGAAACAAAATTTCTGCGCCGCCCTCACGAACGATGATGCGGCAATAAGTGGCGAAAGCCCGAGACATTCTTTCGCCTTATCCCCAAAGGAAGGTCCCGGGCAAAAATCTTTGTAAAGGATCGACAACAGAGGATGGGTCTCGGGCTTTCAGACCCTCGTACGTAAGGCAAACCGACCTCAGGCTCCGCTGCGCTCCACCCCAGGCTATTATGTCAGCGGGCATTCCGCCCGCCTTGCTGAATACAAATCCTTGACGGCCCGCACGTTCTCCCCCGGAGACAGAAAGGCCTCTTCCGGAAGGCACCAGTCCGATTTTTTGCGAAGCTATCCCGAATAAGGAACCGGTAAGTAGTCCGCCAGCAGCTGCTCCAGGGTAGGTTCGCCATGATCCTGGTACTCGTAACGCACCCGCAGGGTGGGCTTGCGGATTTGCACCAGCCGGGTCAGGTCGATGGGCGTGGCCGAGAGCACCAGATCGCATTCCGCACGGTTGATGGTGTCTTCCAGGTCCCTGATCTGCTGCGGGCTGTATCCCATGGCCGGCAGGAGCGGCCCGATGCGCGGGTACTTTTCGAACACTTCCTGCAAAGTCCCGGCCAGAAAGGGGCGGGGGTCGACCAGCGAGGCGGCCTCGTATCTCCGGGCGGCGATCACCCCGGCACCGAAGGCCATCTCCCCGTGCGTCAGGGTGGGCCCGTCTTCGATCACCAGCACCCTTTTTCCGCGGATTTCGGCGGCATTTTCCACCTGCAGTTCGGAATCGGCCAGCACGATCCGGGCGCGGGGGTTGTGCCGCAGAATGGTCCGGCGGACCTGCTCCACATTCTCCGGGTCGGCGCTGTCGACCTTGTTGATGACCGCAATGTCTGCCAGAAGCATATTGGTTTCCCCGGGATGATAGGCCGTTTCGTGGCCCGCACGGTGCGGATCGAAAATCACGATGTGCACGTCGGGCTTATAAAAAGGTGTATCGTTGTTCCCGCCGTCCCAGATAATGATGTCCGCTTCCTTCTCCGCCTCCGCCAGGATCTTCCCGTAGTCGATGCCGGCGTAGATGACCGTTCCGGTGCGCACCACCGGCTCATACTCCTCCCGCTCCTCGATGGTGCAGCGGTGCCGATCGAAGTCCGCATATTCCGAAAAGCGCTGGACCACCTGCCGGGTCAGATCCCCGTAGGGCATCGGGTGGCGGACGGAAACCACCTTGCGGCCCGACTTCTTCAGGATGCGGATCACCTCGCGGCAGGTCTGCGACTTCCCGCAGCCGGTGCGCACCGCGCAGACCGAAACGATTTTCTTCTGCGAGCGGAGCATGGTGTAGGAGGCTCCGATGATGATGAAATCCGCGCCGGCAGCGGTTACCAGGGAGGCTTTGTGCATCACCTCCAGGTGGGGGACATCGCTGTAGGAAAAGGCCACCAGGTCGACGCGGTGCTCGCGGATCAGCTCGGCCAGCCTCTCGTCGGAATAAATGGGAATCCCGCGGGGATACAGCTCCCCGGCCAGCTCCCGCGGATACTGCCGCCCGTCGATATCCGGAATCTGGGTGGCGGTAAAGCAGACCACGTTGTAACGGCGGTTGTCCCGGAAGTAGACGTTGAAGTTATGAAAGTCGCGCCCGGCGGCGCCCATGATAAGGACGTTTTCGATCATTTCCTATTCTCCCGCGCCGAGAACGGCGGTTATCTGCTCCAGGGCCCAGTCCACCGTTTCCCGGGTAATGACCAGGGGCGGGGCAATCCGGATGGTGTGGCTGTGGGTATCCTTGCACAGCATTCCTTTTTCCTTCAGCTGCAGGCAATAGGGCCTGGCTCCTCCCGCATCCGGCCATAGCTCCAGGCCGATCATCAGCCCCCGCCCGCGGACTTCCCGGATCCGGGGGCTCGGTATGGCACGCAGGCCGGCCAGGAAATACTCTCCCATCCGTGCGGCGTTTTCGATCATCCCCTCTTCCCTCAGCACGCGCAGCGCCATCCGGGCCACGGCGCAGGCCAGCGGATTGCCGCCGAAGGTGCTGCCGTGTTCCCCGGGGTGCAGCACGCTCATCACCTCCGTGTTGGAAAGCACCGCGGATACCGGGTAGAAGCCTCCGGACAGAGCCTTGCCGATCAGGGACAAATCCGCCTCGATCCCCTCGTGCTCCTCGGCCAAGAGCTTTCCGGTGCGCCCCAGGCCGGTCTGAATTTCATCCAGAATGAGGACCACCCGGTTTCGGGTGCAGATTTCCCTGGCCTGCTTCAGAAATCCGTCCGGAGGAAGGATCACGCCGGCTTCCCCCTGGATGGGCTCCACCAGGAACCCGGCGGTGTGGGGTGTAATGGCCGCCTCCAGGGCCCCGGCATCTCCGAAGGGAATGATCCGGAATCCCGGCGTGAAGGGCCCGAACCCGGCCCGGGAACCCTCGTCGGTGCTGAAGCCGACGATGGTGATCGTCCGGCCGTGGAAATTGTCGGCGCAGACGATGATCTCCGCCTGGTCCTCGGGGACCCCCTTCACCTGGTAGGCCCACTTGCGCACCGTCTTGATCACCGTCTCCACGGCTTCCGCCCCGCTGTTCATCGGCAACACACTGTGGGAGCGGGTCAATTCGCAGAGCTCCTGGTAGAAAAGCCCGAGCTGGTCGTTGCGGAAGGCCCGCGAGGTCAGGGTCAGCCGGCGGGCCTGGTCGATGAGCGCCTCCAGGATCCGGGGGTGGCAGTGCCCCTGATTGACGGCCGAATAGGCGGAGAGGCAATCCAGGTAGCGCGTTCCGCTGACATCCCAGACCCAGACCCCCTGGCCGCGGGACAGAACGACGTCCAGCGGCTTGTAGTTATGGGCTCCGAACTGCTCTTCCAGTTGAATGTAATCCCTGGCTTCCATAGGCCCTCCTTGCATGCGTCAGTTTCCAAGGGAGTAGTTGACTTTGTACTCTACGGTGACTTCGAAGGTTCTCGGCCAGGGCAGGCGGATCCGCAGATCGGTCAGATCCCGAATGATCATGGCTGCCGAGGCGCCGGCGGCCGCCACCGGGTAGCTTCGGCCCCGAAAGTGGCGGCGGAAAAACTCCTCGATCCGCGGCCGGAGCTGCTCCTCCGTCCGGCGGTTGATCCGGCGGTAGAGATCCCCGGTGAATTCGTCGGTGGGATCGGTGGATCCTTTGCGCAGCTCCTGGTTGATTTCGAAACGCACCACATCATGATAAATGTAGTCTCCGCAGAAGCGGTGCAGGAGAAAGGCGATCTGCGCGGCCTGCGCGCGCATGGCCTTCTCCGGCGAATCCCCGGTGACCGCGGCGGACAGGATGCGCAAATTGGCCTGCGGAATGGCCGTCCCCAGCGCATTCCCGGCGGTGTTCCAGCCGGCATAGGCCGCCAGGCGGTCGAACAGCCCTTCCTTTTCCAGGACGCGGATCAGCCGCTCATCGGCGCCGCTGTAATGAGGAGGGGGAAACAGGATATCGGCAATCGCCACCGGCTTTCCCTGGCGGACATCCGCCGTCAGGCGACGCGTAAAGTCGCTGAATTCCGCGTCGGAGGTCCGGGGAGCGTTGATGTACAGCAGGTAATCGGCCGGATGGCTTTCGTCGGCCAGCCGGGCGCCGGAGGAGAGGATCTGATGCTCAACGGTATATTGGAGCGGCTGATCTTCAAACGGGGCGATCACTTCCCTGCTCTTGGTCGAGGAATAGACCGGCATGACCCGCGGGACCCGCCGGTATTTTTCGAGAACCGCCCGGCTGAGGAGCGACAGCGACCCTTCATCCGCACCGTTGTAGATGGGAACCGCCGACTCCAGCTGCAGCTCCCGCAGCCGGGCCCGGATTTCCTCCTGATCCTGGCGGTGCAGACCGAATTCGCGGGCATCGTCCTGCAGCAGAATCAGCGAATCGATGATTTTGTCTTTCCGCAGCTCGAGCATGGCCAGGTTCACCTGCAGATCCCGGCGGCGGGCGGAAAGGTAGTCGGCGGTCACCGCCGGATCCAGCTTCTGTTCGAGATCGGCCAGCTCGGCGGCAAGGCGCTGATCGCCCGTCTTGGGAACGCGGTCCTTGAGCTCCGCCCATCGGGCCAGCGGCTCCCTCCAGGACCGGTTGGAGGCCTCAGCCGTGGGGGCGACCCGCATGAGCACGCTGAAGGCGTACACCGGAACCCGGGGGTGGCTCTTCCGGAACCAGCGGAAAAACGCCAGGCGCTCCAGAGCTTTTTCGGCGGGAACCCTCGGGGAGCGCGAGGCGATCAGCCCCCCGTACGCCAGCATGTCCGCCGAAAGGATGACGGCGTCGACTTTCCGATAATCCTGAGCCCGCAGCCAGCGGTCGATCCCTTCCGGATCGCCCGGCCGCGTGAAGCGCCCCAGCAGCTCCGCGGGAGGCATCCGCACCTCCTGGTCGGCGATGGCGCCGATCATCACCGCAAACTGGGCCACGGCCGGCCGATCGTCGATCGGCACCAGCAGGATCTCCCCGGAAGCGGGCGGCACCGCGGCCACCCCCGGGGACCAGGACCACAGACAAAGCACCAGCAGAAAACTCGCACCCCTGATCATTAATCTCTCCTTTCCCAACCACAACTCCTTTTTCAATTCTAAATTCCCTCCCGGCGATTGGCAAGACCCGGCGCCGCGTAGCTTGCCGGAGGCGACAGATGGAGGGAGGTGCAAAAAATCCCTCTCCCCATCCGAAATACCCGGACGGCTTTATTCTTCCTTCCTGATCTTCCCGTCTTCCTGTGAAAAGACCGGGCTTACAACAAGAAAGGAAGTGCGGGAAAAAAGGCGGAAGGGCCTGGCTCCGGCATACGGGGACTCTTGGCGGCATTAATATAATTCCCTGCCACCGATCTTGACACCGTCGAGGGTTGCCCTTTGGCAGGGCCATCTGGGCCACCCCGTCGGGGAAAGACGTTTACCTGGAAACCCCATTTCCCACAATGTATCGGAAGGCCGGCGGGTGGTGGAATTCGCCCGCAAGCACAGGATAATCATGCAGGCCGGAACGTAGAGCCGCTCCTCCGTTTCCGGCACCGGGGAGGCCGCAGCCTGGGTGCAGGACGGTAAGCTCGGCAAGATCAAGGTGTCCCGCGCCCTGCCTCGCACCGGCAACATCTCCTGCCTTCTCGGAAAGAAGTGCTGCCCGGACGAGGTCTACCACAGGATTAAAAGCGAAAATGGGATGGAGGAATCCTACGCCCGCATGCTGGAACACCTGACCGCCAACGGAGTGGACATGCCAGAGAAAACCCGACCGTGGGCATGCCCCTGCAGACGGATCCCAGGAAGAGAAAATTCAAAGGTAACCAAAAGGCCGACGAGCTGTCGACCTTGACACACCGGCATTGCCGGCGATAAAGTTTCCCGATGGATTTCCTTTTGCGATTGCAAAGCCAAGTATTGTAGGCACGGCATAGCCAAAACGGGGACCGCCGCATGTGACAGATTGACTTTGCTGCGATGGAATGATCGTTCTCAACTTTTTCTTAACTCGGGGCACTTTATGAAAATGAAAGCTACGTTCGTTTTTGCCTGTCTGGGCTTGGCCATATGGACCGGCCGGGCGGACAACAACCAAATCAAGATTTCCTCCTCTCATGATAAGCCGCTGGAAGCGGAAGTTAAACAGCTTCTGTCTTCCGGCAAAATCAGCCGCATGCTGGGCACCTATTACACACAGGCCGATTTACAGCGGGGTGTTTACCTCGGCTCTGAAATTTGTATCGCCTGTCATAAAGAAGCCGCCTCCTGGCGGGAAACCAAACACGCTTTGGCATACCGCAGACCCATGTCCGCCTATAGCCTTCAAAACGGTAAAGGGGTCATGAACGACTACGACCGGAACGGAATCGACGATTTCGCCCAGGGTCTTGATTTTAATCGGATCAAGTCCGTCTTCGACCCGTATAAGCCGAATGCTCCCATCCTTGCTTTGGAGAAGGATACCTACTACGTGACGATCGGCACCCTGAAGATGCCGGTTCTCTTTACCCACGGCGGTACGGGCGACTGGAAACAGCGGTACGCGGTAAGGGTGCCGCTGGCGGACGGTTCGCTTTCCCAGGACTCCTATACGTCTCCGGTTCAATATAACGAAGCGACCAATGCCTATGTGCTCTATAACCCGAACAACTGGTATGATCCGACGACTTTTGCTCCCAAATACGACTCGACGGTGACCGCTGCCAAAATCGCCACCAATGCGGCGACCCAGTCCAAAAGCTGTATCGGCTGCCACACGACCGGTATTCGCACGCTGGCAAAGACGGCATCGGGCGAGTGGCTCTACCGACCTTTTCCTGCGGCTCTTTACTATCCGGAAGACCCATCTTATTTCGATTTCGACGGCGATGGGAATGCGGACATTCTGAATATAGGTTGCGAGGCGTGCCACGGGCCCGGTTCCCTGCATGTTCTGGGAGGGGGCAATCCAGCGAAGATCGTCCATCCGGGTAAACTGACACCGGAGAAGCAGAATGAAATTTGCTCCCAATGCCACGTCCGGGTCAAGTCCGTTCCGGCTGGTACCCACGACTGGCCCTATAAGGAGGATTCGAAACTTCAATACTATCCCGGACAGGCTGAGCCCCTCAGCAATTATTATAAGGAAGCGCCCGGCCTTTGGGGGGATGGAAGAAACTCAAGACAGCATCATCAGCAGTGGGAGGACATGGCTGTCTCCGGAAAGCCCTCCTTCGCCTTCCATAAAGTCGTGTGCACGGAATGCCATAATCCTCATCGCGCCGGGACAAACCGCCACCAGGTTGTCACGCAGATCAAAGATGGCGATTTGACAATACCGACCAAGGTATCCGACAACACACTTTGCCTGGCTTGTCACGCCACCCACGGTCCCTTTGCAGCCATCACCAAGGCCGAAGTTGCCAAGTATGCGGCGAATGTTAATAAGATTGCCCAGGTGACTTCCGAACACAGCCGGCATCCCTACGGTCCGGATCGTGTGTTGGGCCTTTCACGATGCGTGGAATGCCATATGCCCAAAATCGCCGCCAGCGGAGCTCCTTACGACATCCGCTCCCATACTTTCGAACCGATCGCTCCGGAAAAAACGATCCAGTACCAAAGCGGCGGCGGCATGCCGAACGCCTGTGCCGTCTCCTGCCATGGAACGCGCGCCGATGCTTTCGGGTTGGGCATTGATACGGCTCCGACCGTATGGAATCAGCCGATCGATGTCAACCTTTCCAGGAAATTAATGGAATGGTATGGCCCGCAAGGAATTTGGTGGAACACCTCCAAGCCCTCTTCGCTGACCAACAGAATATTGCAAACAGCGCCGGCCCATCCGGTCGCTTTCGATCCGGATCAAAGCATCGATTAGCCCCGGAACGAACCCCGGTTGCGGCATGACCGCCGACCGATACGGGGCAAGCGAAAGTTAATCGATCCGGAAAAGGCTCCATCCCTCGATAGAGAGGGATGGAGCCGAAAAGGTTATCTCGGCGAGTTGGCTGTTGCTTCTGATTCTCCGCCTCCAGATTTTCGAATCCCCCGGCTGGAGTTGGGCTGCCGACAGAGAAGGCCGGGCTCTCCTCGCACCGGTCGGCCCACCGGGCGATGAGCAGTAAATAGAAGCGCTGTGGGGAATGCGGAGTAACCCAGCGGAATGCCAAACTGGGTGACCTGACTTTCCAAAGCGCGTGTCATTCCGCCGGAGGCAGGTTCCCGCCGGCCGATAGTCCCAGGGGGTCTTCGGTGTAGGAATGGATCCATCTGTAGCCCATCGACCCGCTAGATTGGTTTTCCAGGGAGTTGTTTCCTAACCACAATTCCTTCGTCAATTCTAAATTCCCTCCCGGCGATTGGCAAGACCCGGAGCCGCGTGGCTTGCCGGAGGCTTTTTATGGATGGAGGTGCAAAAAACCCCTCTCCCCATTCGAAAAACCCGGACGGCTTTATTCTTCCTTCCTGACCTTCCTGCCTTCCTGTGAAAAGTCCGGGCTTACCGTACGAAAGGAAGAGCGGGAGAAAAGAGGAATGGCTCGTTGCCGGTATACGGGGACGCCTGGCGGCTTTATCATAATTCCATCCCGCTGATCTTGACGCCATCGGAGGTTGCCCCTTAGAATCAACTCGTCAAAGCGGGATGGGTCCGGAAACGGTTCGTCTGGAAAGATCCTCCCTTTATCAATTTTTTAAGAAGGAAAAGTACGTATGCCCCAGATTACTCGACGCGATCTATTACGATTTGCCCCCCTGGGAGCGGCGGCCGTCTGGACGACCGGCTCCCGGTCCCAGGTGCTGGGCGCCAACAGCGACATCCGCGTTGCGGTCATCGGTTTCGGCGGGCGCGGCCGGGACCACATCAGCGGACTGGGTTCGGTGCCCGGCGTCCGCCTGACGGCGCTCTGCGACGTGGACAGCCGGATCCTGGAAGCCACCGCCAAGCGGCTCAAGGAAAAGAATCCCAGCCTGGAAACCTACACGGACGTCCGCAAGCTGCTGGAAAGCAAGAACGTGGATGCCGTCTCCATCGCCACGCCCAACCACTGGCACAGCCTGGGCGCCATCTGGGCCATCCAGGCGGGGAAAGACGTTTACCTGGAAAAGCCCATTTCCCACAATGTGTCGGAAGGCCGGCGGGTGGTGGAGTACGCCCGCAAGCACAAGAAAATCGTGCAGGCCGGCACCCAGAGCCGCTCCTCCGTTACCGGCATCAAGGAGGCCGTGGCCTGGGTACGGGCCGGCAATCTCGGCAGGATCAAGGTGTCCCGCGCCCTGTGCTACAAGCGAAGGGACACCATCGGCAAGGTGGACGGGCCCCAGACGGTACCGGCGGAAATCGACTACGATCTCTGGTGCGGACCGGCGCTCAAGCTGCCTCTGACCCGCAAGCGGCTGCACTACGACTGGCACTGGGTCTGGAATACCGGCAACGGCGACCTGGGCAACCAGGGAATCCACGAAATGGACGTGGCCCGCTGGTTCCTGGGGGAGATGGCCCTTTCCCCGCGCATTTTCAGCCTGGGAGGCCGGGTCGGCTACACGGACGACGGGGAAACCCCGAATACCCAGCTGATCCTGCACGACTATCCGGCGGCCCCTCTGATTTTCGAAGTCCGCGGGCTGCCCTCCAAAAGCGGTGTCCGTGAAATGGACAAGTACAAAGGAGCGGACATCGGCATCGTGATCGAATGCGAAGGCGGACACGTAACGGTTCCGAGCTATACCTCCGCCGCAGCCTTCGACAAGGAAGGCAAGAAGATCAAGGAGTGGAAAGGGACCTCCAGCCACTACGAGAATTTTATCAAGGCGGTCCGCAGCCGCAATGTGGCCGACCTGAACGCCGATGTGCTCGAAGGGCACCTGAGCAGCGCCCTGTGCCACACCGGCAACATATCCTACCTCCTCGGAAAGAAGTGCAGCCCGGACGAGGTCAAAGCCAGGATCAAAAGCGAAAAGGGGATGGAGGAAGCCTACGCCCGCATGCTGGAACACCTGGCCGCCAACGGAGTGGACATTGCCAAGGAAAACCTGACCGTGGGGATGCCCCTGCAGATGGATCCCAGGAAGGAAAAATTCAAAGGCAACAAAAAGGCCGACGAACTGCTCACCCGTCCGTATCGGCCGGGCTTCGTGGTTCCCAGGAAAGCATAACCGTTTCGCCCCCTCCGGCCCGTCCGGGTGGGTGCATTCGCCACCGGTGGCCGCGCGCCGCGGCCACCGGTCTTTCCGACTTTTTTATGAGCTGATCCCACCAGGCGGTATAAAAAAAACACGCTCTACACCGCTGTCCCCGCCTTATTTCGCCCGGGCCGCGCCATCGGATCCACGCGCTTTCCGGCTTTCCCAAAACAGGTTTTGAGAGGCGATCCTCCGGTAGTCGGCCGCCTGGACGGGGCCTCGTGCGGTGGCACACGGCGAACGGAAAGGTTTTGGGCTCATTTCCTGCAGCGATGGGACGGGGATCGATCCGTTCTCCGTCTGAAACTTTCGAGTATCCCGATAGGTCTGCCATCCCAGAATAAGACAGAGCAACACGAGCAGGAGATTCAGAGCCAGGATATTACGACTCATTTTTCTTTCCCTCCAGAACATGATTCCTGCACATCCCCTGGACCCCTGAACTCAAGGACGGGAGGAGATGACGGGATTGCCGGACTTCTCACTTCCAGGGCTTTCCGGACTTTTGATAATTGCCGACACCAGGACGGACGGGTACAGCAGAATGCCGTTCTTGATATGGCTAGACCGCAACGAGATTTCAGTGATCCACAAAAACCTGGGAAAACTGCGCACTGCCACCAGGAAGGCGGTAAACTGCTCCGGAGTGCACTGGGCATCGATCCGGACGGTGACCTGCCGGTATTCCGGATGGATGCGCCCGGGCTGGATGGGTTCCCTTCGCTGGACTACCAAACCGCTCTCGGCGGCGGCCTTTTGGACGATTTCTTCCAGTCGGGAGGAAGGCGGCATATGATCGGAGACCTCCAGAAATAAAGGCTCAAAGGAGGCCAACCGTTTTTGACTCTGCTCCTGCCGGGCCTGGTGCAAATTCCTGACGGCAGCCTGGGCCCGAAAACGGGACAGCATCTGTTTTTTAGCCTCCAGGCTATCGGAGTCCCCCGTCGGGACCTGGGTCGCCGGCAGTCCCCAGAAGATTGCCGAGAAAAACAGGACCCCGAAGACTCCTCCCCCGATTAAAACATTCCGGATTCGATGAGTGGGATTCATTTTTTGGCCTCCATGCGGGCTTTGATAAAGAACCTTTCTTTCATGGTGATCGGATCGCGGGTAAAGGGAGCCTGCAATTCGGGAGATTGCAGATAGCGGGACCCGGACAGCAACGGGAGCAGCTGGGAAGCCGAATTGGAAAAACCTTGCAGGAGCAGCACACCTTCCCGGGCATTCAGAAAATTGAGATACGTGCCTTCGGGAAACATATCGGTGAGCTCCGATAGAATTTCGAGCAGGCGGTCCTGCTCGCAGAAGATATTTTCCAGAAACTCGATTTTCGCGGCCATTTCCTGGTTTTGCTTCTGCATCGCCTCGAAACCTTCGATCTGCGGCTTCAGCTGAGCGATTTCCCGATCGAGCTCCTGCTCCCATAGATACGACTGCAGCCATGGTCGGCCCAGATAACCGCCTCCCAGCAAAAGGACCGCAAAGAGCAAAACACAGGTAAGACCCTGGTTGGACGTTTTTTTCACGGTTGTTCTTCCTCCTGACGCAATTTGGCGTGGCTTGGAACTTTTCCTCGATAATATCCGGGCCATCCGAATGGGCAACGCTCGAAATGGCGCGGCGGACTCCGACGTATAGACACACGCATACCTTTTGAGCCAAGGGTCGCTTTTTTGGGAACTTTGATAAAAGCAACGTAGCGCTTTTCGGAGGAACTGTCAAGAAAAATTATTGGCTCTTTGAAAAAAACCGCGAGTCGGCAAGGGCGCATTCCGGTGCAAGACCTGAATTCGGCCGGGCAGCCCAAGCCACTTATTGCATCTCCGTCAGGAGAGGACAGCTTCGTAAAAACGAATTTGTACGAAGCTATCAGGCAATGAAATGTTCGTAATAAGGTCTCTTCCGACCTGCCCTTTCGCCTTTCTTCCCGCTCTTCCTTTCTTCCTGTAAGCCCTCATTTCACAGGAAGACGGGAAGGTCCGGAAGAAAGAAGGAGGCCATCCGTATACTGGGGAAGGGAAAGGTCGGGCAGAGGGTGCGGCAGGCAGGCTTTTCGGCCAGACTGCTGTCACTTCCGATAAAACCAGGAGATCGGCATACGCAGAATCCGAGTGCGATTCAGTCCGCCCGTTTTTCTGTCGCCGGCACAATACGCCAGTAGAACGTGGTCCTTGAGGAACTCGAGGGCGGTATAGCAATACCATCCGTCGGGATCCGTTTCCAGGTTCTTCACCCGCTCCCAGGAGCGGCCCTCGTCGCGAGACAGGGCCACGCGGAGCGGCGTCCGCCTATTCTGCAGCGAAGGCGCAATCGCCCGGTGGTCGTTCCAGACCATCAGCAGTTCGCCCTTGCCCGGAACGCGGCCCAAAGTGGCCGGAGAAACCGGCGAAAGGATATCGCTCGCGGCGGCATCCGTCCAGGTGTCGCCGCCATCGCTGGAATAAGCGCGGTACTGGCAGCCCAGATCCGTCCGGCACAGCATCATCAGCCGGCCATCCTGCAGTTCGATCAGTCCCGGCTCCTGCAGCCCTGTTCGGCTGTCCGGCGGAGCGGTGAGAATCGATCTGCCCGGCCGCCAGGTCTGCCCCTCGTCGTCGCTCAGGAAGCAGAGCGCCTCGCCGCGCGGGCGAAAATCCTGGCCCGGCAGGCTGTGCCGGGCGGCGGGCACCACGATGCGCCCGCCTTTCAGCTGGATGACGCGATCGTTGTTGACTACGAAATGGCCCCCGGTTTCCATGCATAGACGCGGCTCGCTCCAGGTTTGGGCCTCGTCCTTCGAAAAGCGGACCACCAACCGGCAATCGGCAGGCGAATGCTTGACCAGATAGAACAGTGCGATCGCCCCGCTGCGAAGCCGGAGGAAGGAAACGGACATGGTGTTCATCCGGCCTTCATTGGGCACCAGAATCTCGTCCTGCTGCGTCCAGGTCCGTCCGCCGTCCTTCGAAGCCCGGACGGCGATATGGGAGGCGGCATCATCGTCCGAGCCCCCGGTAAAATGAGAATAGGCAAACAGAATCCGGCCGTCCTTCAAGCGGATAAAGTCCCCTTCCGAATTCCTCGGATTGCCTGGCCCCGGCTCCAGAGTCAGCACAGGCTCCGGCCGCAGCTCCCGGCCGGTCCTGTTCTGCGCGGCGGCACTCAACCCAAGCCCTGCGCAGAGGAGTCCCACGATGCATGGCAACCTCATCCGCAACCTCCCTTTCCCCTCATATGGCATGATTTCCCGGCACCCATTTTACATCAGAATCTCTATGCCGGAGGAAAGCTCCTGCAACCGCTTGTAGCGGAAGAGGAGCTGCAAGCGCGAATGTCCCCGGCCGCCACGCTTTTCTTTTTGCACAGAAAGCCGGGAAAAGATCTCAGGCTTTTACGCTATTGCCGGTCGAAGACGTAGGTGTGGGAGGACGGCTGGCCCTCGGCATTGGTGCCGCTGGCGGTCTGGGTTCTGGTTTTTCCGTCCGCCGAAACGACCGACTTGCCTTCCATATGATATTTCCCGCCGGCTTTGCTCACCACAAAGGTTACCGTATTCGCGTCCATCCGTTTCAGGGAAATGGTATCGAAGGGGGCACCGGTGGTCGGACACGGCTTGCCGTCATACTTGCAGGTGTAGGTGTATTGCATGGAAGTGCCGTCGGCATATTGTATGTCCGTCGCCATTTTAACCGCCCCGTCGGGAGCCGCCTCGCGAATATCCGTTCGAGATTTTATCTGTCTGGCTTCCGAACTTTTCGATTTCCCGGGATTTAACTTCCAGGTACCCAGAGAACTGTCCGCGGCGAACGAACCGCATGCGGAAACGGCCAGAGCTACCATCATACTAAACGCCAGTCTTCTCATTGCATCTCCTATCGGGAATAAAGGTATCCCGGCGGAAAGGAAAGGGCATCGCGGCAAACCCATCCCGAATGCCTGCGTCACCAGGAATCAATGCCCATGCAGGGGGCAAGCCGGCCGGTATCAGCCGCTGGCCCTGTACCCGGAACCTCCCACGGTCTTTCCGACAGAACACTGTTTGGTTTGATTTAACTACGTTGTGGTAATCATTGTCAAGGACTTCGATGCAGTTTCCCGGCGGCCGGCCCGGCCTTTGGCCCGCTGGGCCGCTCCCGGTTTGTGGAAAAATTATCAACCGGGCTCCGCGTTTGACTTCCCTTCGGCAATCCCGCTATATTCCCGGGATACAGGAGAAAAACGAAATGGCACCCGGAAAAAGATGGGAACATGGCAAAGTCGGCAGGGGGATCAGGGCGTCGGGAACAATCGGGAGAGCTGTCTCCTGGCGCGTTATTCTGGCATTGATTCTGGCCCTGCCGGCGACGCAATCCTGCCAGAACCATCGCAGCGAGGACGATTCGCTGGAATCCAGGGTGGAGGGCCTGCTCACTCGTATGACCCTCGAGGAAAAAATCGAACTGGTGAGCGGCCTCGGGTTTAAAACCAAAGCCATCCCGCGGCTTGGCATTCCGGAAATTGTCATGACCGACGGGGGCATCGGCCCCAACCGGGCCGGCAAATCGACGAATTACTCGGCCACCATCAACCTGGCGGCTGCATTCGACATCGGCCTGATGCGCCGGGTGGCGGAGAACATGGGGGAAGAAACCCATATCGCCAAAGCCGACATGTTTCTGGCGCCGATGATCAACATTATCCGCACCCCTTTCGGAGGCCGGGCGTTTGAGCTTTTCAGCGAGGATCCCTATCTGACCGCCCGCATGTGCGTCGAATTCGTGAAAGGGGTGCAGAGCAAAAATATCATCACCTGCACCAAAGTGATGGCCGTCAACAACCAGGAATGGAACCGCTTTGACGTGGACGTCCGGGTCAGCGAACGCGCCCTGCGGGAGATTTACCTTCCGGCCCTCCAGGCCGCGGTGCAGGAGGCGGATACCTGGACGATCATGGCCGCCTACAACTCGATCAACGGCGACTACGGCTGCGAAAACAACCACCTGCTGAACGAGATTCTGAAAAAAGACTGGGGCTTCACCGGGGCGGTCGTTTCCGACTGGGGCGGCGCGCGCTCCACGGTAAAAATGGCCCATGCGGGTCTGGACCTGGAAATGCCGGTGGCCCTTTACTACGGAGACCCGCTGCGCAAGGCAATCCGGGCCGGGCAGGTGGAGGAAAAGGTTCTCGATGACAAAGTCCGGCGTCTGCTGCGGGTCATGTTCAAAGCGCAGCTGTTCGATAAAGCCAAGGCGGATTACGGTCCGTCCGATACGCCCGAAAGACGCGCTCTGGCCCTCGAGGCCGCCCGGAAAAGCATCGTTCTTCTGAAAAATGACCGCAACTTCCTGCCCCTGGACCCGGAAAAAATTCAATCCATCGGGGTCATCGGTCCGAACGGCGATGTGGCCCAGATGTCCGGGGGCGGAAGCGGATTTCTGCAAGGCAACTACGGTATTTCCCCTTACGAGGGAATTGCGGCCCAAACCAAAGGGAAAACCGCCGTCGCGTTCGAGCGCGGCATCGCCCTCGAACGGCTGGAACTTCCGGTCGCAGAAGCGCGCTATTACCTGCTGCCGGACGGAACGTCCGGAATCAAAGGGGAATACTTTAACAATCGGGATCTCGAAGGGCAGCCCGTACTGACCCGCACGGAACCCTCGGTCGATTTTAGCTGGGGCTACGGTGACGGACGCGATCCCGGGCAAAAAGGCTCTCCGGACCCGGCCACTGTAAACCTCAATCACTGGTCCGCGCGCTGGACCGGCAAATTCCGCTCCCCGGGCAGCGGATGGTATGAAATCGGACTGGCGGCCGACAACGGCGTCCGGCTTTACCTGGACGGGAAAAAGATTATCGACTACTGGATCGACTCACGGCCGGGCAGATTCAAAATTGTACCGGTCCGTATGGAGGCCGATCGTCTTTACGACCTGAAAGTGGAGTTCTATGAGAATATGGGCAGCGCCAGCTGCCGGCTGGGACTGGCGCCGATCGAACCGGAAAACAAGCTGGAAAGCGCCGTCCGGCTGGCCCGGAAAAGCGATTGCGTCGTGCTGTGTCTCGGCCTGAACAAAGACCTGGAAGGGGAATCGACGGACCGGGAGGATCTGGCCCTGCCCCAAAAGCAACGGGAGCTCCTGGATGCCGTCGTCCGCGCCAACCCGCGTACCGTGGTCGTGCTCAACAATGCCACGCCGATCCTGATGAGCGCCTGGATAGACAAGGTCCCGGCGGTCATCGAGGCTTTTTACCCTGGGCAGGAAGGGGGCAATGCCCTGGCCGATATTCTGTTCGGCCGGATCAGCCCTTCCGGCAAGCTGCCCATCACCCTGATGAAACGATGGGAAGATCACCCGGCCTACGGCACCTATCCGGGAACCAAGTCGGTCGCCGATTACAGGGAGGGAATTTTTGTCGGCTACCGCCACTTCGACAAGGAAAACATAGAACCTCTTTTTCCGTTCGGCTTCGGGCTGTCCTATACAAGCTTCGAATACTCCGACCTCGAACTGGATAAGCCGGCGATGAAACCCGGGGACAGCCTCGACGTCCGCCTGACCGTCCGCAACACGGGGAAAATGGATGCGGACGAAATCGTCGAGCTGTATCTCCAGGATGAAACCGCCCGCGTGGAGCGGGAAGTAAAATCCCTGAAGGGCTTCGCCCGGGTCGGCCTCCGAGCGGGAGAAAGCCGGCAGGTCCGGTTCCGGATCGCCGCACAGGATCTGAGTTTTTACGATCCCGCGGCGCGGGGCTGGGTGGCCGAACCCGGGCGGTTTCAGGTGCTGATCGGCAGCTCTTCCCGCGATATCCGCCTGAAAAAATGGTTTGTCCTGGAAAAGTGAAATCCCAAAGATCGTTGTATCGTGTCCCTTAACCCTTTTGTATCGATCGGGCCCAATCATGAAACACAACCATCCTGACGTGTCCAGTCGAAGAGCTTTTGCCGCCCGGGCGGCCTCCTCGGGCGCCCTGCTGGCCCTGGCCGGCACCCATCCGGCCTTCGCCGCAATCGAAGCGGGCTCCGCCCCGCCCCCGGAGGCCACGACCCTGCCGGCCAACCTGGCCAATCCGCCCGACTCGCCCATCCACTCCATTCTGCAGGACACTCCCCTGCCGAGGATGGTGCCGGTCGAAATGACCTTCGATCGCCCGGTGCTTGCCGATGTGGCCCGGGTGTTGCGGGAGAAACTGCGATCCGGCGGCGTGCTGGCGGGCATCCGGCCGGGGATGAAAGTGGCGGTGGGCGCCGGCAGCCGGGGCATCGCCAACCTGCCCCTGGTCACCCGGACACTGATCGAAGAGCTGAAGAAGGCCGGCGCGGTACCGTTCCTGTTTCCGGCCATGGGCAGCCACGGGGGTGCCACGGCGGAAGGCCAGAGGGGCGTGCTGAAGAACATGGGGTTCACCGAAGATGCCATGGGCGTGCCGATCCGGGCAACCATGGAAGTAGTGCGGGTGGGAACGACACCCGACGGCCTGCCGGCCTATGTCGACGCCATCGCCGCCCAGGCGGACGGCATCGTTGTCGTAAACCGTATCAAGCCGCACACTTCGTTCCGGGGGACGATCGAGAGCGGACTGTCCAAGATGATCGTGATCGGAGTGGGCAAGCAGAAGGGGGCTGAGACCTGCCACACCCTGGGATACGGCCGCATGGAGCACAACCTGATCGCCCTCTGCCGGGCTACGCTGGCCTCCGGCAGGATCCTCTTCGGCGTCGGGCTGGTGGAAAACGCCTATCACGAGACCTGCCGGCTGGAAGTCCTCCCGGCCGCAGAGATCCCGCAGCGGGAGCCGGCCCTTCTTGTGGAGGCCCGCAGGCTCATGCCGGTGGTGCCCATCAGCCCGCTCGACGTCCTGATCATCGACGAGATCGGCAAGAACATTTCCGGCGCGGGCTTCGACCCCAACGTCGTCGGCCGTTACGCCACGGCGGATGTGCCGCTCACCGACCGGGACCCGCGAATCACCCGCATTGCGGTACTGGACATCACCGCGCCCTCCGACGGCAACGCCACCGGCCTGGGCAACGCCGACTTCACCACCGAGCGGGTGCTGCGGAAATTCAACCTGATCGAAACCTACTGCAACCTGCTGACCTCCACCACCATCGTCGGCGGGAAGATACCGATGGTCATGCGCAACGACCGGCAGGCCGTCCAGGCGGCAATCAAGACCTGCCTGATAGGCAATCCGCGCCAGGTGCGGCTGATGCGAATCCGGAATACCCTGTCGCTCGACCGGCTGCTGGTTTCGGAGAACCTGGCCGACGAAGCGCGGCGAAAGCCGGGCATGCGCGTGGCGGGACCCGCCGCCGAAATGACCTTCGACTGCGACGGAAACCTCACTTAGCGGTGCACCGCGGCGGTTGCAGCGGGCATACGCCTTGTCTTACTGTTTGGGAGATAACATGAAACACGCCATCATTCGATCCCTGGCCTTTCTTTTCCTGTGCTCTGCTTCCCTGGCTGCCGCGGCCCGGCGGCCCAACATCCTCTTCCTCTTCGCCGACGACTGGGGCCGGTACGCCAACTGCTACTCCGCGGTGGAGACCCGACCCTCCATCAATCCGATTCTCAAAACCCCGAACATCGACCGCATCGCCCGGGAAGGCGTTCTTTTTAAAAATGCCTTCGTCACCGCGCCGAGCTGCACTCCGTGCCGCAGCTCGCTTCTGTCCGGACAGTATTTCTTCCGAACCGGGCGCGGTGCGATTCTCCAGGGGGCGCAGTGGGACCCCGCCATCCCCAGCTACCCGCTGCTGCTGCGCGACGCCGGCTATCACATCGGCAAGAGCTACAAGGTCTGGAGCCCCGGCACGCCGGTGGATGCCCCGTACGGTGGCCAGCAGCACGCTTACGAGAAGGCGGGGCGGGACTTCAACGATTTCTCCGAGAATGCCACCCGGATGGTGCGCCAGGGGATGACGTTCGCGGAGGCCAAAGCAAAGCTGCTCGGCCAGGTAGCCGACAACTTCCAGGCTTTCCTGGCCGACCGCAAACCGGGCCAGCCGTTCTGCTACTGGTTCGGGCCGACCCTCACCCATCGGAAGTACGAAAAAGGATCGGGCAAGGCGCTCTGGGGCATTGAGCCGGATGCGGTCCGCGGCCGGCTGCCGAAGTTCATGCCCGACGTACCGGAGGTGCGCGCCGACTACACGGATTACATGGGGGAGATCCAGGCCTGGGACGCCGGCGTGGGGGTGCTGCTGCAGAAGCTCGAAGCGATCGGCGAGCTCGACCAAACGATCCTCGTGATCAGCGGGGACCACGGAATGCCCGGCGTACCCGGAGGAAAATGCAACCTCTACGACTTCGGCGTCGGGGTGGCGCTCCTGGCGCGCGTCCCCGGCGGAAAAGGCGGCCGGGTGGTCGATGATTTCGTAAACCTGGTAGACCTGGCCCCCACCTTCCTCGAGATCGGCGGCGTGAAGCCGCCGGCCGTGATGACCGGCCGCAGTTTTCTGAACGTGCTGCAATCGGACCGATCCGGGCAGGTCGACCCGGGGCGCACCTGGGTGGTAACCGGGCGCGAGCGTCACGTGGCCGCGGCGCGGGAAGAATTTCTGCCGTACCCTCACCGCGCCCTGCGCACCGCGGACTTCCTCTATGTCCGCAACTTCGCACCGGACCGCTGGCCGATGGGCAGTCCCCAATTCACCGGCGATGCCGACGCGCCTTCGCTCGAGTCCGTGGAGCAGAACACCTTTGTCTGCTTTGCGGACATGGACGCCAGCCCGACTAAATCATGGCTTTTCGGCCGGCGCAACGACGCGCAGTGGAAGTGGCACTATGATTACGCCTTTGGGAAGCGCCCCGGCGAACAGCTTTTCGACCTGCGCCGGGATCCGGACCAGACGGTCAACGTCGCCGCCGATCCCGGATACGCCAAGGCGCGCGCCGACATGGAAAAGCGGCTGATGGACGAACTGAAGCGCACCGGCGATCCCCGCCTGGCCGACGGCGGAAAATTTTTTGAAAGCCCGCCCATGTCCGGTCCCCTCCCGCAATAGAAAAAGCGGATCCGATCCGGTGGGATCCGTAAAATCCGCTGTTTCCGTTTAACCAGGATCCCGGCTTCCTTAATTCTGGCGGAAAATTTCCACCCCGGCCTTGGCTTTGCTCTTGTAGAGAGCGTAGATGGTTCCGTCCTGGTCCACGGCGCACCAGCTTTCGGTGTGCTCGGGAACGCTGAGGCTCAGGTTGCAGATGAAATCGCCGTTGTTGTTGTACTTGGCGATGCTCACCTTCCTGCCCTGGTTGCTCTCGAAAGCGCCGCCGTAGCCCGCCTTGGTCCGCACCGTCAGATAGGCGTTCCCCCAGCGGTCGCCGGTCATGCTGTGGAAATAGACCGAGCCGTCCGGCGGATCCCCGTGCGCGAACCAGAAGAGAAAATGGCCGTCGGAGGTGAATTTCAGGGTGGGGCCGTAATAGCCGTTGACGAAGACATCGTCGTTGGCATCCAGGTAAAGACCGTGCGGCGCATTGAAATCCCCGGGATCCGGCCCGTCTTTGCCCCAGTGGAACAGGGGCTTGCCGGAGGGCTCAAAGACAATGACCCGCATGTTGTCCACATCCGTGGCAAAAAGCCGTCCCTTGCTGTCGAACCAGAGGCCGTGCCCGCGCAATATCATGCCGTCTTTCATCCCCTTTTCCGCAAAAATCCGCAGGAAATTCCCCTGGGGATCGAACACCTGCAGCCGCGGCCGGTCCCCTTTCAGGTCGGTCACGAAAATGTTGCCCGCGGAATCCACCGTTGCATAACGGGGTTCGGTAAACTGTCCGTCCTCGCTTCCCCTGCCTTTTCCGATTTCCGCCAAAAATTTCCCGTCCTTGCTGTAGCGGAAAATCCGCCCGGCTCCCTGATCGGCAATCAGCAGGTTCCCCTGCCGGTCAATGCTGATGCCGTGGGGCTCCTTCAGACGGCTGTCCGGACCGGTGGCTTCTCCCCAGGTACCGATGATTTTGTAGGCCGGCGACGGGTCCCCCAGCAGGACAGTCCCCCACACGAAACGGTTTGCCGAGCCGGTCACTTCGCCGCAGATATGGACCTCATAAGGAACCGGGGTCTTTGCCGGTGCCCGGTAAAGCCCCTGGGCATCGATCGTACCCAGTTCGGCATTCCCTCCCGGAATATTGTTGACCGACCAGCGCACGCCGGCCGGGGCCGCCGCCGCCATCAAACGGGTGGCCAGAATGACGACTTTGAACTTCTGCTCCTGCCCCGGCTGCAGCCGGACCAGGGAAGGCTTGATTACCGCCCGGTGAAAAGGAGTGACCGCTTCCGCCGCCGGCAGTACCGGCGCCAGAAGAAGCAGCAGGATCCCTATGGTACGAAACTTCATGTAAACCTCCGCTTAGAATAAAAATGTGACTCCCGGGAAGACCGTTTTCCAAAAAGCGCACTTCACGGGTCAAGATGCTGCTGATTGTATAGATCGCCACCGGACAAGTCAAGCAAACCCTTCCGTCGGCAGCGGAAGGGTTTGAGGTATTATTCCTTGACTCCCCAACGCGGCGACGAAAGGAAGAGGAGAAGGCAGGTGAACAGAAACAGACTGGTACTGGGGCTCCTGGGCTTTTTGCTGCTGGCCCACGACGAGGTGTCCGGGGGCTCGCTCAAAATCGAAAAAGACGGCATGGCCCGGATCAACGGCCGGAGGGCCTTTTTGCTGGGCCTCTACGAAAACCCCAAAGAGGACGAGGCGCTGCGCCAGGTGGCTTCCGCCGGATTTAACCTGGTCCGGTCGGGAGCCGAAAAAAAGGACCTGGACCGGCTGCAGCAATCCGGGATGGGCGCCTGGATCAACACCGGGATGAACATCGATTTCAGCCGGTCCGCCGAAGAAAGGAAGGAGAAACTGAGAGCGCTCCTCCGGGACTTTTCCGGGCATCCCGCCCTTCTGGTCTGGGAGGTACCGGACGAAGCCCTCTGGAACAGCTGGCAGGATCCCTGGCTCTACCGGGTTCGCAAGGAAATGACGTTTTTTCAGAAAGCCATCTCTTCCCTTCCCGATGCCGAGCGCCGAAAGGAGATGGAGACCGAATGCCAGGCCATCGCGGACCTCTACCGGCAGGCGGAGTTTGCCGCGGGGGAACAGCGGGCCGACGCCCTCTGGAAAAAGCTGGGACAGTCGCCGCCGGAGCCCGCGCAGTACGTTTCCGCCGCTCCCCGCCGGGCCGCGGAAATGAGCCGTGGATTCCGACAGGGATACGAGTTCCTGAAATCGCTGGACGCCGACCACCCGGTCTGGATGAACCACGCCCCCCGCAACCAGATCCCGCAGCTGGCGGCCTTCAACCGGGCCGCCGACATTGTGGGATGCGACATCTACCCCGCGCCGCTCTCCCGTTTCCTGCGGCACTCGGACCTGACGGATCAGTCTCTCTCCTCTGTGGGCGCCTATACCGTGCGCATGGCCCGGGCGGCTCCCGGAAAGCCGGTGTGGATGGTGCTGCAGGGATTCGGCTGGGGCGATATCAAGACGGAAAGCTCTCCGGAAATACGGCGGGAGCTTCACCGGCCGACCCGGGACGAAACGCGCTTCATGGCCTACGACGCCATCGTGCGGGGAGCCAGGGGGATCCTTTACTGGGGTTCCTTTTCCGCGGAAAAGGATTCCGTACTCTGGAGAGAGCTGCTCGACACCGTCGGGGAGATCGCCTCCCGGCAGGAGGTGTGGAGCGCACCGGACGCTCCGATCCGATGGTCGGCCGGATTTGAGGAGACTCTGTGGTCGGTCGACCAGACCGTCCAGGTGCTTCCCAAGCAGGTAGGCCAGGAAACCTGGCTGCTGGTGGTCAACGAGAGCCCGGATCCTCTCGTGGGAAAAATCAGCGGCCTGAAAAGCCTGGACGGAAAGACCTTCGTCGAGAAAGCCGGCGGCCTCCGCCTCAAAGTCGAGGGGGGCGGGCTGCGCATCCCCATGCGCGGCTATGGGGTGCGGATCCTGCAGCCGGACCAAACGACGGAAGGAAGATAAGGAGGAGCGTATGCGTGTCGCCGTAATCGGCGGAACCGGACATATCGGCACTTACCTCATTCCGCGGCTGGTCGGAGCGGGCCACGAGCTGGTGGTGGTCAGCCGCAGTCGCCGCCGGCCGTACCAGCCCCATCCCGCCTGGAATCAGGTGGAATGGGCGGTTATCGACCGGGAAGAAGCGGAAGCCGAGGGCACCTTCGGCGACCGGATACGGGCGCTGCGGACCGAAGTGGTCATCGACCTGATCTGCTTCCGGCTGGAAAGCGCCCGGCATCTGGTCGAATCGCTGCGGGGACAGGTCCGGCATTTCCTGCACTGCGGAACCATCTGGGTGCACGGTTACAGTACCGTGGTTCCGGCGACGGAAGACCTGCCGCGTCGCTCCTTCGGAAAATACGGAATCCGCAAGGCGGCCATTGAAGACTACCTGCTGGGCGAAGCCCGCATCCACCGCTTCCCGGTGACCATCCTGCACCCCGGCCATATCGTCGGCCCCGGGTGGGTACCGCTCAATCCCCAGGGCAACTTCAATCCGGAGGTTTACACCCGGCTGGCCTGCGGGGAAGAGCTGGTCCTGCCGAACCTGGGGCTGGAAACGGTCCATCACGTCCATGCCGACGATGTCGCCCAGTCCTTCCAGCAGGCCATGACTCACTGGGGAGCCGCAGTGGGCGAGGCTTTCCACGCGGTCTCTCCCGCGGCGATGAGCCTGCGGGGCTTTGCGGAAATCGTCGCCGGGTGGTTCGGGCGGACGCCCCGGCTGCGCTTCCTCCCCTGGGAGCAGTGGAAGGAAACCGTTTCCCATACCGACCGGGAGGACACCTGGGATCACATCGCCCACAGCCCCAACGCCTGCATCGCCAAGGCCCAGCGCCGCCTGGAATACCAGCCGCGCTACACTTCGGCGCAGGCGGTATTTGAATCGGTCCAGTGGCTGATCCAGAACGGACAGGTACGCACCGACTCAACTTCGGCCTCTTGAGATAAGGAGACTCTATTCATGAGAACCCTCTGCCTGACGCTCTTTCTAAGCCTCGAGCTTTTCAGCCAGGACTACCGTCTTTCCCTGAGCTGGGGCCAGCGCGGGGAACAGCCCGGACAATTCCAGGGAGCCCACGGCATCGGCGTCGATCGCGCCGGCCGGATCATCGTGACCGACAGCCGCAGCAGCCATGTGTACCGTTTTTCGCCGGAAGGGAAATTCCTGGCGGAAATCGGCCGGGGGCCGGGAGCCGGGCCCGGCCAATTCAAGGAGCCTCGGGATGTGGCCGTCGACGCCGGGGGCGCGATCTATGTGGCCGACGGCGCCAATTGCCGGATTCAGGTTTTTGGCGAGGACGGGTCTTTCCTGCGCTCTTTCGGGGCCAAGGGAAAGGGGCCCGGTGAATTCCTGCGGGCCCACGCCCTGGACTTTGATTCCGCGGGCCGCCTTTTCATTGCCGATGTGGACAACAGCCACATTGCGGTTTATGACCGGGGAGGCGGCTATGTCGGAGCCTGGGGCCGGGCCGGCAGTGCACTCGGGGAGTTTCATGCCCCGCACGGACTCGGAGTGAATGCCCGGGGGGAAGTGATCGTCTCCAACTATTACGGGCCGATCCAGAAGTTTACGCCGGAAGGCAAGCTGCTGCTGGAATTCGGGGCGATGACCCCGGAAAGCCGGCTGCGCAGCTACCACAGCATGTGCCTGGACGCGGAGGGGAACATCTATGTAACCGCCCGGGACGTCGCCGGACAGTCGAGCATCATCCGCTTCGACGGCCAGGGAAAGCAGCGGGACCGCTGGCCCATGCCGGAAAGCGACCAGCTGGTGGAAGATGTGGCCGTGGATTCCAACGGGCGGGTTTTTACCACCTTCCAGTCCCGCCGCGGCACGGGGGTCCACGTCTTCACCCGGAAAAACAGCTGATACCTGAGTATGGCACCAATTCGCCAAAAAGCTGCAGGAAAAAGGGGCTATACTTCCGGATATCCTTTATCGGATGTTCCCTGATGGAACCGTTTCCTCCTCCCGCCGACTCTCCAGGTCCATCCGCAGACGAAGCTCCCGTCCCTCGGCCTCAACCGATAACCAACCTCCGACACGCAGTTTCTCGATTTACCCCTGGATCTGTTTCACTCCCGGTTCCACCTTCCGCTGAGAATGTTCTTTCGGGTACCGGTTCCACTTCTCTCCCATCCATCCCGATACATCCAATTTGCTTTCCCGCTGAGACCGTACTTGCGCCACCCGGGTCGGATTCCTCCGCATAATATAGCGCTTCTTTGCCGCCCGGACCCCCTGCAATGGTCCCATCATTTCCCTTGATTTTAGCGCACATTCGGCGTAGACTGACGGGGTGAAAAATACCACATCGCTTATCCATCCACCGGCATCTGCTGGTGGAATGTAATACTTCATGGGAATTCACACAGGTGTCATTTTCTATTCTCATAACGGGTGGGGCGGGGTTCATCGGATCGTTCCTTACAGATTATTTTCTTAGCGCCGGGCACCGGGTGCGTGTCCTCGACAACCTGGATCCCCAGGTCCACCCCCGGGGCCGCCCGGTTTATCTTGCCCAACAGGCAGACCTTCATATAGCTGATGTGCGTCTCAAAGAGGCGGTCCATGTCGCGTTGGAAGGCATTGATGTGGTGATTCATGCTGCGGCAGCCGTGGGAGTCGGGCAGTCCATGTATCGCGTTCAGCATTATGTGAATACGAACGCTGGCGGGACGGCAATGCTCTTGGAGTGTCTGATCGAGCGTCGGCAGCAGCTGCGAAAACTCATTGTCTTCACCTCCATGACAGGATACGGAGAGGGGCTCTATCGCCGACCGAGCGATGGATCGCTCCAGCGTGTGGCTATCCGCACCCCTGCATACATCGCCCGTTCCGGATGGGATCCGGTAGACCCTACCACTGGTGAGGTGCTGGAACCATTTCCCACGCCGGAAGATGCCACCATGATGGCGCGCAATGTATATGCCCTTACCAAGTGCTGGCAGGAAGATTTGACGCTCAGCTTGAGTGAAGTCTACGGGATCCCGGCCACCTGCCTGCGCCTCTTTAATGTGTTCGGGCCACGGCAGGCACTGAGCAACCCCTATACGGGTGTGCTGGCTATTTTTCTCAGCCGCCTGCTCCATGGGGAACGTCCTGTTGTCTATGAGGACGGCTGCCAGAGCCGGGATTTTGTCTCTGTACATGATGTGGTCCAGGCCGTCGATCTGGCTCTGCAAAACCCGGCCAGCACAGGGCGGGTTTTCAACATCGGTTCCGGAGTCGCCCGAAAAATTGGCGAAATTGCTGTCACCTTGTCTCGACTGGTCGGACGTGAAGACATATCTCCCGAAATTAACGGACAGTTTCGTACGGGAGATATCCGCCATTGTACTGCCGACCTCACCCAGAGTCGCTTGATTCTCGGATATGAACCTCAGCGGGACTGGGGGGAGGCGCTTCAGGAAGTCATCGCCTGGTCGAAAACCGCAGAGACAAGCAACCGTTTTTGTCAAGCCGAACAGGAACTGCGTATGCATGGATTAGTAAAATAGCCACTGGCAAAAGGATAGGTTATGGTGATTTCGGGTCGAAAAAAAGTTCTTATAACCGGCAGCAGCGGATTAATCGGTTCAGAAGCAGTCACTCACTTCGACCGCAAGGGTTGGGAGGTGCATGGGCTGGATAACAATATGCGGCGCGATTTTTTCGGTCCGGACGGAGACACTACCTGGAATCTGAACCGGCTGAAGCAGTGTACAACTCATTTCCTGCATCACCATCGGGATATCCGGGATCGCCAGGGGACTCTTGACTTGCTTAAGGAGCTGTGTCCGGATCTGATCATCCACTGTGCGGCACAGCCTTCCCACGATCTCGCCAAGGATCGCCCCTTTGACGATTTTGACGTCAACGCAGGGGGTACTCTGAATCTGTTGGAGGCCGCGCGACGGACATGTCCGGAGTCGCCTTTTATCTTTACGAGCACCAATAAAGTGTATGGCGACGCTCCGAATGAAGTCCCTCTGGTGGAGCTGGAAACCCGCTGGGAATATGCACGGCAGGAAGACTATCCGGGTATCAGCGAGAACTGCCGGATCGATACCAGTACTCATAGCCTGTTCGGGGCCTCCAAGCTGGCCGCCGATGTGATGGTCCAGGAGTACGGACGCTATTTTCAAATGCCCACGGTCTGCCTGCGAGGCGGATGCCTGACCGGGCCCCACCATTCCGGGGCAGAGCTTCACGGCTTCCTCTCCTACCTGGCCAAAGCCACACGCGAGAACCGGAAATATTATATCTTTGGCTATAAAGGCAAGCAGGTACGTGACAATATTCACTCTCATGATGTCTGTACCTTCTTCGAAGAATTTTACCGATCTCCTCGATCGGCCGCCGTTTATAATTTGGGCGGTGGACGTGAAAACAGCCTGTCGGTCCGGGAGGCTATCGCCCGATTCGAAGCGCTGATGGACAAGAAGCTGCATGTGGAATACGTCGATCAGAACCGGACAGGCGATCACATCTGCTACATTAGCGACCTTCGTCGTATCCATGCCGACTACCCGGGTTGGCACCAGGAGTATACTTTGGATCGGATCTTAGCCGAAATTGCAACTGTCAATGATAAAGAGACCCCGGCATGAAACTGTCGATCGTTATCCCGGCCCGGAACGAAGCGGGGAATATAGGTGTTACTATCGATGCGCTGCGCACTCGATTAGCCCGGGAAGGAATCGTATATGAGATCCTGGTTGTAGATGACGGCAGCAACGATGCCACTTGTGAAGAAGTTCTGTCCAGAGCCGAAAAAGATAAAGGTGTGAGACTGGAGCGAAACAGCTATCCGCACGGGTTCGGGAGGGCAATTCGTTACGGTTTGGAGCGTTTTACCGGCGATTCGGTGATCATTGTGATGGCGGACGCATCCGACGATCCGGAGGATGTGGTGAAATACTTTTACGTCCTGCGTGATGAAGCCGAGTGCGCTTTCGGTTCGCGGTTCATCCGTGGCGGCCGGACTTTCGACTATCCTCCATTCAAACTGCTGGTGAACCGCCTGGCAAATTTATTTGTGCGTATTCTTTTCCGACTCCCCTATAACGATGTCACCAATGCCTTCAAGGGGTATCGAAGCGAGGTGATCCACGGATGCCAACCGCTCATCTCTCCTCATTTCAATCTGACCGTGGAAATCCCTCTGAAAGCAGTGGTTCGCGGCTACAGCTATAAAGTCATTCCCATTACCTGGCGGAACCGCAAGCAAGGGAAAAGCAGCCTCCGCTTGGAAGAGCAAGGAAGCCGTTATCTGTTCATCGTTCTTAATGTGTTAATGGAAAAACTGCTCACGAAGGATGATTACCGTCGTCCCCCGGGAAAAGCGCCGGATTCCCGAACATTTCAACCGAAATCCGCTTCCCGCACCGATATAAGCCTACATGAAACACTTTAAAACGCCTGCCTGGCTGGTCGCCCATTCCCGGCAGATCGTCAAAGCAGTTACCGGTTTACTCCGAGTGACAATCAAGCAATCGCTTGTAGCCCAATGACAACACCCACAAGGGGTTAGGGGTTCGCGGATAATCTCCAGGAACAATGCAGGCCTGCCCCGAGAAAGCAGGATATTTCCATGTTGAACCAAAATAATCAGTGAAAAGATCAAATGCCTTTCTTTCTGAAAAGAATCAAAAGTTTTGAACCTTATGACCTGGTGGTTGTTCTGTTGGGAATTGCGATTGTGATTGGCAACACTGGCATATGGCCCATGCCCAATTGGAGAGAGCAATTCGTTGTATCCCAAAATCCCCTGCATGTCCCTTTCCAGGACCCAAATTTACATTACATTTTCTTCAATTACCTTCAGCCACTCGTTTTTGGTCTTCTGGGTGGGGAAAGGGCCTTTACTTTCCTGGTTTACATCTTTTCCACCACTCTCCTGTTTCTGACCCTGTTCCTCCTCTGGTTCATTCGACATCATGGGCGAGAGGTTGCAATTCACGAACACAAGGTCTGGGTTGCTCTCATTTTCCCTGCGTTCATGATTCCCTTCTATTGGGTGGGAATGGACGGGATGACTCTTTTGCTTATGCTTTTCGTGCTCATGTTTCTTGGGAAACGAGCTGCTTTCATCTTCGCTTTTTTGCTTGGATTGCAACACTTTGAACAAGGAATAGTCGGATTCGGAATGCTCCTGGGGACTTCCGTAATTCAAGGTTCGATCAGGCGAGACAAAAAAACTATTGCCTCGATTATACAAATTGCATCCATTGCCCTGGCAATCATTCTCGGAAAGTTATGCCTGTCGTTGTGGTTTTCCATCAATGATGTCGGGTTGCTGGGGAATAGAACCTCTTACTTTGAAATACACCAGGAACTTTTTTTCAACATCTGGAAGTCTTATTTTCCCTGGATTCTATGGTCCTTTTTAGGTGTAGGATGGATTGTCTTTTGGGCTTATATTAAAAAATTGTGGCTTTTGACTTTTCCCCTTCTTGGTGCATTTTTGCTGGCTCTCTTTGTGGGAGACCAGACTCGAGTCGCCGTAATCGTCCTTTTCCCCTGTCTGTTTTATTTCCTGTTGTCCGACAGAGAACTATGGAAGCAAATGGACAAAAAACTTGTATTCTGTCTTCTGGTTCTTTATTTCATTTCTCCTGTTGTTGTGGTCTGGGGGAAGCCCCATATAGGAAATCTTTGGAAATACGACATGGTAGTAATGAAACAAATGAATATGAAAAGAACAGGGAAAAGGATAATCGGATTGAGTACCTTCGATTATCTCATGCCTTTCCAGCAGACGAAAGAGAGCACAACCGTCAAAGAGGTTTTGTCTTCCTATCGTTGTTCCATCAAAAGAGCGGAGGAAAGTCCAATATCCGTTTCTGCCGGGCAAAAGTTCAAAGTCCCAGTTTATGTAACCAACACTGGCAATAACACATGGCCGGGGCATGAAATGGAGAACAAAGCTTTCTGGGTTTACCTGTCTTATCACGTGGTCGATGCTAATAAAAACATGGTTTTGCATGACGGAGTGAGAACCCCGCTGCCCCACGATATCGCTCCGGGGGTGACCGTTCCCCTCAATTTGATTTTGCAGGCCCCTCTTCAAAAAGGAAAATACATAATCCAGGCAGACATGCTTCATGAACTCGTCACCTGGTATGGAGCCCAAAGCCAAGAAAATGTGAGCTCAATTCCTTTTGAAGTCAAATAACATGAAACATGGGGAACGTGAGGACACCCGTTTATAAGCTGTCCAAAAGTGGATGTCCTTTTTTCTTTCTTGTCTTTATTTCGTTGCCAGGGGCAGATAAGCCTTACGGGTGTCGTCGTCGGTGATGGTTCCGGTTGCGTTGGGGGTGGTAATGGTCGCCTGATGGGCGGAACTCAACGTCACCACGAAGGTCTCGCTCCCTTCCGGTAAGGTATCCCCGAGTACAGCTACGGAAAAAGTTTTTCCGCTTTCCCCGGGTTGAAATTTCAATATTTCCGACTTGCCGGTGTAATCGGAACCGTCGAGGGCTGTTCCATTGGAGGTTTGTGCGGTAACGGATACCACCCAGTTGACCGGAGCCGAGAGGGTCACGGTGAAAACGGCGTTTACGGAGCCGGCATTCCCTTCCGCCTGCGTGACATTGCCAATGGAGATACCGGGCAGAGAGGGAGTGAACACGGACTCATAGGACCCGATATCGCAAGCCAGGCCCAATGGCCGGATTTCCCTTCGCTGATCTTCCGTCAAAGCGGCAGACAGAAAGTCTTTGCAGCCCGTAAGATTTCCGGCGTCTACGGCAGGGCTGCCAGCCAGCAGAGGATGAACCTTCGTATAACCCAGAGGCCCCCAGGTCAGGCTGTCCAGGCCCGGGTTGATTCTGCTGCCGGAAGTGCCGATGCGGCTCCCCTCCAGTGATCCTCCGACCGTGCACAAGGTAGCGTTATTGGCTACTCCAACCAGGACATTCCCATCCGCAGTCAGGGTCCCGGCACAATCGTGGCTCTTGATGCCAAAAGTACCGGAAGAGGCGTCCGTGTTGTCGGCCAGGATGCTGTTTTTCAGGTGGGGACCGGACCCGGTGTCGGCAAAAATTCCTCCCCCGTTTCCATCGTTGCCGCTGCTGTCGTGGTCCGCGGTATTCAGGACCACCGTGACGTTGCTCAAGTAAGCGGCCCCGGTGATGAAGAAGGCGCCTCCATGCGTATCGCTGGTATTTCCGCTGAAAGTGGAGTTGGTGGCGTATATCGTGGTGGCCAGGCTTTCGGAATAAACGCCGCCGCCCCCCAGGCGGGCCTGGTTGGCCGTCGCGGAACTTTGCAAAATGCTGATCTCACCCGTCGCCAGAAAAATTCCGCCCCCTTTTTGCGCGGAATTACCCTCCAGATGGGAGAGCCAGATTTTTCTTGCCTCGGCGGTAACACTGCCATCCGCATAAATCCCGCCGCCGTCAAACGTCGCCTGGTTGTTTTGTAGCTTCGTATATTCCACCAGGGTATCCTGGAAGGTTGTGGCCAGGTAAATGGCCCCCCCTTTGTATCCATGATTATTGGTGAAAGCCGACAACTTTACATCCGCCTTGCCGGCGTTATACAGTGCCCCCCCGAAACCCTCGCCGGAATAATGGTTGCTATCGAAGGTGGAGCCGGTCACATTCAGGACGCCTGATGGTTCATTATAAACAGCTGCCCCATGACCGTTTAAGACATCGGTTGGGCCGCCGTGGCAGAATTCAAACAGGCTGTTATTGATCGTCAGATATTTCTGGTTCCAAAAGGCACGGTGGCAGGACGAAAAGGCTACATCGTTGACCGTCAGATTCGATCCGGAGCTCAGGGTAATTTTAAAAACCGTGTCCCCGTCGGTTCCGCTGGTGATGATCGTCTGACTCTGGCCGGCCCCCTGAATGACAATGGTGGATGTGACCAAAATAGTGCTGCCGACATAATAAGTCCCGGCTGGAATACTGATCGTATCATTCCCGCTCAAGGCATTCGCCTGTTCAACGGCAGCGCGCAAGGTGCATTGATTCCCATGGGCACCAGCATTTGCGTCGCACACCCCGTCGAGAAGGTTGGCATCCGCTCCGTCGGAGGTGAAGTTCACCTCAAAGGTGACCGACGGCTCCGCAGGGAACTCCCGGGTTGTATCGGGTCCCGCTGAAATGGCCAGGCAAAGAACCGTGCCGGCCAGAAGGTGAGTTGAGATGACGCTTCTTCGAGTTACTTTTTTCATCCGTTCCATTTGAGGCATCCTTTCGGTTGAGGAAAACCTGCGTTCTTTGTGGAATTTATAGATAAAAAAACAGACGCCCTCCCTCTATCCTATTGTGAAGACATTATCTTGGATGTGGCGGAAGTGTCAATTCAGGCGACCTTCCGATGCCCGTTTAGGAAGTCAAAAAGCGGATCCGCTTTAATCCGTGTTTATCCGCATTTTCCGTGTAACAAAAACAACGCCAATCTTTCCGGAGACGGGTGTTCTCATTCTCTCCGGTCAGGCGCGGCGCGGGCGGAAATTGGCCGCCAGGACGCGCTTCCGCAGCCGGATGGCCCCGGGGGTGATTTCCACCAGCTCGTCGGTATTGATGAATTCCAGGGCCTGCTCCAGGGAAAGATCCCGGAAGGGGATCAGCCGGATGGCCTCGTCGGCCGTGGAGGCACGCATGTTCGTCAGCTTTTTTTCCTTGACTACGTTGACGTCCAGGTCGGCATTCCGGGCATTTTCCCCGATGATCATCCCCTCGTAGACCGCCGAGCCGGGACGGATGAAAAGCTCGCCTCGCTCCTGCAGATTGTAGAGGGCGTAAGCGGTGGCCGTCCCGGGCCGGTCCGCCACCAGGGCCCCGGTCAGCCGCTGGGTGATCGTCCCCTGCCACAGATCCCAGCGCAGAAACATGGTGTTCAGCAAGCCGGTCCCCTTGGTGTCGGTCAGCAGCTCCGAGCGGAAGCCGATCAGGCCGCGGGAAGGAACCTCGAATTCCAGCCGCACGCGATGCTCGCCGGACCCATGGCCGTGGTTGATCATCCGGGTCATCTTCCCCTTGCGCCGTCCCAGCGCCTCGGTGATTACCCCGATAAAGGTTTCCGGGGCGTCGATCACCACCAGCTCGATCGGCTCCAGGCGCTCCTCTCCCGACTGCCGGGTGATCACCTCCGGCTTGGAAACCTGGAGCTCGTAACCTTCCCGCCGCATCATCTCGATCAGAATAGCCAGCTGCAGCTCCCCGCGCCCGGATACCTTGTAGGTGTCCGGAGAGTCGGTCTCCTCCACCCGTATGGAAACGTTGCCCAGGATCTCCTTGAAAAGGCGGTCGCGCAGCTGGCGCGAGGTCACAAAACGGCCGTCCCTGCCGGAAAAGGGAGAATTGTTGACCAGGAAAAGCATGGAGATCGTCGGTTCGTCCACGCAGATGGTGGGCAGCCGCGCGGGATCTTCCAGGCTGGAAACCGTTTCCCCGATGGTAATCCCCTCCACGCCGGCCAGGGCGATGATCTCCCCCACGCCGGCCTCCTGGATGGGAACCCGCTTGAGCCCCTCGAAGGTGTAGAGCTGGGTAATTTTGGCCTTCTCGACCGATCCGTCCCTCTTGCAGATCGAGTAGGACTGGCCTGCAGCCATGCGGCCGGAAAAAATCCTGCCGATCGCCAGCCGGCCGACATAGTCGTCGTAGTCCAGGTTGGTTACCAGCAGCTGCAGCGTATCCGCCATCCGGGTCCGGGGCGGAGGGATGGTTCGCAGGATCTCCTCGAACAGGGGGCGCAGGTCCCGGCTCTCCTCCTCCAGCGAGCGCCTGGCAATCCCGTCGCGGCTTATGGCGTACAGAATAGGAAAATCCATCAGGGGCTCGGCGGCATCGAGATCGATAAACAGGTCGTAAATTTCATTGACCACCTCCTGCGGACGGGCATCGGCACGGTCGATTTTGTTAACCACCACGATGGCCGGCAGGGAAAGCTCCAGCGCCTTGCGCAGCACGAAGCGGGTTTGCGGCAGGGGCCCTTCCGAGGCATCGACCAGCAGCATGACCCCGTCGACCATTTTGAGAACCCGCTCCACCTCCCCTCCGAAATCGGAGTGGCCGGGGGTATCCACGATGTTGATCTTCACCCCCCGGTAGTGCACCGAGGTGTTCTTGGCCATGATGGTGATGCCCCGCTCGCGCTCCAGGTCCAGGTTGTCCATCACCCGCTCCACGACCCTCTCGTTGTCCCGGTAGATGCCGCTCTGCTTGAGGAGGGCGTCCACCAGGGTGGTTTTCCCGTGGTCCACATGGGCAATGATGGCTATGTTTCGTATGGTTTCTACGACTTCGGTTTTCAAATGGAGCCTCTTTCCCTGCCGATCTCCGGCAGGCCTTTTTTAATTTATGTTAACCTTTGTTTTTTGCGGACTTCGATCATGGAAACCCGAGGACCAATGCCATGCCGCTGGAAATACTGGATATCACCAGGGAGCTCCGCCCGGGAATGCCTGTCTTCCCCGGCGATCCGCCCTTCCGTTCCACAGCCCTGCTTTCCACCGCCGCGGGCCACCCCTGCAACCTGTGCCACCTTTCGTTCGGATCGCACATCGGCACGCATGCCGATGCGCCCCGCCACCTCTTTTCGCGAAAGGCGGGCATCGACCGGATTCCCCTGGAGCACTTCATCGGCAGGGCCCGGGTGCTGGATCTGACGGGCTGCCGGCAGATTCGCGCCGCGGACCTCCGGCCGCTCGGCATACGCTCCGGCCAGATCCTGCTCTTCAAGACCGTCCCGTCGGGTCCGACGGAACCCCGCCTTCCGGGAAAAAAGACCGTCTCCGGCCTGGCTAGAGACGCGGCCGAATACCTGGTCGGGCGCTCCGTCCGGACGGTGGGCATCGATGTGCTGAATGTGGAACCCGCCGACTCCCCTCTCCTGGAGGTTCATCGTCTCCTTCTGGCTGCCGGCATTGTCATTCTGGAAGGACTGGATCTCCGCCGGGTGGAACCGGGCCGCTACTGGCTTCATGCCCCGCCCCTGAAAATACGCGGAGGAGACGGCGCTCCGCTGCGCGCCGTGCTCCTCAAGGGAAAAAAATAGGCGAGCGGATCGGGGGATGGATTCCGCTCGCCAGGCCGCTCCCTGTGGGGGCAGGCAGCGGCGGGAGAAACTGCAGAATCAGTTGGCCCGCTCCGCGGACAGCGCCTTGTCTTTGGGAGTGGCCAGGTACCCGTCTATTTTGTCTTTGGTTACGGAATTGACGACGATTTCATAGCGGAGCCTGTCTTTGCCGACCAGGAACTGAATGGGCTCGTTGGCCAGAATGTTTTTCTTGTCCAGCTTCTGGTCGTCCACGTAGATGGTCACGTCATAGCGCTTTTTGCCGACATCCGCCTTTTTCAGCTCCAGCTTGATATCTCCTACCGCGGTAATTTTCTGCTTCTTGGTTATGGCGAACTCGAAATAGTTCCGCTCGCCCTTGCGCTTGAGAAGATCCAGCTCGCTCTTGTTGCGGGCAATCTGGGAAGAAAGCGTGTCGCGGACATCGATCAGCTGGCGGTTGGTCTCTTCGATGCTTTTTCTGGTCTGCTCCACATCCGTGCGCACCGCACCCACGTCTTTGTTGATCTCGCCGAATTTCTGATCGGACTGCTGTTGAATGGCCGCCACCTGGGATTGCACCTGGGCGGAATCCGCTTTTTTGGAGATGGTGGCCTGGAGCTGGGCCACATCCTGCGCCTGTCGCTGGCGAAGCTGTTCCTGCGTGGTCCGGGCTTCCTTGAGGACGTTTTCGGCAACCCCGATCTTCTGACTGATGACGTCGATATCGGAGCGAAGGTCATTGATGTTCTGCAGGGTTGTGCGGTGACCTGTTTTCAGCTGCTCCAGATCGGTCTGCAGCTTCTGCACCACCTGCTGCACCTCCGCACGCAGGATTTTATGGCTCTCCTGCAGGCTGAACAGCCCGTAAACCAGATAGGCCAACACCACCACCAGAATCACCGTGGCGCCAATCAGGTATTTGGCGGGGAGGGAGCCGCCGGTTTCTTCCGCGCTCCGCGGCTGATAGGATCCGGTTCCTAACGCTGTCATATCTTGCCTCGTTTCTTGATCGTTTCCATGGCTTATGGGCCTGCTATTTAAGAATTCGCCGCCGTTCCGGTTAGCCATTGATATTACTCCTTGTTTTACCCGCGCAACTCTCTTTTTTTCGGATCGCAGATTAACCTAATTTCCCGGAAATAGCCAGCCCCACGGACAGATTTGACGTTTCGCACAATATGCCATCCTCGATAGTCTTAGATGTCTTTTCCGGGAATGGTGTTCAATACGATCCGGCCGTTTCTTTCCTCACGGCAGGAGAATGATTTTCCCGAAGCTCTTTCGGCTCTCCAGCAGGGCCTGAGCTTCGGCTGCCTCCGCCATGGGGAAGCGGTGCCCGATCACCGGGTGCAGCCGCTTCTCCGAAACCCATCGGGTCAGGTCCCTTTTAGCGGGCTCTGCCGTTTCGGCACGGCGGCTGAGCGCCATGATATGCAGGCCGATCAGGGAATGGTTGCGGAAAAGGAGCTCCCTGGGGTGGGCGATTTCCAGGTCGCCGGAGGAAATCCCGTATATGATCATCTTGCCCATGACCGCCAGGCATTTAAAGCTTCGGCGGAAGATATTGCCCCCGACCGATTCCATGATGACCTGGACTCCCTCGCCGCCGGTGGCTTTCCGGACGATGGGTACGAATTCTTCCTGGTTGTAGTTGATGACCACGTCCGCTCCCAGCTGACGCACGCGCTCGGCCTTTTCATCGCTCCCCACGGTGGCAAAAATCCGCACCCCGAGAATCCGGGCCACCTGTAGGGCGGCCGTGCCCACACCGCCTCCCGCCGCGTGAATCAGCACCGATTCCCCCTGGCGCATGCGTCCGCAGGTCACCAGCGCATGATAAGCGGTAAGAAATGTCACCGGAAAAGCAGCCCCCTCCTCCATGGAAAAATGCCCGGGCAGGGGCAGCAGGTCGTTCACGCCGGCTTTCACAAATTCGGCATAACCGCCGATGGGCAGCATGGTCATTACCTTTTCCCCGATTCGGCCGGCGTCTTCGGGGCGTGCCGTCTTGACAATCGTACCGGAAACCTCCAGCCCGGGGATAAAAGGGACGCGCGGCCCGCCGGTGTAAACCCCGTAGCGCATGGCGATGTCGGCAAAATTGACTCCTGCCGCTGCGACCTGGATCAGCACCTCATCCCCGTGCAGAGCCGGCTCGTCCACTTCTACGCAGGACAGGCACTCCGCCCCGCCGAAGTGTGTTACCTGGATTGCTTTCATGCTCTTCCGTTTCTCCTCACCGCAAAGCTTTGTTCCTTTCCCGGTCTCCTCTTTTTTGCCTCCGGGAATAAGCAAAAGGTAAGATGATAACTTATGTCCCGGTTAATACCGCAGGGAAATTTGGACCATGCGCATTGTCGTTATTTATAATCCGCAGTCGGGCCCGCTGGGAAAGCGATGCAAACCGGTTCAACAAATCGACCGCTGGATGCGCGAAGAAGGCTTCCGGCCGGAATGGCGTGCCACCCAAAAACCGGGAGACGGGTCCCTCCTGGCCCGGGAGGCCCTTGCCGGCCGCCCCGACCTGGTGGTGGCCTACGGAGGCGACGGAACCATGAACGAAGTGGCCTCCGCCCTGGCCGGTGGAGCGGTGCCGATGGGCGTGCTTCCCGGGGGCACCGGCAATGTCCTGGCCGACGAACTCGGGATTCCGTGCGATCCGCGCCGGGCCCTGCGGGTGCTGAAAACCGGCTGCCGCCGGAGAGTATCCCTGGGTGCGGCCGGAGATCGTCCGTTCCTGCTCTGGGCCGGAATCGGTCTGGACGCAGCCATCGCCGCCACCATCCCTCGCTCCTGGAAAAGAACTTTCGGCAAAATGGGATTTTTGATGCACGGCCTTCTTTTCTGGCTTCGCCACCCCCTGCCCTCCTTTCAGCTGCGCATGGACGGCGCGGATTATAGCGCCGGCATGGCCCTGCTGGCCAACGCCCGCTGCTACGGGGGCGGACTGCGCCCGCTGCCCCATGCGGAAATGACCAGCGGGTTCCTCGATGTCTGCCTGCTGCCCGACTGCGGCAGAGTACGATATCTCCGCTACCTCTGGGCCGCCAGGACAGGCCGGCTCGGGGAACTGCCGGGTGTGACGGTTACCCGAACCAGGTCGGCTTGCGGCCTGGGCCCTCCCGGAGTCCCGGTGCAGATCGATGGCGAATGCATCGGCTCCCTGCCCATGGATTTCCGCATCCTGCCGGACGCCCTGACACTGATGGTACCGGAAGCATCCGTCCCCGGATCCCTTGATTGAAGTTCCCGGGTTTCCGGATTCCCCTTGATTTCATATATTTATTATATTAGAATTTTGTTTTCGAGGGCCGAATTCCAGGAAAGGACTTTTCCAATGTCAAATTACCTCAAAACCGTATCCTCTTTTTCTTTTTTTCTCTTTGGAACTATTACTATTTTACTGTTAGCCGGAGGTACGGCCGTATTTGGGCAGACGGCGCAACTGACCGGACGTATCGGAGATCAGACCAACGCCGTTGTCCCCGATACCCGGATCACCGTCACCAACACCAAGACGAACGTTAGCCGCGATTCTCTCACTAACGGCGAAGGTTTCTATACCATCCCCTTGCTGCCGCCGGGCGAATACAGCATCGAGGTGAATAAGGACGGGTTCAAGCCGATCCAGCAATCGGGAATCACCCTGCAGGTAGGACAGGTCCTGCGCATGGACTACACTCTGGAAATCGGCGCTCCCAACGAAACGGTCAGTGTTTCGGCCAGTGCCGCCACTCTGGAAACGGCCACATCCTCGCTCGGCAAAGTGGTGGATCAAACCCGCATTCAGAATTTGCCCTTGCTCGGTCGCAATCCCTATTCTCTGGTTGGATTGATTCCGGGGGCGCGTCCTTCGTCTCAATTGAACGATCTGCCCGTCGACCAGATCAGTCAATCCTCGGTTTCGATTAACGGCGCTCGCGGCAACCAGAACGAGTATTTGCTGGACGGGGCCCCCAACACCGCCGCCGCACAAAACCAGCCGGTGGTTTTCGTCAATCCGGATGCCGTGCAGGAATTCAAAGTGGAAACCAACAATTTCAGCGCCCAGTACGGACGGGCGGCCGGCGGAATATTTAACATTGTCACCCGCTCCGGAACCAATGAGTTTCATGGCACGGCTTACAACTACCTGCGCAACGACGCGGTAAATGCCAATACCTTTTTCGGCAACCGCGCCGGAATCGGCAAGCCGGCTTTCCGCTTCAACCAGTTCGGCGCCTCCATCGGCGGGCCGATTCTTCTGCCGAAGTACAACGGCAGAAATCGCAGCTTCTTCTTCGGCAGCTATGAATCGGTGCGCTTCTCCCAGGGTGGCACCTATGTCGGTTCGGTACCGACCACGCTGCAGCGCAGCGGCGATTTTTCCCAGACCCGCAATTCCGCCGGGCAGCTGATTCCCATCTACGATCCCGCTACCACCCGGCCGAATCCGGCCAACACCGCTCAGTTCCTGCGCGATCCCTTCGCCGGAAACGTGATCGCCCGGAATCGCTGGAATCCGGTGTTCAGCAAAATGCTCGAGTATATTCCGCTGCCCAACACGGCCGGCAACGCCAACACCGCGGCAGGAAATTACGTTATAGCGGCTTCCAATCGCATCAAGAAAGATACCTTTTCGGTGCGCCTGGACCACCAGATCAACGAGAACCAGCGGGTTAGCGGTCGCTTCAATTTCGATAACACGCCCACGATTCGGCCGAACTTTTATAATAATCTGGCTTCTCCGACCTTCGGCCGACAGGTTTTCAAGCGACGGAATCTGGGGCTGGACTATACGATTACGCTCAGCAGCAGCATGGTGGGCAACTTCCTGTTCAGCTTTACCCGCCTGGAAAACAACCGCAAGCCTTTCAGCTACGGGTTCGATGTCACCACCCTGGGTTTCCCCTCGAACCTGAAATCGCAGCTGATCCCCGAATCCTTTCCCTCCGTCACCGTAGCGGGAATGGGAGGAAGTTTCAGCATTACCAACGCCGGAACGGCGAATCTGCTGGGCGGAAACGACCTGATCAGTTTCGGCGACAACACCGCCTCCTGGGTGGGTTCGCTGATCAAAACCTATCATCGGCACACCCTGAAGTTCGGCGGGGAGTCGAGGCTTCTGCGGCCCAACTATCGGCAATTCGCCGATACGGCCATCAATTTCAGCTTTGCCCAGACTTTTACCCAGGGGCCGAATCCCACCGCGGCCGCGGCCTCCAGCACCGGAAACGCCTTTGCGGCTTTCATGCTGGGAATTCCCGGTGGAAGCTACACCCGCGTGCCCTCCCTGGCTATGCAGGTGACCTATTTCGCCGGCTACCTGCAGGACGACTGGAAGCTGACCGACAAGCTGACCGTAAACCTCGGCCTGCGCTACGAGTTCGAGTCGCCGCGCGAGGACCGCTACAATCAGCTGACCAACTTCGACTATAACCTGAAGGCACCGCTGACCGCCGCCGGTCTGAATTTGAACGGGGCGCTTTCCTTTGTCGGGGTAGGCAACAACTCGCGCAAACAGTGGAATCCGGACAAGAATAACTTCGCGCCGCGCATCGGCTTTGCCTGGCAGCTGGCACCCAAAACCGTGTTGCGGGGAGGAGGCGGCATTTTTTACGCCGCTCTGACCGGAGTGGGGGGCGGAGCAGCCGCCTTCGGCGTCACCGGATTCGAAGCGTCGACCGCGGTGGTGACCAGCCTGAATGGAGTCACTCCGATTAATTTTCTCGACAATCCTTACCCTACCGGAATCAATCAGCCGACCGGAAGCAGCCTGGGCGCGGCTACGATGCTGGGACAGAACGTGCGCTTTTCCAATCGCAATCTGCATCAGTCCTATTCCATGCAGTGGAATCTCAACCTGCAGCGCGAACTGCCCGGACGGATATTGCTGGAAGTCGGCTACGCCGGCAGCCGCGGGCTGAAGCTGCAGGAGCATATCGAGCTCAATCAGCTCCCCGACTCCGCTTTGGCCCAGGGCGACGCCCTGCGGCAGCAGGTGACCAATCCATTTTACGGACAGATCACCAACGGCACCCTGGCCAGCGCGACCGTGTCGCGCGCCCAACTCCTGCGCCCCTACCCGCATTTCCTTTCGGTGATCGCCACCAACGAAACCTTCGCCTCCTCCAGCTACCATGCGGCTCTGCTCTCGTTGCAGCGGCGGCTCGGCAAGGGCCTGTTGCTCAACGGATCCTATGTCTTTTCCAAACTGATCGATCTGGCTCTCGGCCAGTTTTCCGGAGAAACCCTCAGCAACGGCGGATTTCAGAACTACAACAACTTGCGTGCCGATCGCGCGCTCTCCTCGCTGGACGCCCCTCACCGCTTTGTGCTGAACGGGATGTATCACCTTCCTTTTGGCGACGGGCGCCGGTTCAACCCGAAGGGCGTGGCCGGAAAGATTCTGAACGGGTGGGAAATTTCGGCGATTTATACCTTCCAGAGCGGTGGACCGCTGGCGTTTTCCAATGCCACCAATACCACCTTTGCCCAGGGCGGCGGGCAGCGTCCCAACCTGGTCGGAGACCCGAAGATCGCCGATGCCGAGCGCTCGGTGACCCGCTGGTTCAATACCGCGGCCTTTGCCGCACCAGCCGCTTACACCTTCGGGAACGTCCCCCGGTCGCTGGGAACCGTTCGCAGTGCCGGGATCTCCGGCATCGATTCTTCGGTGGTGAAAAACACCAAGGTAACCGAGCGTATCTCCCTGCAATTCCGTACCGAATTTTTCAACCTGACCAATACCGTTCGTTTCTCTCCGCCGAATACTTCCTTTGGCAGTGCGGCCTTCGGTCAGGTCAGCGCTGCCTCCAATCAGCCGCGCGTCGTGCAGTTTGCCCTGAAGCTGATTTATTGATATCGCGCCTGGAAGGCAAAACGGCAAAAAGTCCCCGTCTCCTGGCGACAGGCCTTTCCGCCTTTCTTCCCGCTCTTCCTTTCTTCCTGTAAGCTCATTCATTTCACAGGAAGACGGGAAGATCAGGAAGAAAGAATGAAGAAATCACCACACGTCGGATGGGGAGAGGGATTTTTTGCCGGGCCATCAAGGAAAAAGGGCCGGCGGTGTCGATCCGCAGGGAGGAGACTTATCCCGCACGGCTTCCTGCCGGACCCTTCCCGTGTCCTCGGCCGGCTCTCGGAAATCCCTGGCAAAAACCGGCCTGGCAGTTCATAATATAAAAAGAAGCTTTCTTTCGGGGCTCGCCGGCAGGAGAACCCTGGGCCGGGCGCACCGGAAGGAACAACCAAAAGAGAGAACGTATGGACTGGGGAAAACAGACAATCCTGATTACCGGGGGAACGGGCTCCTTTGGCAAAAAGTGCACCCGCATCCTGCTGGAAAAATACAAACCGAAGCGCATCATCATCTTCAGCCGGGATGAGCTCAAACAGCATGAGATGCGCGAGGAGTTCCCGAAGTCCAACCTGACCTTTTTCCTGGGAGACATACGCGACCGGGACCGCCTCTACCGCGCCTTCAAGGCCGATATCGACCTGGTGATCCATGCCGCAGCCCTGAAGCAGGTGCCGGCCTGCGAGTACAATCCTTTCGAAGCCATCAAAACCAACGTTCTCGGGGCCGCCAACCTCATCGATGCCGCCATCGACTGCCAGATCCCCAAGGTGATTGCCCTGAGCACCGACAAAGCGGTGAGCCCGGTCAACCTTTACGGGGCCACCAAGCTTTGCGCCGAAAAGCTGTTTGTCAACGGCAACTCCTACGCCGGGGGCAAGCAGACCCGCTTCAGCTGCGTGCGCTACGGCAACGTCCTGGCCAGCCGGGGGAGCGTCGTCCCCGTCTTCCTGGCCCAGCGCAAAGAAGGAGTGATTACCCTTACCGACCCCCGTATGACCCGTTTCTGGATGACCCTGGATCAGGCGGTGGAGTTTGTCATTCGATGCGTCGACCTGATGAGGGGAGGGGAGGTTTTTATCCCGCGCATTCCCAGCATGCGACTTCTGGACATGGCCAACGCCCTGGCCCCGGAATGCAGGATCCGGACCACAGGCATTCGGCCGGGCGAAAAACTTCACGAGTCGCTGCTTTCCTCCGACGAGGCCCGCGCCACGATTCTCCACGACCACATGTACGTCATTCTCCCGGATCACCCTTCCTGGGGAGAGAGGAGCTGGGTGGAAGGAGTGCCTCTCCCGGAAGGATTTTCTTTCAACAGCGACACCAACGACTGGTGGCTCACCAGGGAGGAGCTGTTCCAGTTGCTGGGCATGAATCCCGGATAATGCCGCCGGACAGGCTCCTGCACCCGCGTGGAAGCAAAACCGCTCAAAATTCCTTACAGCCGGCAGTGCATCGATGAAGAGGATATCGATGCCGTTACCGCCGTGCTACGTTCGGACTGGCTCACGACCGGCCCGGCAGTAGCCAGTTTCGAGAAGGCCTTTGCGGAGTTCGTGGGGTGCCGGGAAGCCGTCGCCCTGCAGAGCGGAACCGCCGCCCTGCACGCCGCCATGTATTGCCTGGGAGCGGGACCGGGTACGGAAGTGATCGTTCCGGCCATGACCTTTGCGGCCACCGCCAACAGCGTGGCTTTCCTGGGGGGAATCCCGGTTTTTGCCGATGTCGACCCCCGGACCCTGCTGGTCGACCCCGATTCCGTGCGCCGCTGCCTTTCCCCCAGAACCCGCGCCCTGGCGGCGGTGGATTATGCCGGCCAGCCCTGCGATTACCAGGAGCTCCGCCGGATCGCCGACGCCGCGGGAATCGCCCTGGTGGACGACGCCAGCCATTCCCTGGGAGGCGCCTGCCGCGGCCGGCCGGTCGGTACCCTGGCCGACCTGAACACCTTCAGCTTTCACCCGGTCAAGCTGATCACCACCGGCGAAGGCGGGATGGTGACCACGGAAAACCTGCCGTGGGCCCAGAAAATGCGACGATTCCGCAATCACAATATGAGCGCCGATTTCCGGCAGCGGGAAGAGGACCGCCAGTGGCTTTATCAGATCGAGGAGCTGGGCTACAACTACCGTTTGACCGATTTTCAGTGCGCCCTGGGAATCAGCCAGCTCAAGAAGGCCGGCGGATGGGTAAAGCGCCGGCAGCTCCTGGCCGCGCTCTATGACCGGGCTCTCGAAGGATCGGGGATCGAGCCGCTGCAGACGCGCCCGGAGGTATCGCATGCCCGCCACCTGTATGTCGTGCTCCTGCCGCCTTCCCCGCCGGCCCCTTCCCGGGAGGAGGTTTTCCGGCGGATGCGCACCGCCGGGATCGGCGTGAACGTTCATTACCTGCCCGTACATCTTCACCCGTACTATCAGAAAAATTTCGGCTGCCGGCCTGGCCTGTGCCCGGTGGCCGAAGCCGCCTACGAGCGTATGATTTCCCTGCCGCTCTATCCCCGGATGGAAGAGGAGACAGTGCAGGAGGTCATCGGGGCCCTGCGGGCGGCCCTTGAGCCCTGAGGCCCGGCCGCACCCGAGAAATATGGCCCATGCATACCGTTCTGATCCACTGCAACGCCTCCACGGAAATCGGCTTCGGCCATCTGTTCCGCTGCCTGGCCCTGGCGGATGCTCTTCGCAGAAATCAGCTGCTTTCCGTTGCCTTTGCCATGGCCGAATCGCCGGCGGGTTTCGAGCGCATCCGGGAGCAGGGCTTTCCTCTATTTACCTGGAGTTCGGATCGCGGAATGACACGCGAGGAATGGCTGCAGGAAACCCTGCAGCAATCCGGAAGCCGGATCCTGCTGCTGGATCTTCGCGATCCGCTGCACCCGGATTTTATACGGCAGTGCCGGAGCAGAGGCTTAGTCCTGGCCGGCCTGGACGACCTTACCGCGACCCGGTGCCTGATGGACCTCCTTTTCAGCCCGCCCCTTTTCGATCCCGAGGAACTCTCCTGGGAAGGATTTACGGGCACGCATTATCATGGTTGGGAATGGGTGGTGCTGCGGCCGGAGTTTCGCCCTCCCGCACCGCGCCCGGAGAACCGCCCTCCGCGAATCCTGGTGACCATGGGCGGCTCCGATCCCGCCGGGTTGACCGAGCAGGCCGTTCAGGCCCTGTGCCTGGCAGGAGGGGGGTTCCAGGCCGACATCGTCCTGGGCCCGGGATTTCCCAGGGAGGGAAAGGTCCGGGAGCTGCTGCAGGAAGCCTGCTTTCTGTATCAGCTGCACCGAAACGCAACGGACATGGCGACACGGATGGCCTCGGCCGATATGGCCGTGGCTTCGTTCGGGATGACTGCCTACGAGCTGGCTGCCATGGGCGTGCCGGCGCTATATCTTTGCCTGACACCCGTTCACCACACCCGCGCCCGGGGATTTGCCGCCCAGGGCCTGGCACGCAACCTCGGACTCTACAACCGGGTGATACCGGAAGAATTTGCCATGGAGATTCACCAGCTGGCCGTCAGCCGGGATAGGCGCCTTTCGATGAAACAGGCCGCACAACAGAAAGAGCTGGGCTCGGGAGCGGACCGGGTAGCCGCCCGGATCGCCGATGCGCTCCGCGCCGGCAGGCAATAACCGCGGACCAAACAGACAGGAAAAGTCATGCCACGTACCATTCAGGAGCTGTTCGATCTCAGCGGGAGAATTGCGCTGGTAACCGGGGGCGCCGGAAAAGGATTCGGCAGCCAGATCGTGGAGGCCCTGCTGGAAGCCGGGGCCGTTGTGATCCTGACCTCCCGCTCCGGGGAAAAGGCCCGGTTCCGCGCCGCAGAGCTGCAATCCCGGTTCCCCCGGGCCTGCGGCGAAGAGCTGGACCTCTGCCGGGAGGAGAGCGTCCGCGCCCTGCTCGGACGGGTTCGGGACCGATTCGATCGGATCGACATCCTTTTCAACAATGCCGTCCAAAACCACCTGGCTCCCACGGAAAGCGTGGAGCGAGCGGATTGGGACCGGGTCCTGGCCGTCAACATCACCGGCACGATGCTGATCTCCCGCGCCGCTGCGGAAGCGATGCGCAGGCAGGGCCAGGGAGTCATCGTCAACCTTTCCAGCCAGTACGCCCTGGTCGCTCCCGACCCGAAGATCTACGGCGATTCCGGGCTGAACAGCCCCCTGGTGTACGGGGCCACCAAAGCCGCCATCCTTCAGATGACGCGCCACATGGCCATTGAATGGGCCCCGGCCGTCCGGGTCAACAGCCTGACCCCGGGAGGGCTATACGCCGGACAGAGCGGCGACTTCCTTCGAAACTACGAGCAACGCACTCCGCTCGGCCGCATGGCCGGCCCGGACGACCTGAAAGGCGCGGCTCTTTTCCTGGCATCCGATGCTTCCGCATGGATGACCGGGCAAAACCTGGTCATCGACGGCGGCTGGACCGCCTGGTAGCGGGGAAGAAAAAGTAAGCGGATGCGTTACCGGAAATTAGGAAAGACGGGCTTTTCCGTCTCCCTGCTGGCCCTGGGAACCGTGGAGCTGGGCCTACCCTACGGATTTTACCGGCCGGGAGAATCCGGCATTCCGGATCCCGGGGAATCCATCGCCATGCTGCTGGCCGCATTCGAGAAGGGGGTCAATTTCCTGGACACCGCCCCCGCTTACGGAGAGAGTGAAACGATCCTTGGGCAGGCCTTGCAGGAGTGGGGACAACCGGGCATCCGCCTGGCGACTAAAATCGGAATGGGAAAAAGCCGGGAAGAAATACGGGCCTCCTTGCGGGAAAGCCGCCGGCGGCTGCAGTGCGAGGTGCTCGACCTGGTCCAGCTGCACAACCCCACCGCCGAAGAGCTGCGCATCGGCTGCGAGCTGGAATTACTGCAGGCCGAAAAGGAAGAGGGGGGGATTCGGGCTATCGGCGCTTCCGTTTACGGGCTGGAGGCCGCCCGGGCGGCCCTTTGCCGCCCGCAGGTGGAAGTGCTGCAGGTCGCCCTGAACCTGCTGGACCAGCAGATGGCCTCCGGGATCCTGCCCCGGGCCACCCGATGCGGAGTAGGAATCCTGGTCCGCTCCGCGCTGCTCAAGGGTGTTCTGAGCGACCGCCGGCATTGCCTGCCGCCGCAGCTGTCCGCCCTGGCCGATGCCGCCGGACGGGCGGAAAAATGGGCCAGGCGGCGGAATCTCGATCTGCCGGCAGCGGCCATTCGCTTTTGCCTGACCGCTGCCGGAGACAGCGTTGTCCTTCTGGGGATCCGCAGTCGGCAGGAGCTGGACGCCGCCCTGCGGGCCGCCGAAGAAGACCTGCCGCCGGAAGCCCTGGAGGAAGCCGGATCCTTCCATATCCCGGACTCCTCCCTTACCGACCCCAGGACCTGGCCCGCCTTGTAGAGGTAGGAATCCCTGCCTGACGGCGGGACTTTTTGTGCCGTGGTCCTTGTTTGAAACAGGATTGTGTGATTATGCTTTAGGGCTTGAAAAATGGATGCTTAAGACGGACCCTGTTCCGAATCAGAAAGGAGAATTATGATACTCGATCAAACGGCCAACGCCTGCCTCTACGCAGCCATTTCCCCGGGAATCGGGCGTGTTCTGGAAATGCTGCAGGATACCGATTTGATGGACCGGGCCGACGGCCGCTATGAAATCGACGGGAGCAACCTCTTCTGCCTAGTGCAGACCTACACCACCCGCACGGCGGACCAGTGCAAACTGGAAACCCACGAGCGCTACATAGACCTGCAGTGGATGGTCCGCGGCGAGGAAGCCATCGGGCACTGCCACCCGGAAGGATTGGAAATACAGCAGCCCTATGATGCGGAGCTGGACCGCACTTTCTATCATCCGCGGGAAGGAATGAGCGAGATCCGCCTGCAGGCCGGCATGTTCGCCATTTTTTTCCCTCATGACGCCCATCAGCCCTGCCTGCAGGCCGACGGTCCCGGCGAAGTCCGCAAGATCGTCTTCAAGATACGCGTCCGGCACGGGTGCTGAGAACCCACCCCGGCGGGCCGCAAGCGGCCCTTCACCGCTGTAACATCGGAAATGGACTTTTTCCCGAGAAAGGACCCTGGGATGGCACGAAAAGGAATCTGCCTGATTCAGGCGCTTTTGCTTTGGTCTGCTTTGGCGGCCTGCTGCGGCCCCGCCTGGGGGCGGGAAACGCTGTCGCTGGAAGGGAGCTGGCGCTTCCAGCTGGATCGCACCGACTCCGGCCTTTCGGGGCGGTGGTTCGAAAAGACGCTGGAAGGCCGGGTCTTGCTGCCCGGAACTCTGGCTTCGCAAGGGATCGGCGATCCGGTCACCCTGGAAACGAAGTGGGTGGGCAGCATCCTGGACCGGTCCTTCTTCACTGCCCCGGAATACGCCCGATACCGTGAGCCGGGGCGCATCAAGGTGCCATTCTGGCTGCAGCCCGAAACCTATTATGCCGGCGCCGCCTGGTACCAGCGCGACATCGAAATCCCCGCATCCTGGAAGGGACAGCAGATTCTGGTTTTCCTGGAAAGAGCCCACTGGGAGACAAGCCTGTGGATCGACGACCGCCTGGTCGGCCGCAACAACGCTCTGGCCACCCCGCACGAGTACGACCTGGGGACCGGGGTGGCACCCGGAAGGCACACCCTGACGCTGCGGGTGGACAACCGGATCATCGTCGACCTGGGCGAGAACTCTCACAGCATTTCGGACCACACCCAGGGGAACTGGAACGGCATTGTCGGCCGGATGGAGCTCGTCGCAATCAGCCCGGTCTGGATCGAGGAGCTCCAGGCTTTCCCCAATCCTGCTGCCCGCTCCGTGGAAATACGCGGCCGGATCGGCAACCGCACCGGCCGGCCGGGCCAGGCGGCGCTGCGGCTGGAAGTCGCTCCCGGAGGAGCCAAGGCGGAATTAAAGGCGGAGTGGCAGTCCGACGGCGGCTCTTTTCAGGCGGAGATCCCGCTGGGCCCGGAGGCCAGGCTGTGGGACGAATTCCACCCCTTCCTTTATACCATTTCAGCATCGCTCGATTCCGGCAGGGATGAGGCGACCGCTTCCTTCGGACTCCGCCAGCTGTCCACCCAGGGTACCCGGTTCCTGCTGAACGGACAGAAGATATTTTTCCGCGGCACGCTGGACTGCGCCGGCTACCCGTTCACCGGGCATCCCCCCGTCGACGTGGAAAGCTGGCGGCAGGTGATCCGCACCGTCAAGGCGCACGGCCTGAACCAGATCCGGTTTCATTCCTGGTGCCCGCCGGAAGCGGCTTTTCAGGCGGCCGACGAGCTCGGCTTCTACTTCCACGTAGAGTGCTCCTCCTGGACCAACGGACTTTCTGCCTGGACCGGTCAAACCACGACGCTCGGCGACGGGAAGCCCGTCGACCGTTGGATCTACGAGGAGGGGGACCGTATCCTGAAGTACTACGGAAATCATCCCTCCTTCCTGCTGATGCTGTATGGCAACGAGCCGGGAGGCAAGCAGCACCAGGCGTACCTTTCCCGATGGGTTAGCCATTACCGGGCCAAGGATCCCCGCCGCCTCTATTCCAGCGGGGCCGGCTGGCCGCAGCTCCCGGAAAACCAGTTTCATGTCACCCCCGACCCCCGGGTGCAGGCCTGGGGAAGCGGGCTCAAATCGCGCCTCAACGCCCTGCCGCCGGAAACCCGCTCCGATTACCGGGATTATGTCCGGCAGCGCGCGGTGCCGGTGATCAGCCACGAAATCGGACAGTGGTGCGTCTATCCGAACTTCGATGAAATTCCCAAGTACCAGGGCTATCTCAAACCACGCAATTTCGAAATCTTCCGGGACCTTCTGCAGGCCCACGGCATGGCGGACCAGGCCCGCGCCTTCCTGATCAACTCCGGCAAGCTGCAGGCAATCTGCTACAAGGAAGACATCGAGTCGGCGCTGCGCACCCCGGGGATGGGCGGGTTCCAGCTGCTCGACCTCCACGACTTCCCCGGCCAGGGCACCGCCCTGGTGGGCATCCTGGACGCCTTCTGGGAACCGAAAGGGTATATCAGCGCCGCGGAATTCCGCCGTTTCTGCAACAGCACGGTGCCCCTGGCACGGCTCGGAAAGCGTGTTTTCCGCTCCACCGAGACCCTGGAGGCGGAGATCGAAGTGGCCCATTTCGGCCCGGAAGAACATAAGCAGGCGGTAGCCAGCTGGCGGATTGCCGATGCCCGGGGGCGGAGCCTGCTGTCCGGACGGCTGCCGCCCCGCGATCTGCCCATCGACAACGGAATTCCCATGGGCAGCATCCGCCAGGATCTCGGTTCTCTTCCGGCGCCGGCACGATACCGGCTGGTGGTCGCACTGGAGGGAACTCCTTTCGAAAATGACTGGGACTTCTGGGTGTATCCGAGCGCATGGCCGGCCGGCCCGGCCGCATCCGAAATCGCCGTCACCGAAAAGCTGGAAGGCGAGACCCTGTCGCGACTGCAGAACGGAGGCAAGGTGCTTCTACTGATCCCGCCAGGACGCACCGCCCCGGACCCGAAGACCGGCAGGGTGGAGTTGGGCTTTTCCAGCATTTTCTGGAATACGGCCTGGACGAAGCGCCAGGCGCCGCACACCCTGGGGATTCTGTGCGACCCCGGCCATCCGGCGCTGGCCTCTTTTCCCACGGAATCGCACAGCAACTGGCAGTGGTGGTACCTTGTCGGCCGCTCCGGCGCCATGATTCTGGATGGCTTTCCGGCGGGATTCCGACCCCTGGTGCAGGTCATCGACGACTGGTTCACTGCCCGCCGGCTGGCTTTGGCGTTCGAAGCCCGACTGGGCAACGGGAAGCTCCTGGTTTGCAGCATGGATCTGGCCTCCGACGCGGATGCCAACCCGGTCGCCCGCCAGATGCGCCACAGCCTGCTGCAGTACATGGCCGGCCCGCAGTTTGTCCCGTCTTTCGAGGTTACGGTCGAACAGGTCCGGTCGCTGATCCAATAAATTCCTCCCCCGGCAGCGGCAGCGCTTTCCTGCCGCTGCCAGGAAGGACCTGCCGGCCCGGGTTTGACTTGGGCCTCCATCCTGCATACAATTGTTTCCTTTGAAAAATGAAACGGACAAGGAATACGGACCCATGTCAACGGATAAGGAAACCAGGAAAAAATCAGCGTCGGAACTTCCGCCGGCGGTTCTTGGGGAACTGCGGAAAATAGTCGGCGCGGAGAACGTGCTCACCGACCCGGTGGATCTGCTCGTGTACTCCTGCGACGCCATCACCTATCATCAGCAGTCCCCGGCCGCGGTGGTCTTTCCCGCCGACACCTCCCAGACGGCCGCCGCCGTGCGGCTGCTCCTGGAAAACGACATCCCCTTCCTGCCGCGCGGATCGGGGACCGGGCTGAGCGGCGGGGCTCTCCCCCTGCCAGGCAGCGTGGTGCTGCAGACTTCTCACATGAACCGGATTCTCTCTGCGGACCCCGAAAACCGGATGGCCGAAGTACAGCCGGGAGTCATCAATTCCTTCCTGACCAAGGCCCTGGAGCCGATGAAGCTGCATTTCGCCCCGGATCCCTCCAGCCAGGTCGCCGCGGTGCTGGGCGGCAATATTGCCGAAAACGCCGGAGGACCTCACTGCCTCAAGTACGGGGTCACCGGGAACCATGTCCTCGGCCTGGAAGTCGTCCTGGGCGATGGAACCGTAGCCGGGCTCGGTTCGCCCTGGGGGGATGCGGCCGGGCTGGACCTGGTCGGGCTCTTTGTCGGATCGGAGGGCACGCTGGGCATCTGCACCCAGGCCACGCTGAAGCTGACTCCCCTGCCTCAGGCGGTACAGACTTTGCTGATCGGCTTTCCCCGCCTGGAAGAAGCCGGGCGCACCGTTTCGCAAATCATTGCCGGAGGGATCATCCCGGCGGCCCTGGAGATGATCGACCACAACGGCATTGAGGCGGTGGAGCAGTCGGTTTATGCCGCCGGCTACCCACGGGACGTGGCAGCGGTTCTGCTGGTGGAAATAGACGGCTTTCAAGCCGGACTGGAAGAGCAGGCCCAGCGCATCCGGGCCATTGCCGAGGCCAACCATCCCAGCGTGATCCGCATGGCGCGGAACGAAGAAGAGCGCGCCCGTCTCTGGGCCGGACGCAAGAGATCCTACGGCGCCCAGGGGCAGCTGGCCCCCGACTGCCTGGTGCAGGATGTGACCGTGCCGCGCTCCCTCCTGCCCGAAATGCTGGAGGAGGTTTACCGGATCGCCGAAGAGTACGACCTGCACATTTCCAACTGCTTTCACGCCGGAGACGGAAACCTGCATCCCCATCTGCTTTTCGACCGGCGCGACAAAGCCCTGACGAACCGGGTTCTGGAGGCGGCGGGGCAGATCGTCAAAGCCTGCCTGGCTCGCGGGGGCACCATCAGCGGAGAGCATGGAATCGGGGTGGACAAGCTACCTTACATGCGGCTGGTCTTCAGCGAAGAAGATCTGGAGGTCATGCGGCGGTTGCGCTCCGTCTTCAACCCCCGCAACCTCTGCAATCCGGGCAAGCTGATTCCGGAACCGGAGAAGTGCGAAAGCCGGCAGTTCGGGGCCGATGCCGCATGAGCGCCCCCGGGACACCCCAGACGCAGGAAGCGCTTTCCGCGGTGCGCATCGACGGCCGCACCATCGGCTCCTGGCGGCAGCCCGCCGGGGAGGCGGAGCTGGCCGCTCTTCTGGCCGAAGCCAACGGGCGCGGGCAATCCGTCATACCGATGGGCGGCCGGAGCCATCTCGACTGGGGAAACCCGCCCCGCTCCTCGGATATCGGGCTGTCCCTGGCCGGAATGGACCAGGTGGTTTCCTGCCGGCCGGATGACATGCTGCTCACCGTCCAGGCCGGATGCACCCTCCACCGTATTCAGGAAGAGCTCGCCGCCCACCGCCAGTTCCTGCCGGTCGATCCCGAGGCCGGCCCGGAAAGCACCATCGGCGGCCTGGTGGCCGTCAATGCCTACGGCCCGATGCGGCTGCAGCACGGCCGGCTGCGGGACCACATCCTGGGCATTCGCGTGGTCACCGCCGAAGGGGCCCGGACCAAGTGCGGCGGCCAGGTAGTCAAGAATGTCAGCGGCTACGACCTCTCCAAATTTTATGCCGGCTCGCTGGGCTGGCTCGGAGTTTTCACCGAATTCCACCTTAAAACCGCGCCCCTCGCGGAATATGCATGCAGCGGGAGAATCCGCCAGTCCGATTTTTCCGCCCTGCAGCGTATCGGGCAGCAGATCCTGGATCGGGGCCTGGCCCCGCGCTCGCAGGTGATCGCCCCCGGACGGGTCCTGGAGGCCACGGACCCGGCCGGTGTCCCGGAGGAGGCCCTCGAGCTGGCTGTTCAGTTTGCCGGACACCCGGAATCCGTTGCCTGGCAATGCCGCCAGGTCTCGGAGCTGGCTGGCCCCCTGGCCGGAGAAGCCATCCGCTGGGTCGAAGAATCCGCCGGGGATCCTTTCTGGCAGCGGATTTCCCGGTTCGGCTTCGATTCCCGCTCCCCGGACGACGTCTTGCTCAAGGTCATTGCCCCTTTCTCGCTGACGGCGGATCTGCTGCGGGAATGCCGCGCTTTTTCGGAGCGATCCGGCCGCCCCTTCACCTGGCTCTGTTACGCCGGCTGCAATTTACTCTGGGTGCTCTTCCCGCGGAGAGCGGCGGAAGACGGCTCCTGGGCAGAGCTGGCCTCATGGCTGGAAACCCTGCGTCGCCGGCTTCGCACCCGCCGCGCGGAGCTCATCCTGGCCCGGGCGCCGCGGGAGCTTAAGGAGCTTTTTGAAGTCTGGGGCGTGGAAGGAAGGCCGCTGGAACTGATGCTGCAGATCAAAAAGCAGCTGGATCCCAAAAGCATATTGAATCCGGGACGTTACGTAGGCCGCCAATGAAGCCCCCCCTGGAATCCACACCCCACCCGGCGGGTGCGCCGGGAGCTTCTCCGGCGGATCTGCCTAAAAGCCGTCTGGAAGACCTTCCCTGGAAAAAAAGAAGCCGGGAAAAAGCGGACTTCTACGTGGATTGCGTGCACTGCGGGCTTTGCCTGGCGCAGTGCCCGACCTATCGCGAGCTCGGCTTCGAGTCCGATTCCCCCCGGGGCCGGCTGTTTCTGATGCGGGCGGCGCAGGAGGGGACCATTCCCTGGAACTCGCGAATCGCCGACCACATCGATCTCTGCCTCGGCTGCCGGGCCTGCGAGAGCGCCTGCCCGGCCGGTGTCCGCTACGAGCGGCTTCTGGAGGAAGCCCGGGAGGCCATCGAGGAGCACCGCAAACGCCCCTGGACGGAGCGCCTCCTTCGCTCCCTGGTCTTCGGCCAGATCTTTCGCCGGCCGCGGGTCCTGCACCTGGCGGCGCGCGCCCTGCGCCTTTACCAGGTGTGCGGGCTGCGCTTTCTGCTCCGGCGCAGCGGCCTCCTGAAGCTGCTTTCCCCGAAGTGGTCGGAGCTGGAGCAGCTCCTGCCGGACATCCCCCCCGCCCGCCGCCTGCTGAAAAAAGGGATACGGTACCCGGCGCGCGGGGAGCGGAAATACCGAGTCGCTTTTTTCACCGGCTGCGTCATGGACGAAACCATGGCCGACATCCAGCACGCCACCGTGGAGATCCTCCAGCACAACGGCTGCGAGGTGCTGGTGCCCGAGGGGCAGGGCTGCTGCGGTGCGGTGCAGAGCCATTCCGGCGCCTTTGCCGAAGCCCTGCGCCAGATGAAAACCAATGTCGGGGTCCTCGCTCCCCTGGAGGTCGACGCCATCATTTCCAATGCCGCCGGGTGCGGGGCGGTGCTCAAGGAATATGGCCGCTGGGCCGCCGATTACTGCCCTGCCCTGCGGAGCGAGGCGGAAAAGGTATCCGCGCAGACGGCGGACATCTCCCAGTTCCTGGTGCGCATCGGCTTTGCCCCTCCCGAAGCCGGGCTGGAAAAGCGCCTGACCTACGACGAACCCTGCCATTTGCTCCACGGGCAGAAGGTGTCGGCCGAACCCCGCCGAGTGCTGCGCTCCATTCCCGGCATCGAATGGGTGGAGCTGCCCAATGCCGACCAGTGCTGCGGCGGGGCCGGCACCTACAACATCATGCAGTACGAGCTTTCCATGCGCATCCTGGAAAAAAAGATGAAGGACATCGCCTCGACCGGGGCGGAAGTTCTGGCCACCGGAAATCCGGTCTGCCTGCTGCAGCTGCGCTACGGAGCCCGCCGGTTCGGGGTGCCCGTGGAGGTGCGCCACCCGGCCGAACTGCTGGCCGCGCAGTACCGTCTAGGCAGGAAACCCTGATCCCAAGCAAGGAGAAACGGAATGGATAAGCTGATCATCTCCGGCGGACGCCCGCTGGAGGGCCGGGTCGAGGTGAGCGGTGCCAAGAACTCCGCGCTGCCCCTGATTGCCGCCTGCCTTCTGACCCGGGACACCGTCACTCTGGAGAATTTACCGGCGGTCCGGGACATTCGCACTCTGCTGGGCCTGCTGCAGGTTCTGGGCGCCGAGGCCGATACCGATTTTTCCTCCCCCGCCAGGAGGGCCTCGATCTGCGCCGACCGGCTCAAGTCCGTCGTCGCCCCTTATGACCTGGTGAAGACCATGCGGGCGTCGGTCCTGGTCCTGGGGCCGCTTCTGGCCCGGGAAGGGAAAGCGCGGGTTTCCATGCCGGGAGGCTGCGCCATCGGAACCCGTCCGATCAACCTGCACCTCAAGGGGTTCGAAAAGCTGGGGGCCCGGGTTTCCTCCGACCACGGCTATGTGGACGTCGCCGCCCCGCGATTACAGGGCGCGGAAATCTATTTTGACATGGTCACCGTCACCGGCACGGAAAACCTGATGATGGCCGCGACGCTGGCCGAAGGGCAAACCGTGCTGCGCAACGCCGCCCAGGAGCCGGAGATCACCGACCTGGCCCACCTGCTCAATGCCATGGGCGCCCGGATCCAGGGGGCGGGCACGCCGGTGATCACCATCCAGGGAGTGGAGCGGCTGGGCGGTGCACGGCATCGCATCATTCCGGACCGCATCGAGGCCGGCACCTTCCTGATGGCCGGGGCCATCACCCGGGGGGACGTGGTAATCGGCCGTTGCGTCCCCGCGCACCTTTCCGCTTTCATTCAGAAGCTTTCGGAAGCCGGCGTGCCGGTCGACCAGCTCGATGAGACCACCGTCCGGGTGCGCCCGGGAAGCCGCCTGCAGGCCTGCGACATGATCACCCAGCCCTACCCCGGATTTGCCACCGACATGCAGGCCCAGTACATGAGCCTGATGACCCAGGCGGACGGGGTGGCCGTGCTGACCGAAAACATCTTCGAAAACCGCTTCATGCATGTCGGCGAGCTGCTGCGCATGGGAGCCGACATCAAGGTCGACGGGCGTCAGGCCATTGTCCGCGGGAAGACGCCCCTGGCCGGCGCCAACGTGCTGGCTTCCGACTTGCGGGCCAGCGCCTGCCTGATCCTTGCCGCCCTGGTAGCCGACGGGGAGACCTGCATCGATCGCATCTATCACCTGGATCGGGGCTACGAGCGGATCGAGGAAAAGCTGCAGGCCCTGGGCGCCACCATTTCCCGCAAAGCCTAGCTCCCATCCGTCGCTTTGGTCTGGCTGTGCCGTCCCGGTTGGAGCCAACCCGGCAACCAATTCCCGGGTTATAATCTTGCCGTCCCCGACGGGACTTTGCCTCGGAATAACCGTCCTGTGCCGGTTTACGCGAGACATCCCGAGGCCATGGCCAAGCACAACGGTTCGATATCCGCTATTTCGCCCTGTGCGGCACATACGAAAGTCCCGTAAGGGACGGCAAAGCATTACAATACATACTTTTTACAGCTTCATCCGATTTATCCGCCGACCATGGAAATTCCCGATCGTTTCCGGCACCCCAGCTTCTCTACATTCCAAGGCCCGCCGGTTTTGCCCGGCGATACCTTGACATGGACTGCCCTGAGACACCTTGGAAAGAGTTGCTGCGTGGCTCGCTTTGTTGTCGACCTCAATTACGATTTGATGCAGTCCAAAAAATGACTTCATTTATTTCAGGAACAATAACGGAGGAACCATGAAATTAAAAGGGATCATTGCGGTTCCTGTTTTTATTGATCTTCCCCTGCGGCCGGTTTAAAATAGGCCCGTGGGCACTGATCGAACAAGCCGTCCTGCCGCCATTTACGAGCAACTCGTCTCCGGAACCGAGCAGACTCATCGCCTGCTCTCCGTTCATTGGGAACTGACCTATCGCTGCAATGAACGCTGCTCGCATTGCTATGTGAATATCCTGCCGTCCAATACGGAGGTACCGGGTGAGCTGTCCACGGTCGACTGTTTCCGCGTGGTGGATGAACTGGTGGACCTGGGAGCCCTGAATCTTTTACTTTCGGGAGGCGAGATTTTGGTGCGGCGCGATTTTTTTCAGATCGCTGCGTATGCCCGATCCCGACGCCTCCTGCTCCGGCTGTTCACCAATGGGATCCTAATCAATCCAACGGTGGCGGACCGCATCGCCGCACTGCATCCCTATGCGGTTGAAATCAGCGTTTACAGCATCTCGCCGGAAAGGCACGATCAAATTACGGGACGGCAACGGTCCTGGGAGATGGCCATCGGGGCATTGGACTTGCTGCGCGAGCGCGGCGTGCGGACAAAGATGAAGGTTCCATTGATGCGCGAGAATTGGCAGGAACGGCGCGAGATGGAAAAGCTGGCTGACGACCTGGGGGCCCAGTTTCATTTCAGCACGACGATCACGCCCAGGGATAACGGCGACCTTTCGCCGCTGGAGCACCGTCTGACCTACGATCAGCTGGTCCGGCTGTTTCGCGAAATTCTGGAGGGAGATGCCTGGGTGGATCGCTGCGTTGCGCCCGATGGACGCACTTGCAAGATTGGCCTGAACTCGCTGGCCATCGATCCTTTCGGCAACGTCTTTCCTTGCGTGCAGCTGCGCCAGTCGGCAGGCAATCTCTGCACCCGCCCGCTCCGGAGCATTTGGGAAGAAGCACCCATTTGGCAGGAGATCCGCAGCCTGACGATCGGCCGGCTGCCGGTTTGCCGGTCATGCGAGTTGCGGCATCAGTGCCTGCGCTGCTGCGGGTTGGCCCAGGTGGAAGACGGAGACTGGCAGGGACCGGCGTCTGCCGACTGCCGCGAAGCGCTGGCCCGGCGTCAGGTAATGGTCGAGCAGGGTGTGCTGCCGGCCGATTTTCCCATTCCGGCGCATTTACGCGATCTGGCGGCCCCATACCATGGACCGTGTTGAGCGCAAGAAAATTGCCGTGAGGAGGATGTGTTGATGAGCGACCCTTTGCCTTGTCTACCGGGTGATCCCAATGGGACCGGGAGCTTCGGATCGGCGGAAAAGCCCCTAAAAAAGAAATATGAAGCGCCGCAGATCGTCTATATTTCGGACCTGGAGGTTATGCAAACAGCAGTTTGCGCTCCCTCGCCGCCGGCAAAGGGCAATCCCGGATTTTGCCCTCAAGGGCCTATCTCCAGCTAAGCCCAGGATTCCATGGCCTTGAATTTTTCTGAGCCGGCAATAGAACTTAACCTGGCCGGTATCACCGTGGCGCTGGCCATTGGCGACCCCTCGTTAAGAAGGGCGGTAACCGCGCGCTATGCCGAGTTCATCGTTATCAATCAAAATCCGCAGGCGATCCTTCAGGTGCAGGTCAACCACCGGGCGCAATTCATTCCCATGAAGCCGGGAAGGTGGATCATCGAATGCACGGAACGTGGGGGCCGGCTGCACTACCGCTCTTATTTCGATGCCGGATGGATAGACCTGGAACGCGGAGAGGCATTCCTGGAGATCGCACCGGGGATAGATATAGAAAATTTCCTGCGCCTGCTTTATGCGCATCTGTGCCTGCGCGCCGGCGGATTGCTGTTGCATGCCGCGGGAATAATTCGCCATGACCTTGGGTATGTCTTTTTGGGCCCATCCGGCAGCGGCAAGACGACGGTGGCACGACTCTCTCTGGATGATACGGTGCTGAGTGATGACCTGATCATCCTGAAAATTCAGGGCAGTAAGGTTCGATTATTTGGCGTGCCTTTTCGCGGTGATTTCCTCGAAGCGCCACGAGTGAACCAATCCGCCGGTCTACACTGCCTGTTGGCCCTGGTCCAAGCGCCGCAGCACCGCGTAGCCGGCCTCACCGGTCCGGAAGCCATCGCCCGTCTGCTGGCCTGCGTTCCTTTTATCATTACGGATGTCGGGCGAGCCCAGCGCGTGATGACCTTATGCCGGGAGATCCACGAACGAGTTCCCGTGCGCGCCTTGCACTTTCGTCCCGACGCTGGGTTCTGGAGGGAAATCCATGAAGGATGAGCACCTCTCCCTTCACCCCCAGGTGGCCATGCAGACGATCGACGGTGTGGCCGTGATGGTGCTTGCCGACAGCGGCCGGGTGCTGGTTCTCAATGCTCTCGGCACGCGCATTATTGAATTGCTGATTTCCAACCAAAGCGTCGTCGACATCGCCGATATCATTGTCTCGGAATACCAGGTGTCGATGAAAGAAGCGCGCCACGATCTCGACTCGTTTCTGAGAAAGCTCAGGGAGGCAGGAGCATTGACCTGAGCGGAGCGGCAGCGATTACCCTGCCCTTTTCCTTTCGCTTCGATGGCCGACTGGAAGTGCGCGGCCTGGGATGAATATATCGGCTGGGCGGCGGCCCAACGATGCCAAGGGCTCCCTTGGGTAACGAACAATGCGCGGGCTCTGATTCGACCCTCGGTACGGGAGCCGCATCTGGCCAGCCGGCTATTGGGTCAGACCCTGGATCGATTATCCCATGACCGGCAAAAAATTGGGGCATCCGATCCTGCGGGTGAAAACTTTCGCGGAACGGCAACGATTCCAGGGCAATTGCTGCCGGGCGGTCAACTGGATTCATGTCCGGGAAAATAAAGCGAGCAGCCGGCAGGACCGTTATCCTCACCAGCAGGTTCCGGCCAAAGACGTGTATCTCCAACCATTACGGGGCGACTTCCGGAGGAGATTGGGGCCATGAACTACGAAGAACGAAGGCCGAATACCGGCGGATGCAACAGCAAGCGAAGTGGGAGGAGGGAAGCGGCAGCGGAAACAGCGGTGGAGCGAAACACGGGAACAGATGGCCGGTTTCAGATCGACAACCTGGCATGGCTGGATTCTGCGCAATCCTTACAGGTTGTCCCATCCGCACATCCCACCCCAGGGCAGGCGCGACGTGCGCCAACCCCGGGGCTGTGTTGCGAAGCCCTTTCCGGAGGGCTTTCTCGAGATCTTGCGAATTGCTGCGAGGACGCTAAAGGCTACTCCGCGAGCCGTTTCTTCAAGGCCTCGAACTGCGCCTTGATCTCGGCCGGCAGCCGGTCGCCAAACTTGGCATAGTTTTCGGCAATGGACTCGCACTCCGCCAGCCAGAGCTCCTTGTTGACATCCAGCAGCTGGTCGAGGTTGGGGGCCACCGACTCGATCCCGGTAGTGTTGATGTCCTCCTTTTTCGGCAGAAGCCCGATGGCCTTGGAATCGGCACCCACGGTCTCATCGCAGCGGTTGAAGATCCACTCCAGGACCCGGATGTTGTCCCCATAGCCCGGCCAGAGCCACTTGCCGTTCTCGTCCTTGCGGAACCAGTTGACGTAGAAGATCTTGGGCAGCTGGGATTTGTCGCGAGCCGCTTCGCCGATCCGGATCCAGTGGCCGAAGTAGTCCGCCATGTTGTAGCCGCAGAAGGGGAGCATGGCGAAAGGATCCCGGCGGACGCCGGCCTTCAGGCCGATGGCCGCCGCGGTGACTTCCGATCCGACGATGGAGCCCAGGAACACGCCATGGTTCCAGTCGAAGGCCTGATGCACCAGGGGGACCGTGGAGGGCCGGCGTCCGCCGAAAAGCATGGCGGAGATCGGAACACCGGCCGGATTTTCCCAGTCGACATCGATCACCGGACACTGCCGGGCCGGGGCGGTAAAGCGGGCATTGGCATGTGAGCAGGGCTGCCCGGAGGCCGGATCGTGCACCTGGTTTTTCCAGTTGATCGTTCCGGCGGGCATGTCGTGGCCGATCCCCTCCCACCAGACGTCGCCGTCCGGAGTCAGGCCGACGTTGGTGAAGATGGAATTCTCCTTCATGCTGAGCATGGCATTCGGGTTGGTTTCCATGGAGGTAAACGGGGCGACTCCGAAGAAGCCCGCTTCCGGGTTGATGGCGTACAGCCGGCCATCGGGCCCGAACTTCATCCAGGCGATGTCATCGCCCACGGTCTCCACCTTCCAGCCGGGCATGGCGGGAATCAGCATGGCCAGGTTGGTCTTTCCGCAGGCGCTGGGGAACGCCGCGGCGATGTATTTTTTCTTTCCTTCCGGGTTGGTAATCCCCATGATCAGCATGTGCTCCGCCAGCCAGCCCTGCTCCTTGGCCATGTAGGAGGCGATCCGCAGAGCCAGGCACTTTTTCCCGAGCAGGGCATTGCCGCCGTAGCCGGAGCCGTAGGACCAGATTTCCCGGGTCTCGGAAAAATGGGAAATGTACTTCTTTTCGATCGGAGCGCAGGGCCACCTGGCATCTTTCTGTCCGGGCTGCAGCGGGGAACCGATGGAGTGCATGCAGGGAACGAATTCACCGTCTTCCCCGAGCAGATCCAGGACGGCCTGCCCCATGCGGGTCATGATGCGCATGTTGACCACCACGTAGGGCGAATCGGTAAGCTGCACCCCGATATGGGCGATGTTGGAGCCCAAAGGGCCCATGCTGAAGGGAATGACATAGAGGGTCCGGCCCTGCATGCATCCGCGGTAAAAGCCGCGCAGGGTTTCCTTCATCTCCGCGGGGTCCGCCCAGTTGTTGTTCGGACCGGCATCCTCTTTGGTCGGCGTGCAGATGAAGGTGCGGTCCTCCACCCGGGCGACATCCGACGGATCCGACTGGAAATAATAGCTGTTGGGGCGCTTGGACTCGTTCAGCCTGACCCCCATTCCGCTGGCCGTCATTTCGTCGAGCAGCCGCTGATTCTCCTCCGACGAACCGTCGCACCAGTGAACCTGGCTGGCCTGGCACCATTCCGCCCATTCCCTGACCCATTCCGACAATTTCTTATGCTTCGTCATTGTAATCAATCCCCCGAAAAACGGTTAAAATTTACGGCAAACATTGCGGTTTGCCCCCCTCATGATCGCAGATAAAGCTTATTTCAGGCGCGACAGGGCTTCCGCCATGCGCTCCAGCCCCCGCCGGTTATCCTCCAGCGAAATGGCGTAGCTCAGTCGCACGCAGGTATCGTCGCCGAAAGCCGAACCGGGAACGACGGCAATCCGGGCTTCCTCCAGCAGATAGTCGGAAAGGTCCGAGGAGCCGTGGATGGTCCTGCCTTGGCAGCTCTTTCCGTAATAGGAGCTCACGTTCGGAAACACGTAAAAGGCACCGCCGGGCGTACCGCAGCGCACCCCTTCCATGCGGTTCAGGGTCTCCACCAGGAACCGGCGCCGCTCATCAAAGGCCGCCACCATGGCCTGCACCGAATCCTGGGGTCCGTTCAGAGCTGCCACGGCAGCCTTCTGAGCGATGGAGCAGGGATTGGAAGTCGACTGGCTCTGCAGCTTGCTGACCGCCGAGGCAACCTCTTTGGGAGCGGCCATGTATCCGATCCGCCAGCCGGTCATAGCATATGTCTTGGCTACGCCGTGGGCGATGATCGTGCGGGGCTTCAGGTCCGGATGCAGGTTGGCCAGATTGAAAAAGCGGATTCCGTCGAAAATGATCTTTTCGTAGATGTCATCGGAAATAACCCAGATCTTGTTCTCCAGCAGTACGCCGGCAATGGCTTGCAGGTCTTCGCGGGTATATACGGCTCCGGTCGGATTGGAGGGTGAGTTCAGAATCAAGGCTTTGGTAGCCGGGGTAATGGCCGCCTTGAGCTCCTCGGCCGTCAGCTTGAAGCCGTTGGCTTCCCGGGTGGAAACGATCACCGGCCGTGCTCCGGCCAGGATCACCATCGGCGGATAGGAAACCCAGTAGGGAGCGGGAATGATGACCTCGTCGCCTTCCTGGAAGAGGACCTGGGTCAGGTTGTAAATGGTATGCTTGCCTCCGCAGTTGACCACAATCTGCTCCGGCGTGTAGGTCAGCTGGTTGTCTCGGGCGAATTTCTCCACAATCGCCTTTTTCAGCTCGGGGATGCCTTCGACCGCGGTATATCGGGTGAAATTGCCTTCGATGGCTTTGATTCCGGCCTCCTTGACGTGCGCCGGGGTATCGAAATCCGGCTCGCCAACCCCGAAGCTGATCACATCCACACCCGCGGCCTTCAACGCCTTGGCTTTGGCGTCCAATCCCATAGTGGGGGAGGCCGCAACCTGCTGAATACGATCCGCTAATACCATTTTGATTTCTCCTTTTCTTTTGCCGTAGACAATAGGAGCCAATGCGGATGAGTGGTCGTGGGACGCGAAGAATCAGCCGCCGGCTCTCTGGAAAGAATACCCGCCGTTCAGCATTGTAAAGTGTATGGTTTTAGGAAGTCAAGATCGAAAATCGGTCTTTCGACTACTGCGGATTCTTCGCGGCGGCCTGGAGGCGCTTGATGGCTTCGGCGTTCGCGGCCGCGGGCTTGATGGATTCCGCTTTCTGATAGGCGCCGAGCGCCTGTTTCCACTTTTTCTGCTTTTCGAACACCAAGCCGAGTCGCTGGTAGGCTTCGCCGCTCTGGGGCTGCAGCGCCAGGACCTGATTCAGGGATTTTTCCGCCTCGGGGTATTTTTTGAGGAAAAGGAGAGCCTCCGCCAGGTTGTAGTATGCGTAAGGGTCCTTGGGATTGCTCTCGGAGGCCTTCTGAAACAGCTGCTGGGCGCTCTCGTACTGTTTGGTGGAAAGGGCGGTGATCCCCTGCTTGAAGTAGCACTTTCCCAGGATTTCCAGGCTGGGGGCATGATCGGGCTTCATGGCGACCGCCTTGCTCAGAGCCTGCACGGCCTCGGCAGTCTGCTCGATGTGGTAAAAAGCCATGCCCAGCTCGTAATAATCGCCCCACTCGCCGACCTTGTATTGCATGGCCCGGTTGATTTCGGCAATGGCTTCCGGATATTTTTTCAGGCGGAAATGGCAGGATCCCTTCAGCCGGTAAAGCCGGTATTTTTCCGGATCCTTGGCAAAGGATTCCCCCTGGGTCAGGGCTTCAAGGCACTTGTCGAACCGGTCCAGGTTGTAATAGGCCTGGCCCAGCCCGATGTATACCGAAGAGGTGGTTGATTTGAGTTGCACGGCCTTGGAGAGGGAGGTAATCGCCAGGGAATTGTTCTTGAGGGCCAGGTGGCACAGGCCGGTCAGGCGGTGGCCGAATTCCCAGGTAGGGTTGGCTTCCAGATCGGGAGCCAGCTCGTCGATGGCCTTCTGATAATTTCCCTGGCTGTAATAGGCGACGGCCAGCTTGTAGTCGGCCAAAGCGGCGCTGACGGCCGCCGGCAGCAGCAGCAACGCCAGAAAAGCTGCGGGGCGCAGACACTTCATTTCGCCTCCTCCCCCTTGATCAGCGCGATGTTGTGGGCGCCGGCCTGCTGAGAAACGTCCAGCACGGGAAAAACCTCTCCAAAAGCCAGCTGGGGATAGGCGCGCACGAACATGTTGCGGTTGGGCCGCAGGGCAAACACCTGCTTCAGCCGGTCGCCCAGTTCCGGCAGTGTAATCGGGGTGGAGTTCAGCTGAAAGGTGCGGTCCTTGAGGACGTCCACGATGATGAAATCGGGCTTGGTTTTTTCCTTTTCCTGTACGGGAGGCGGGGGTTGCGGCACGCGAATCGGCAGGTCGTAGCTCTGCATCGGGTGGGTGACCATGAAGATGATCAGCAGAACCAACAGGATATCGATATAAGGGGTGATGTTGATTTCGTTCCGCACCCCCTTTTTCCCGCTAACCTGGCCCATTGCCATACGCCATTACTCCCGCGCTAATTTACCAAGAAACTGGTTTGCAAAAGGTTGCCTGCCGGAGGATCAGAGCAACCGGAAGGAGACCTCGATGTAGGCCTGCACGTCCACCGGCCGTCCCTGGAGGGTGCCGGGTTTGAACTTCCACTTGGTGACCACTTCCCGAATGGCCGATTCGTCCAGGCCGAAGCCCAGCCCCCGGACGACACGGGCATTGTCCACGCTGCCATCCGCACGAATCACCACTTCCAGCATCACGATCCCTTCGACCCGGTTCCGGCGGGCTTCTTCGGTGTAATTGGGCAGGGTTTTGTAGATCAGAACCGGCTCCCGAACCCCGCTGCCGATGCGGTAAGGGCCGACGCCCGGACCGACACCGCTGCCGATGCCGCCTCCGCTGCCGCCCCCCATGCCGCCGCCGCTGCCCGGGCCTACGCCCGGGCCGGATCCGGATCCCAGGCCGGTTCCGGTACCGACTCCCATTCCTCCACCCACACCGGGGCCGGAGGAGCGCCGGTCATTGGCCGGGGCCGCCAGGTCGCCAATCGGCAGGGCCTGGTCCTGGGGAATATCCACCGGCATCTGTACAGATGCCGCAGCCTGCAAAAGGTCTTCGGCAGGCAGAAGAGGCTGTGGATCAGCCGGGTCCGGGGGAATCATCTGGACCGGAGCCGTTTCCGGCATGCGGCCGCCGGAAGGAGGAGTCTGCTCCTGTTTGCCGCCGCCGCCACCGCCGCCGCCGGTTGGGCCGGAAGGACCGATATCCCACGGCAGAATGATCGGGGAGTTCAGAAAGACGATGGTTTCCACCGGTTTGGAAAACAAGGCTTCCGGTGTCCGCATGGAGGCGAAAATGGCCAGGAAGACGACCAGGGCATGGGCTCCGATCGATACCATGCGCGCCCGCTGCCTGCTTTTGCGCGACAGGGTTTCTTCCTCCAGACCCCGGCGAGGATCCCCTTCCAGAAAGTGAACCGACGAGGTGGAGCTGTAGCCCCGGAAAAGATCCAGGAAAAAGTCTTTCCAGTCCACCGCCAGATGATCGGCCTCGTCCCGGGCGGCATTGTAGTTGAACAGGGAAGCCTGGGTGCGGGGCCGGTGGAAGAGATCGGAAAAAAACTCCTTCCAGTTCAGCGGCTCATCACGGGGCTGCTCCTCGACAATGTAATGAAAAAGGGATGGCTGGGTCCGAGGGCCGCTGATTTTTTCCCAAAAGCCCGTCCGGCCTCTCTGCCCTTCCATGGAGTTCAACGCCATAATTTCAAGATCTTCCCAAAACGAATTTACCCTGTTTCGCCCGATATATACTGGTGCCTTACGCCAGGCCTTGGTTCAGAAAGAATCCTGTTTTTTTCTCCTGAAAAAAAGGATCCCTCCGCCTCCGCCGGCATCCCTGTATCGCCCGGTCATGACTTCCCGAACTTCACGAGCCTCATTCCTTATAACGTCTCCGGGAAGATTACGATCCAAAAAAAGAAGGCCTGTTCCCATAATTTATTACGGGGGACCGGAATGCAAACTGCTCTCTTATAACCCGTTACCTGAGCCAATGATTATACCATAGCTTTTTCAGCTCGGATTCTCCAGGAATTTCCGGCCGAACTGCGCGCCGTACTCCACGCATTTCAGGCGTACCTCGCTGTGGGGTCGGAACTTGACCATCAGCCCGTCATCGAGTACCTTGAGCTTGAGCGTCTGCAGGGCGCTGGTCATGATCTTAACCCCCTCCCCGCTCCAGCCGTACGATCCGAAGGCAGCCGCCAGCTTTCCCCGGTCGCGCACCGGGTTGATCGTGGCCAGCACCCCGTAGATCGGCAGCAGGATATTCTGGTTGAAGGTGGGACAGCCCAGGATCAGTCCCTGGGCGGCGGCAATCCGGTTGCCGACCTCCTCCAGCGGCATTTTTTCCACGTCGCACACATCCACCTCGATGTCGCCCGCCGAGCGAACCCCTTCGGCGATCAGCTCGGCGATGGTGCGGGTGAAATGATAGGCGGAAACATAGGCAATCATGACCAGGTTGGGCCGGACCATCTGCAGGGCGGCACGGGCATACTGCTCCGACAGATCCACATACTTCCGCCAGTTTTCACGAAGGATGACGCCGTGCCCCGGGCAGATCGCCTGGATGTCGAGCGCCCTGGTTTTTTCCACGGCGGCCAGCATGAACCGGCTGTAAGGCTTCATGATGGAATCGAAGTAATAACGGAAGGAGTCGTCGAAATTTTCCACCCGATCGTCGAACATGGCCGGGTGGCAGTAGTGCTCTCCGAAAATATCGCAGGTAAAGAGAAGCCGGTCTTCCCTAAGATAGCACATCTGCGTGTCCGGCCAGTGCAGATTCGGGGCGCTGATGAACTGCAGGGTCTTGTTTCCCAGGTCCAGGGTTTGCCCGTCTTTGACCGTCAGGCTGGGAAAGCTGAAACCGAGCTGGTCCTGCAGGTAGCGGATGGCGTTGGCGCTCCCGACGACCTGGGCGTTTTTGGCAATGCCCAGCAGCAGAGCAAGACAGCCGGAGTGGTCGGGTTCGGTATGGTTCAGGACGATATATTGAATTTCCTCCGGACGGACCACCCGAAGAAGTTTTTCACGGTAGGTTTCCCAGAAGCTTTCCTTGGCGGTTTCGATAATGGTCTTTTTCTGCGCGTTGACGAAATAGGAGTTGTAGGAGGTCCCGTTCCGGGTCTCCATAACCACGTCAAAAGTAACAATATCCGCATCCAGCACCCCGATCCAGCGCACATCCGGGGTAATCTCCCATATTCCCTGATCCTTCATGGAAAACAATCTCCTTTGTAGTCTTTCTTTGCCCTTCGCTTTCCGAATTCCAAAATAGTCCGGCATAATTATACCGCCATCGTGCCGCGCCGCCCGCGGAGGCCGTCCAGCGGTTTGACTAAATCGACCACCCATGCTATGGTTTAGGATTTTTCGGGGCCTTCATGGTCTCCGGTTCTGTTGGGGAAAACACACTTTGCTTTTTTTAAGCCGAAACATATGAAGATTTCCATTCGTCCGAAACAATGTATGCCGGCCATCGCCGCCGGCTTGATATGGGTGGCCCTTTTCTGCACTGGCGCTCCGGCCCAGGCGCCGCCGGAGAAGCTGCCCGGCCTGTCGGTCGTCGACGAGAACGGCAAGGCCGTGCCGCTCTCGACCTTTCAAGGCAAGACCGTGCTGATCAATTTCTGGGCCACCTGGTGCCTTCCCTGCCTGAAAGAAATTCCCCTTTTCAACGAGCTTCACAAGAAACTGGAACCCCGGGGATTCCTGGTCGTGGGAATCAACATCTGGGATGACCCGGTCAAAGCCCGTCAGTGGGCCACTCAAAAAGGAGTAGCCTATCCCATCCTTTTCGGATACGACGCCACCGCCAATGCCTTTGGAGGAATCCAGGGTCTCCCGGTCTCTTTCCTGGTGGACGCCCAGGGCACGATCCGAAAAAAATACTATGCGATAGACGAATCGCAGCTGGCGGCCTTCGAGGGCGAAATCACGGGACTGCTGGAAACCGGCAACCTGGATAAAAAACCACAGGGGGTCAACCAGATCGGCCTGCTGACGGCTTTCCTGGCAGGCATACTCTCGTTTCTCTCCCCCTGCGTGCTCCCCCTGATTCCGTCCTACATCTCCTTCATTACCGGAATTTCCTACGAGGAATTTACCCAGCCGGAGAAGCTGAGCTCCAAGACCCGCTGGTACACGCTGCTGCACGCCTCCCTTTTCGTAGCGGGCTTTTCCCTGATTTTTCTGATTCTCGGCGCCTCCGCGACCTACGTCGGCAGCTTTTTCATCACCTATCGCGCCTGGCTGGAGCGGATCGTCGGAATTGTGATCGTCCTCTTCGGACTGCAGATCAGCGGACTGCTGAACTTCCGCTTTCTGCTGCAGGAAAAGAAACTTCACCTGGAGCGAAAACCCATGGGCTACCTGGGAACCGTTCTGGTCGGCTTTTCCTTCGGAATCGGCTGGACCCCGTGCATCGGGCCGATTCTGGGCTCGATTCTGGGATTTGCCGCCACCCTGGGAAATCTGTGGGGCGGCATTCTGCTCCTGGCCTTTTACTCCCTCGGCATGGGAATCCCGTTCCTGCTTTCCGCCCTGGCGGTGCAGTCCTTTTTTCACTACTTTAAAAAGATCCGCCGTTACATTCCGACCATCACTTTTGTGAGCGGCATGTTCCTGGTACTGGTCGGCGTGCTGATCTTCAGCGGCTATTTCGTGAAGCTGGCCATCTGGATGCAGGCCTGGTTCAGCGCTTTAATTCCGTGGCTGAGCAGGTTGGGTTAGGATTTCCGTCCTTCGGATGTGCGGAAGGACGGATGCGTAACAGGTCTCGCACTTTCGAGGCTCCGTCAAGCAGAGCCATGAAAGGGCTTCCGGTTGCGGCTTCATCAGGAATGATAGCTTCGCAAAAAGTCGTTTTTTCGTCCGGCTCTGCCGTCCCGATGAGACTTGGGTTCGATGCGAACCAACCCGGCACTCCCGTGCCGGGCTACCATCTGTCGTCCCTTACGGGACTTGCGTGTAAGCCGCACGGGGCAAAATAGCGGATATCGTACCGTTGCACTCTGCCATGGCCTTGGGATACCCCGCGTAAACCGGCACAGGACTGTGATTCCGAGGCAAAGTCCCGACAGGGACGGCAAGATTGTAGCCCGGCAAAAAGTAGCAGGAACCCCAAAGAGGTTCCGGAACACCGCCCGGGGTTGCGCCGCAGGCGCTACCCCGGGTAGGCGGATTTATTTAAAAATCAGCCCTGTAAGGGCT
>CAINFC010000137.1 GCA_903847975.1 uncultured Acidobacteriota bacterium | reverse complement strand
CGCAACCCTTTCAGGGTTGACGCCTATGGGTATCCCTACCCGGGGTAGGCGCGAAGCGCGCCAACCCCGGGCTGTGTTACGAAGCCCTTTCAGGGCTTTCCCCAACAGATATCCTAAGATGTGGGACTTTTTGCCGCGCCATCTTCCCGGACAACCCGGCAAAAAGGACCTCTCCCCCATACGAATTGTGCGGACGGCTTCCTTCTTCCTTCCTGGTCTTCCCGTCTTCCTGTGAAATGATCGGGCTTACAGGGGATCAGGGCATAGTCTGCAGCTCGGGCATGGCCCCGGCGTAAAGGCGCGGATCGGTCCCGGTCTCCTTCATCTTCTGCTGCAGCTTCTGCAGCATCTCCTTCAGCTTGTCGGGACGGTAAAGGGCCGGATGGTCCGCATGGCCCAGGTTGAAGTACTCCTCGGGATCCTTCTCCAGATCGTACAGCTCGTACTGGGACTCCTTCTTTCCGGCAGGATCAAAGTACAGAACCACTTTCCAGCGCCCTTCGCGAAGGCAGCGGATGTGAAAGGGCGGCTGGATGATGTTCGCTGCGGAGCCCAGCGTTTCGTCCGTGGTGAAAAGAACGGAGTCCTGCACCGAGGCGGTCGGGTTGCGGGGATTTTCGATCGCATCCTGAATAATCACCGAAAGGTCCCGTCCCTGGAAATTATATTGCCCGGGGTCGGGAACCCGGGCCAGAGTGGCCAGCGTCGGCATCAGGTCCACCAGGGAGGCCAGCGCCGGCGTCCGCACGGGCCCGCGGAACAGCGCCGGATTCGAAAACACCAGGGGCACGTGAATGGTCTCCTCATAGGCATTGTAGGCTTTCTGCCGCATCCCGCCGTGCGCCAGCCCCATTTCGCCGTGGTCCGCCAGCCGGATGACGATGGTATTCCGGTGCGCGGGCCAGTTGTCCTCCATGGCATCGAGCAGCGCGCCGATATGCCCGTCGGAAAGCGTGTGCAGGTAGGCGTAGAAATTGACATACTGCTGAGGATCCCCTTTTTGGGGGTCGAGCGCCCCCAGCACCTGGTCGTTTCCCCAGTAGGCATTGGACTGGGCCTGCACCGTGGGCTTGAAGTTGGCGGCCAGCGGCTCGTTAAAAGTAGATGGAAGCGGCATCTGCAGGTTCACGAACTCGGGCGCCTTCCGGCCGTAGTTGTCGGAGCCGCGGTAGGGAGCGATGTCGCTGTAGCTCGGCTGATTCCAGGTTTTCGGGTAGCCCATGAGGTCGTGGGGGTTGACCAGCGCCACCACCAGCGCAAAAGGCCGCGGAGAGCGGGGGCTTACGCCGCGCAGGAAATCCGCCGCCTGGCGCGCATAGAGTTCATCGTAGCTGCTGTCTCCCCCTCCGAAATGGCTGGCATGGTGGTCCTGCCCGGCATCGGGCGGCTGCCAGCCCTGAAATCCGTAGCGGGCCATGTCGCGCCGGCTCTGGATGTCCATGGTACCGCTGGGATCCTTGCTGATGTGCCATTTGCCGCGATACTGCACATCATAGCCGGCGGAGGCCAGCATGTGGGCTATGTTCTGCATTTCCGGCGCAAGGGTGTGCTGGGAAGCGTATTTCAGGTCGCCGGTCTGCAGCGTTTCGGTCACACCGTGCCGGGCCGGGTAAAGCCCGGTAAGCAGGGAAGCCCGGCTGGGAGAGCACATGGAGCTGGCGCAAAAGGCCCGGGTGAAAGTCAGCCCGTGCTCGGCGAGGCGGCGGCGGTTGGGCAGGTTGCGCTCCGCCCAGCCCTCGGGCCAGTGCTGCGGAAAGCGCTCCTGATCGGTGATCAGGATAACGAAGTTGGGCCGTCTGCCGGGGGCCGCCTCCGGAGCGTTCCCGGCGGAGGTCCGGGGATCGGCAGCGCTCCAGGTCAAGCCGGCAGCCAGGGCCTGTCGGCCTCTCTTTACAAATTTCCTACGATCGATTTCTCCGGGGACTGCTGTCGGATCCGGGTCGGGATGGATGGGCACAGAACCTCCTTGCCATAAGCCATTTGCTTCTTTCGCCATCGATTCGCCAACCAGATTTTACCGGACCTCCGAAGCGGAGGCAATCCCCGCCGGTCTTCCGGATGGGAGAGCCGCGGGGCGGCAACGCTCCCCTGCCCGGAGCTTCTACTGCACCGGCACGGTTACCGTCGGCGCCCCTGCCGTGGTGTTGCCGCTGCTGTAATTGTTGTGGAAGGAAGCGATCGTGCCGCCGGCCACCGAGGAAAACCCGATGGTGTTGTTGAAAATGCCGACGCCGGTGAGCCGTACGGTGGCCTGCGCTCCCGAGGACTGCACCGCCGCCACGGAGGCGGCGAGATGGTTGCTTACCGAGGAACGGATCACGTTCAGTACCGCCGCGGCGGAGGTGGTGGAGCTGGCTTCCAGGCCATGGTTCAACCCTTCGCTGACCGTGGTGTTGATCACGGTCGCCGTGGCGTTGTCCATCACGCGGACTCCGTAGCCGTTTCGGGCCAGCCGGGAATGGCTCACGGTCCCCCGCACCACGGCCGTGCCCCCCGGCTTCAGAAGAATGGCCCCGAGGGTGTTGCTGTCGAAGTCGCTCTCGCTGACCGTGACCGTATGCGTCAGGGCATCGGACGGCTCCACATCCAGCCCATACTGGGAGAATCCGAAAATCCGGCAGCGCTCCACCACAAGGTGAGCGCCGTTGATAAAGCGAATTCCGTTTAGCCCGGCCTGTGCGGCCGAACTGGGGCTTTCGATATCCAGATTGACCAGGCGAACCACATCGTTGGCGCCGGCATTGACAATGACGCCGTTTGTCTGGCTGGCAAGCACGCCGGCGAGCATATTCCCGCCGTCAATCGTGATTGCCTTGGTGATGTTCACCGATCCGTATCCGGCCGGGTCCAGGGCGTTGATAATGCCGCCGGCCGCCGTTTTACTGATGGCCCCGGCAAAGGTCTTGCAGGGGGCGGTGCGGCTGCAGGGGTTGGCATCGTCCCCCACGCCGGAGACCCAGGTACGGGTCGCCTGGGCAAAACTCAAATGGACGACGCCCGGAAACAGAACCAGAGCGGTTGCCAGAAAAAAAGAACGAACGGAAAATCTCATAAGGTACTCCTTGCCTGCCGGGAAGGCGGCGTTATTTTCCTACCAACGGAAGATGAAGAATATAGGGACAGGGGGGTGGGATGGTTCCCGTCGGCAGACCGTTAACCGTATTGCCGGCATTGTAGTTGACGCAAAAAGAAAGAAGCCTGCCACCGGAAGTGGCAGATAAGCCCACGCTGTTATTAAAGACAGTCACATCCGCGATGCGGGCCAGTGCCGCCGGCCCCTGCGAAAGCACGCCGGTCGAAGCGACTCCTCCCCGGTTGTTGGCCGCCACTGAATCCACAAGATTCAGCTCCGCGGCCTCTGCAGCGGAAATCACGTCGAACCCATTGCCGCCGCTGTCGCTCACCACGCTTTCACTGACGGCAGCCGCCGCTCCGTCCTGCACGCGGATGCCGAAACCGTTTTTCGACATGCGCACCCGGGTCAATGTGGCCCGAACCCTGGTGGTTCCCGCCGGTTTCAGCAGGATTCCGCCGACCGTATTGGAGTCGAAACTGCTCTCCTTCACCGTCACCAGGTGCGTCAGGTTATCCGAAGGCTGGACATCCAGGCCGGCCTGGCTGAAGCCGAAGATCCTGCAATTTTCTATAATCAGGTGCGCCCCCTTAACGAACCGCACTCCGTTCAGACCCGGAGAAGCGGTCTGATTTACGCCTTCTATATCCAGGCCGACCAGGCGGACTACATCGCCGTTGCCGGCATTCACCACCACCCCGTTCGTACCTGCGGCCAGAATTCCGGCCAGGTACCCTCCGCCGTCGATGGTGATCGCCTTGGTAATGGTCACCGCCCCATACCCGCCCGGGTCCAGAACGTTTATGATGCCGCCGGCCGCCGTTTTGGAGATAGCCCCGGCAAAGGTCTTGCAGGGGGCGGTGCGGCTGCAGGGATTGACGTCGTCGCCCACTCCGGAAACCCAGGTGCGGGTGGCCTGCGCCTGCATGGGAAAACTCCATATCCCCCAAAGGAGGATCAATGCCGGAAACGGACCGCGAGGATTTATTATTTTCATGATGGGTACTGCCTTTTGTTTCGCTTTTCTTTGTTTCTAAAAGTACCACTTTGTGGCTATTTTGTCAATCCTCTTTTTAATTATTTCGGAATTATTTTGCATTTCTCCGGAACCCTCGTCGACCCGGTGCCGACTCCTCCGCATAAACGGTATGTGGCTCGCCTTGCCGCTTCCTATCCGGGGGCGGATTTTACGCCCGAGTGCTTTTTCGATGATTTTTGTTTTCTCCCGTGGGTTATACTTGATGGCCAAAAGCATGTGGGAAACTATGACGGAACCGGCCATCCTCCAAACACAACCGACCCTGGATCAGGAAAGGCACCGAAAAACCGCGCTGCTCGGAGCCCTGGGCGCCGTGGTTTTCTGGGGAGGATCGTTTGCCGCCACCAAGATCGTCCTGCGCGAGGTTTCGCCGGTAACCGTCGTCTGGATCCGATTCGCCATGGGCCTTCCCATCATGGGGCTGACCCTTCTCCGGCGCGGCCTGTGGGCCTGGCCCCGAGCGCGCGAGTGGGGCCTGTTCGCCCTGCTGGGCTTCCTCGGCATTGCCTTTCATCAATGGTTGCAGTCGACCGGGCTGGTCACCTCCCGGGCCACCACCACCGGATGGATCATCGCCTCCATGCCGGTGTGCATCGCTCTTCTGGGATGGCTGGTCCTCGGCGAAAAACTTCGGAGATACCAGATGGCAGGTATCGCCGTGGCCCTGCTCGGAGTGATCACCGTGGTCAGCCAGGGCGATTTCCGCCGCCTGGCCCTCGGCCGCCTCAGCGCTCCGGGCGATGCGCTGATCCTGCTCAGCGCCCCCAACTGGGCCGTTTTTTCGGTGATCTCCCGTCGTTACCTGCAAAGGTATCCGGCAGTTTATATGCTTTTTTATGTGATGGCCCTGGGCTGGGCTATGACTTCCGTCCACTTTTTGCTCGGCCCCGGATTCAGCGAGATACCGCGGCTGTCGCCGAGAGGATGGCTCAGCCTGCTTTTCCTGGGCCCGATCTGCTCCGGCTGGGCGTACACCCTCTGGTACGGGGCTTTGCAGGTCCTGCCGGCATCGCGGGTGGGAGTGATGCTGTACCTGGAGCCGCTGGTGGCCGCCGCGCTGGCTGCGGCTCTGCTGGGGGAAGAGCAGACCCTTCCCCTGCTGTTGGGAGGAAGCGTGATCCTGGCCGGGGTCTGGATGGTCAACCGCGCGGGCGGCTGCGCGAGGAAAGATCCGGCATGAAGCGTGCATCGACCGGCTGCCGGATTCCCGCTGTTGTCATCGGAAAACCCCGGACGTGATCTTTATGAGAAGAACACTCCGATTCCTCCTCTGCGGGTTGCTGCCCTGCTTCGGCGGCATGTGCCTTTTCGGTCAGGCCTGGAAGCTGCGGTTCGATGCCCAGGCGATCGGGGCGATGCGCACTCTGGCCGTCCGGGACACCTCCGTGAATCCCGGGAATATCCTTCTCGGCCTTCCTTCGGCAAGCTGGCTCGGCGAGCTGCGCGGAAACGCCCGGGTGGAGATCGGCTCGAGGGTTCAGGCGGTTCTCCGCCCCCGGATTCACGGCTGGGTGAACCGGGTCAGGACGTCGTCCCTCCCTGCGGATTACTCATCCGAAGCCCAATGGGAGATGACCGAGGCCTATGCGAACTGGAGTCCGGCCGACTCCCTGTCGGTGGCCTACGGGCTGCAGAACTTCCAGTGGGGGCCCGCGGAACTTATGGCCCCGAGCAACCGGCTGTTTCATGAGAAAGGGGTCTTTCGCGACGCCCTCTACACCGTGCGCGGCAAGCAGCTCCTGCGGATCAACGTCTCCGCCGGCAGGCAATGGAACCTGGTGGGCCTGGCGGAGCTCGGCGACAACGGGGAGGATCCTTTCCGGGCCGGAGCCCTTTTCCGGCGGGCGGTCCAGGGGACGCTCGAATACACCGGCCGCAGCGGAGACAGCTACGTGGGCCTAACCGCCGGGGCCCGCGGCGGCGAACCGATGTGGATGGGCGCCTATGGCTCGCGCTCCCTGACCCAGGGGCTTTCCGCCTACCTGGATGCCTCCTGGCAGAAGGGTTCCCAGGCCTGGTACCCCGCACCACTTCCCGGCGGGGCCGTCGGTTTCGAACAGAATTCACGGCAGGAAGGCCTGCGCGGGCTGATTCTCGGCGGGCTGCGCTACTCCTTTGTCAGCGGCCTGGATGCCCGGCTGGAATTCCTGCATCAGGGCAGCGGCTACTCCGCCTCCCAGATCGCCCTGGCTCCGCGGGCTATGCAACCGCCGCAAAGCCCGGCCGCCGTCGAGCAGTGGCTTTCCCCCGGGCTGGAATTCCTGGGGCGCAACCTTATCTATGTATCGGTTTTCAAAAAGGATCTCCCTCCTTCCCAAACCCTGGCCCTGGCCGGACGCTACGTTCATTCCCGCACGGACGGCTCCGGGGCCGGATTTCTGACCGCGAGCCTCGATGCCGGCAAGTCCCTGGTTTTCTTCGCCTCCTTCCTGCTGACCCACGGCGGGGAGTCGGCCGAATTCAGCCGGCTGTCCCGGATCGGGGGCGATGCCGGATTTATCTGGAGCTGGTAGCTATGACCCTTCCCCTGATCTCGGTCACGGACCTGCACAAGGCCTACACGCTGGGCGAAACCACGGTGCACGCCCTGCGCGGCGCCTCCCTGGAGCTTCACCGCGGGGAGTTCACCGCCCTGGTCGGCCCCTCCGGTTCCGGAAAGAGCACCCTGCTGCACATGATCGGCTGCATCGACCAGCCCGACCGGGGCAGCGTGGTGCTCGACGGGCACGACGTGTCCCACCTTTCGGACGACGAGCAGAGCCGATTGCGGAACGAAAAAATCGGCTTTATTTTTCAGTCCTTCAACCTGGTGCCGGTGCTCAGCGTTTACGAAAACGTGGAGCTGCCGCTGCTCATCCACCGGGGGATTCCCAAGACGGAACACCGCGACCGGATCCTGCAGGCCCTCGGCGACGTGGAGCTCCGCGACTTTGCCGCCCAGCTGCCCGACAAGCTCTCGGGAGGACAGCGGCAAAGAGTAGCCATTGCCCGCGCCCTGGTCACTTCTCCCATGCTGATCCTGGCCGATGAGCCGACGGCCAACCTGGATTCCGGAACCACCCAGCGCATCGTCCACCTGATGGCCGAACTGAACCGCACCCGGCGGGTGACCTTCTTCTTTTCCACCCACGACGAAAAGCTTATTTCGCGCGTGGCCCGGGTGGTGCACATATTCGATGGCCGGATCGAGGGCCCGCGGGAAGGCTTCGACGCAGGAGGCAGGCCATGAAAGGCGCCTGGCGCCTGGCCGCCCGGAACCTGCGCCGCAACCGGCGACGCAACCTGGCCGTCGGCCTGGCGATCACCATCGGCTTTGCGGGATTGTCCCTGATGGGGGGATATTTTGCGCGGGTGGACATCTTTCTGCGCACCTGCGCCGTCTATTTGCAGCACGGCGGGCACCTGCGCATCTACCACAAGGACGGATTTGACCGGGCGCTGGCCAAGCCGGCCCGCTTCAGCCTGACCCAAGCCCAGCAGGATGCCATACGGCAGGCGGCGGCCGAAGATCCGCGGGTCGCCCTTACGGCCGGCTATCTTCGGGGCATGGGCCTGGCGGGAAACGGCTGCCGGAGCGTCCCCTTTCTGGCCCTGGGAATCGATCCGCAGGACGAACGGCAGCTGCGGAATCATCCGGACGTACTCCGCTACTGCGGCGACCTGGCTCTTCCGCTGCGCGGCCGCCCTTTATACCAGGCGGCCGACGTCGAAGGCGGAATCGGCCTGGCCTCCGGCCTTTCCGCCCTGCTGGGCAAGACCCGGGTCCATGACGATTTTCCCCGTCCCCCGCCGGTGGCGGCCCTGCCGGACTGCAACCGCCCCGGAATGGCAGCCCTCTTCGCCGCGGACGCCAGCGTGCAGCTGGCAGGAGCCGCTTTTGACGGGTCGGTGACCGCCCTGGATGCCGAGGTGGTTCAGATTTTTCACACCCCCTCCATCGAAACCGAGGACCTGGAACTGCACGCCGGGCTGGCCATGCTGCAGCGCTTCTACGACACCGACTCCGTGAGCTACATGGCCCTTTACCTCCGGGACGAAAGGGATGCTCCGGAGGTCGGCCGGCAGCTGCGGGCCCGGATCGAGTCCCGGGGCATTCCGGCCGCGGTCTACGAATTCACGGAAGAAAAAGTCAATCCATACTATGTAGGAACCATGACCTTCATCCGCTCCATGGCCGGATTCATTATCCTGATCGTCAGCGCCGTGGTGGTGCTGGGAGTCATGAACACCACCACCATCACGGTTTACGAACGAAGCCGGGAGCTGGGCACGCTCCGCGCCCTGGGATACCGGAAAAGCCAGGTGGTCGGGCTGATGCTGCGGGAGGTTTTTCTGATCGGCCTCTCCGGAATTCTGAGCGGCCTGGTCCTGGCGCAGGCGGTGGCCTGGATCGTGCAGGCCGCCAACCTGCGCGTCAAGCCCCCGGGCGTGCCGGGAACCATGCAGATCGTCATCCCTCCCAACCTGGTTTTTTCTTTCTGGGTCGGCGCCCTGATGCTGTCGCTTTCCCTGGCCGTCGCCTGGCTGGTAGTCGGTCGCCGGCTGCGCGAGCGCACTTCGGAGCTGCTGATCGCCATCAACGCCTGACGAGGATTTTCCTATGGTTCGAAACTGGTTTATCGGCAAGATCGGCCTTGCGGCCCTGCTGCTCCTGGGTTCCCCCCAGGCGAGAGCCCAGGCGGTGACCGCGGAGGCGCTGCTGCAGGAGTCCGACCGCGCCCGCGGCGGGGTGGCCGGCGGGATTACCTGGAATGCCACGGTCGAGGCCGAAGAGGAGGGCCAGAAAACCAGCCGGTCCTTCCTGGTCAAGGCCCGGGAAAACGATGCCCTGGTGGAAGCCCTGGCCCCCCCGCGGCACAAGGGGGAGATCATGCTTTTCAACGACCGTATCATCTGGTTCATTAAGCCCGGGTTGCGCCGCCCGGTTTCCATCTCGCCGCGGCAGAGGCTTTCCGGGGATGCGGCCAACGGGGACATCGCCAGCACCAACTACGCCCGCGACTACCAGGGAACCATCGCCGGAGAGGAATCGGTTAACGGCGAGGAGACCTACCTCCTGGAGCTCAAGGCCCGCGGAAAAAACGTCACCTACGACCGGATCCGTTACTGGATTTCGAAGAAAAAGCACCTGGGAGTCAAAGCCGAATTCCTGACCGTCTCCGGGACGGTTTTCAAAACGGCGGCCTTCGAATACGGCTCCGTGCTGCGATCTCCCGCGGGCGATTTCCCCTTCGTCAGCGTCATGACCATCCGGGACGCAACCGGCTCCGGCGCCGTAACCCGCATCCTGTTCGAGACCCCCCGCGCGGAAAAGCACCCGGTGACCATGTTCAACATCAACAACGTGGTGCGGTAGGCGGCGCGGGTACCCTCATGAAATCGCAACCCCTGCTCCGAATCGCCTGGCGCAACGTGCGCAAGAACTGGCGGCACAGCCTCGGCTCTCTTCTTTCCATCGTGGTCGGCTACGTGGCCATCGTATTGTTCCAGGGGTACCTGGGCGACCTGGAAAACATCCAGGCGCTCTGGAACGAGCAGCGCGCCATGCTGGGATCGGTCCTGGTGGAAAAGCGCGGGGCCTCGAGCAGCGAAGGGCGCCAGGACCCCATGTCCTTCCTGCTGGCGCCGCGCGAGCAGTCCTTCGTGGAAGACTTCCTGCGTCGCCATGCCTCGGAGGTCAAGGTGCGGATGCGCATTCTGCAGGTCGCCGGCCTGGCTTCGGCGGGCCGCAGCGGAGTGATGTTTGTCGCCTGGGGCCACGATGTGGAGGAGGGTGCCCGGCTGCGCGGTCCCTGGACCTGGAATGCCGTGGCCGGCAGGCCGCTGCAGCTGGCTCCTCCCAATTCGGTGCTCCTGGGCGGGCGGCTCGGCCGGCTGCTGGACTGCCAGGGGCCGCCGGTCACCGCCGTGGTGCGCCCCGACGGCGGCTTCGTTGCCGAAGAGCGTCCCTTCAACTGCCGGCAGCCGCAGGTGCAGCTGGCCGCCACGACCCGCACCGGACAGATGAACGCCGTGGACCCGGCCGTGGCCGGGCTCTTCGACGCCGGGCTGGGGGAGCTGGATTCCCGCTTTGTGCTGATGCCGATCGCTCTGGCCCAGCAGCTCCTGGACACGGACTACATATCCTTTTATTCCGTCGCAGTGGCCGGTAGCACGGAAGACGCCGGCCGCTTTTCCGGGGAACTGAATGCCGCCGCCCGGCAGGCTGGCCTGGATATTACCGCCACGCCGTGGAGGCAGCACATGTACGGCGAGCTTTACCGCCGCGGCATGGCGGTGCTCGGCACCTACCGGGTGCTGGTCATCCTGGTGGTGGTCACCATCGCCGGCATGTCGGTTTTCACCTCCATGCTCAAGGCGGTCAACGAGAGGGTCCGGGAGATCGGGGCTTTGCGCAGCATGGGTTTCCGGCGGCGCCAGGTCGTTCGACTGTTCACCCTGGAGGGGGCCCTGCTCTCGGCCGTTTCCTCCCTGGCGGGCCTGGGGGTCGGCGTGCTCTGCGTGCAGGCCATCAACCGGGCGGGCCTGACCTATAACGCCGGACTGGCTTCGCAGCCGATACCCCTGACCATCGGCCTGCTGCCTTCCACTCTGGCGGGTGCCATGTTTTTTCTGAGCGCCGTCGGAGTGGTGGCGGCATTCTTCCCCGCCCGCCGCGCGGCCCGCCTGCCCATCGCCGATGCCCTCCGGCAGGTCTGACGGCGTATTTTTCCACATGGAAGAGGACTTTCTGCCGGGCCATCAGGGAAGATAATCTCGCAAAAAGTCCTCAAAACAGCCGAAAACAAACTTACAAACGAAAACCGTTTAGAGTACAGCCTTCCGGCTGCGTGCTGCAAGCAGGTTTCCGCTTGTGCCAGGCAAGCTAAAGCTTGTACTCTGAACAAAGACTTTTTGCGAGATTGTCAGGAAACCCTTCCGCATTTCTTCCCGCTCTTCCTTATCTTCCTGTAAGCCCTTTTCACAGGAATACGGGAAGATCAGGAAGAATGAAGAGAGCCGGCGGCCTCCAGGGCCTCCCTTACACGCCTGGCCAGGCGGCTCCTGGTAAAAGGCTTCTGCAGAAAGCAGACCCCTTCTTCCAGGACGCCCTGAGGGGCGATGATATCGGCGGTATAACCGGAGACATATAAAACCTTTAAGCCGGGGAAAAGACCGGTAAGCTTCCCGGCCAGGTCTCGGCCGGACATCTCCGGCAGGATCACATCGGTAATCAGTAACTGGATTCCTCCGGGCTGCGCCTCGGCCACGCGTAAAGCCTCCCCGGGAGTGGATGCAGCCAGAACCCGGTAGCCCATGTCCGCAAGCATCGCTTCCGTCAGATCCAGGATGGCAGGTTCGTCCTCCACCAGCAATATGGTTTCCTGGTTCCCGCCGGGCAATTCTCCCGGCCGCTCCGCCGGGCCTCCTTCCGCAGGCCCGCGGTATCTCGGCAAATAAAGCCGGAATTCGGTCCCGTGACCCACTTCACTGGACACCGTCAAAAATCCCCCGTTCTGCCGGACAATACCGTAGACCGTAGCCAGCCCGAGGCCGGTGCCCTTGCCATACTCTTTGGTGGTAAAAAAGGGCTCGAAGAGCCTGGCCTGGACCTCTTCGCTCATGCCGCAGCCGTTGTCGCTGACCGACAAAAGAACGTATTCGCCGGGCTGGAATCCGGACGGTGCCGCTGCCTCCGCTTCGTCAAAGGCCGCCCGCCCGGTTTCAATGGTCACCTGGCCGACGCCGGAAATGGCGTCCCGGGCGTTGACACACAGATTGGCCAGGATCTGATCGATCTGCGAAGGGTCCATTTCCACCGGCCAAAGGTTCAGGCCGGGCAGCCAGACCAGGTCGATATGCTCGCCGATGAGCCTCCGAAGCATCTGCAGCATGCCTTCCATGGTTTCATTCAGATCGAGAACCCGGGGGGTGATGGTCTGCTTGCGGGCAAAGGCCAGCAACTGCCCGGTCAGGTTGGCGGAGCGGTCGGCCGCCTTCTTGATCTCCTGCAGCGGGGCAAAGAGAGGATGCGCAGGATTGATTCTGGTCAGCGCCAGTTCGGCGTGGCCGAGGATTACGGCCAGCATATTATTGAAATCGTGGGCCACGCCGCCCGCCAGCCTGCCGATGGAATCCATCTTCTGTGCCTGGTTCAACTGGGCCTGCAGCTTTTCTCTCTCCGCCTCCGCCCGCCGGTGTTGCGCGCCGATAAAGAGCTGGGCAACCAGGGAGGCCGCGGTGTTGGCAAAGGCTTTCTCGTCCTGCTGCCATTTCCGCGGAGGCCCGATGTGTTCCAGGCAGACAATGCCCACCAGCTTCCCTTCGACCACGATGCCGGCATCGAGCAGGGAAGAAATGCCCAAAGGGGTCAGGTACGTCTCTGCCAGCTCGTTGGTGCGGGGATCGGCGCAGGCATCGTCGGCGTCGATCCTGCTTTCGGACAAAAGGGCTTTCAGGTAGCGCGACAGTCCCCCCGTGTGGACCACCAGCTCCCGGCAGGGTACGCTTTTTCCCGCGGCATGAAGCGTCAGGCATTGCAGCTCCGCCCGGTCTTCGGAAAATTTCCAGATCCCGGCACGCGAGACGTCCAGAGTGGCGGATAAAACCTGGGCCATATGCTCCAGGGCCCGGTCCAGATCTCCGCTGACAATATTCTCATCCAGGGCGAGTTCGGCAATCGCCGTCCGCTGGGCAACGGCCCGCCGCTCGCTTTCCCGAAGGGCATCTTCCGCTATCTTTCTCTCGGTGACATCGTCGAAGGTAGTGTAAACGCGGGAAGGCTCCAGATTTCCCGTTTCGAACAGGGGAATGGCCGTAACCGAAAGCCATCTGTGACGGCCCGTTCTGAAATTGAATACGCCCATAATGCTGGGCCCGCTGAGCTTCCCGGTTCGTAGCGCCCGCATGGAGGGATGATCGTCCCCGGCCAGTTCGGACCCGTCCTCCCGAATTGCTTTCCACTCCGGATCCATGGATGTCCTGCCCATCATCTGGTCCAGGGACAGTCCCAGGATTTTTTCCGCGGCGGGATTGGCCGATAGGATGGAGCCGCTGGACGCCTGGTAAACGACTCCCTGGGTCATGGTTTCGAAAAGCTGGTGGTATTTCTCCTCGCTGTCCCGGATCTCCTGGGTGCGGGCCTCCAGAAAATCGAGGGCATATTGCAGGGTCCGCTCCCGGCGAAGGCGGGCGCAAAGCTCCAGAAGGTAGCCGGCAGCCAGCGGCTTGCGCAGATAGGCGGCGGCACCGCGTTTGGTCCAGTCGAGGGCCAGATCGGGCCCGGGATCGATCGTCACCATGATGCAGATGCAGGCCGGCTGCTCGATACGGAAGCGGTCCAGAAGGGTATCCCCCAGGCCATCCGGCAAATGGTAATCGATGACCGCGAGGTCGTAGTGGCCGCCGGAAATTTTTTCCGCCGCCTCCCGTGCCGAGCCCACCAGGGTGGTCTGGTATCCTTCCGCCGTGAAGGACATCCGAAGAAGCTCCGCCTGCGATTCGCTGTCTTCCACGACCAGAACCTTCCATGAAACGCGCCGCCGCTCGCCACGCAGCACGACCCTTATTTTTTCCCGGAAAAGGCCTTCGTCGACCGGGCAGGAAAAAAAAGCCTCGGCCCCGAGATCGGCTGCAATGTCGTCCGAATTGACGCCGGAGAAGGTCGCGGATACGATAAAAATAGGTACCTGGTGGAAGGCCTCGTATTCCGGAGAACGCAGCAGCCGGCACAGGCGCCAGCCGTCCACTCCGGGCATATTCAGATCCGTCAGGATCAGAGCCGGCGGCTCCTCGGGGCGCAGAGACCTCAGGGCGCATTCGGCATCTGTGAAAAGCAGAGGGCTGAATCCCGAGCGGCGCACCAGTCCGGCAAGCAGCTGAAGCTGGGTTGGAGAATCATTGACCACCAGCGCCTGGAACAAATTCATGAAATGTATCGCCCTTCCCTCATAACAAAGCACCATGGCGGAACCGGCACCCGTACTGTGCTCCGCGATGCTCCCTTCCCCGTCCGTCGATTATAATGGAAAAATAACAAAAAAGTCACACATCAAAAAAAGAGGATGCGGGAAAAACCCCCATCTCCTTTCGACAAGCCCTTCCGCTTTACGGAGTGCCTGACAGGGCTTTGCAGATGGCTTCGCGGAGCTCCTCTTTCCGGTAGGGCTTGGCCAGAAACGCCTGGGGCTTTTCGCTGCGGGCCTGGGTCATCACCCGGTCCTCCTCGTAGCCGCTGGCCAGAATAACCGGGATGCCCGGCGCAATGCGCCGAAGGGCATCGAGCGTTTCCCATCCGTCCATGCGCGGCATGGTCACGTCGCAGAGAACGCAGCCGATCCGGCGCCCGCTGTCCTGGAGGACGGCAACGGCATCCTGCCCGTCCCGGGCTTCCAGAACCGAGCAGCCAAGCAGTTCCAGGAGAGAGCCGGCCATCCTGCGCACCGCGGGATCGTCTTCCACCAGCAGCACGGAAATTCCCCTGGGAATCTCGCCGGATACGGATTTCTTTTCCTTCGGCTCCGGGACCGCTTCGCCAGACACGGGCAGAAAGACCCGGAAAACACTTCCCACCCCTTCCTCGCTCGACACGACAATTCCTCCGTCATGCATGCGGAGGATGCCGAGAACCACCGGAAGGCCCAGGCCGCGACCGATGAACTTCCGTGAGAAAAACGGGTCGAAAAGGATTCCCATTTCTTTGTCCGGAATCCCGCATCCGGTGTCGGCCACTTCCAGGAAAGCATAGGAATCCTCCTGCGGGCACCAGTCCTGAGGAAAGCGGTGGAGAGCGGGAATATCGCTGCCGGCGATCGTGCCGGCGGAAAAACGAATGGTTCCCGGGCCGGATCCGGTCGCCTCCCAGGCATTGGTTACCAGGTTGGAGAGCACCTGCTGGATCAGGGACGCGCTGCCCCGGATGGCAATTCCAGCCGCAGGAACATCCGCGCTCAGCTGGATACCCGTCGGTATATGGCTGCGCAGGGAGGTCAGGCACCGTCGGCAAACCTCGGCCAGGTCCAGCGGTTCCATACGGACCACCGACTGCCCGAGATAGGTAAGCATCGTGCTGCTCAGCTCCGCCGCCTGGCGCGCGCACTTGATCGCTTCGAGGATGTCTTCCCGGGGATTGGCTCCCTGGCGCAGGTCATCTTCGGCCAGTTCCAGATTTCCCAGCACTCCGGCCAGGAGGTTGTTGTAGCGATGGGCGATGGCCCCGGCCATCCGGCTCAGGCTTTCGGCTTTCTGAAGCTGCTGCTGCTGCACTTCCATCCTGGCTCGCTCCGCCTCCAGCCTCCGGCGCTCGGTGATGTCCAGATTGGTGCCGATGTACCCGGTCACCTGGTTCCGCTCGTTGCGCAGGGCATACGCCGTCCCGTACACCCAGGTTACCCGCCCCTCGGGCGTGCAGAAGCGATACTCCACATTCCACGGATTGCCCTCCAGGCAATGTTTCCGCCACTGGGCCAATATCTTTTCCCGGTCCTCGGGGTGCAGACCACGCTGCCACCCTTCCTGGCGGGCTTCGTCCGGGCCGATCCCGGCGAACTCACACCACTTGGTGTTGACGTAAATGTAGTGGCCGTCGGCATCGGTCTCGTAGACCGCCGCCGGCGATTTTTCAATGAGGGTGCGAAACCGCTCTTCGCTCCTTTTCAGCTCGGCGGTGCGATCCTGAACCCGGACCTCCAGTTCGTCGTAGGCCCGCTGCAGCGCGGCTTCCGCCCGCGTGCGCTGGCCGATCTCCGCCAGCAGCCGCTCGTTGGCGGAGCGCAGCTCGCCCGCCTGCTGCTCCAGCGAGAGGCTGGCCCGGGCCAGGGCCAGGTGGATGCGGACCCGCAGGAGCAGCTCTTCGGGCCGCACCGGCTTGTAAATGTAATCGGAGGCGCCCAGCTGCAGGGCCGATACCCAGTCGTGGATGTCGGCATGGGAACTTACCATGATTACGGGAATCAGCCGGGTCTTCTCGTCCTCTTTGAGACGCCGGCATACTTCCAGCCCGTCGATGCCCGGCATGCAGATATCCAGAAGGACCAGGTCCGGCAGGCGGCGGCGAACCGCTGCCAGGGCCAGTTCGCCGCTGTCTGCGGGATAGACCTGGTAGCCGGCTTCCGCCAGGATCTTCACCAGCAGGGCCAGCGATTCATAGGTGTCGTCCACCACCAGAAGGACGGGTTTGTCGTTCATGAGGCCTGCTCCCCGGCCCGACTGAAGCGCAAGGCCTGAAGGACGGAAGTATACCGGAGCCGGCCGGTATAATAGGAAAGAACCTCTCCAAGGCCCGGATCCAATTCGGAAACCCGAAGAATCTCGGTCGAGATTGCGTCCGGGTCCAGGCTTTCCAGTGCTTTTTCCAGCCCGCAGCGGATTTCCTCGGGCAGCCGCTGCAGCTGTTCCCGGCTCAATAAGGGCTCCTGCTGCCCGGTCCCTTCCCGGGGCAGGTCGTATTCAAAACGGACTCCCAGGTGGCGGGCCATGGCATCGAAGATCCTGCGAAACCGGATCGGCTTGGGCTCAAAATCGTCCACCCCGGCCGCCAGCAGGCTTTCCCGCTCTTCCTTGAGCACCGATGCCGACAGGGCGACGATCTTCACCTCTTTTCCGCCTTCGAGAGTGCGGATGCGGCGGGTGGCTTCGGCTCCGTCCATGACCGGCATGCGCCAGTCCATCCAGATAAAGCAAGGTTTCTCCGCAAGGAACCGATCCACCCCCTCCGCCCCGTTCCGGGCGGTGAAAACCCGGAAGCCGGCAGAATGCAGCAGGCTGCTCAACAGCTGGCGATTCTCCTCCTGGTCCTCGACGATGAGTATTGTGCGTTCGGGCTGGCCCGGAGCCAGGCGGGCCAGCTGCATGGTATCGATCCGGGAGGCGGTAACTTCCGACTCATCCGCCCGCTCGACGGGCCACTGTACCGTGAAGGTTGATCCCAGCCCCGGCTTGCTTTCCACCCGGATGGATCCGCCCGCCAGTTCCACGAACTGGCGGGTGATGGTCAAACCCAAACCCGTACCCTTCTGCTCGGATTTATGGCCCAGCTGGACAAAGGGCTTGAAAATTTCCTGCTGGTCCGCTTCGGGAATGCCGGCCCCGGTATCTTCCACCGATATGGTCAGGAAGAAGCGTCCCGGTTCCGCCCCCGGGCTGCTGCCGAGGCAGATTGTCACGCTCCCCGCAGAGGTGAATTTGACCGCATTGCCGGCCAGGTTAAGGATCACCTGGCGCAGCTTGATGGCATCGGTGCGCACGCAGGGAGGATACCCCGGCGACATTTTCAGGCTCAGAGTGAGGCCCTTGGCTTCCGCCCTCTGCCGGACCAGGCTGCCGATGCCTTCGATCAGCTCCTCCAGGCGAACCGCGGTGATTTCCAGCGCGGTTTTTCCCGATTCGATCTTGGCCATGTCCAGCACGTTGTTGATCAGGTCCAGAAGGTGTTCGCCGCTGCGGCCGATGATTCCCAGGGTTTTCCTGGCTTCCGCCGGAATGGAAGAGTCGTTCTGCATCATACCCGAGAACCCGAGTATGGCGTTCAGCGGGGTGCGCAGCTCATGGCTCATATTGGCCAGAAAGACGCTTTTCGCCCGATTGGCCGCCTCCGCCTGCTCCTTGGCCTGAATGGCGCGAAACCAGGACCGTCTCGCCACTTCCGCCACCATCGATATCAGGCCGCAGTTGAAAAAGAAAGCGTACATGCCGAGCCGGTCGCCGTAATCGACGATGAACGGCCGGCTGGAGAAAAAAGGCCAGGCATAAAGCGCCGCCAGACAGGAAGCCAGGGCACTGGCCACCCCGGTCACCCAGCCGCCAAAAAGAGAGGCCACGACCACAGCGGGGTAGAAAGTAACCCAGACGATCCGGGTTTCCAGCGCTTCGAGAAGATACTTGCGGACGAGAACCGCAAGGGCTACCGTCAGCAGAACCGTCCCGGTGTTTCTGAGTGCTTTCTGAGCTGATCGAAGGATGGCGTTCACAGAAAATCCTTTCCGGATCCCCTTTTCCAAAGTCACCCTAAAAAAATCATATTACCCTCAACTTTACTTGACGGCAACCCGCGCCGCCGCCTAAAATCGGTGCGGTCCTTTTTCGGGAAGAAAAAAGTTGATTACCGCTCTTCTGGTTTTCATCGCCACCTACCTGATCCTCGGGGTGCAGGGAATTCCTCGCTTCCACATCGACCGCCCCACGGGTGCGCTGCTGGGTGCGGTCGGCATGGTGGCTTTCGGGGTCCTGCCCCTGCAGGAAGCCTACCGGGCCATTGACCTGGACACCCTGCTTTTCCTTCTCGGAATGATGATCCTGGTCGCCTACCTGGAGCTTTCCGGCTTTTTCGAAGTTCTGGAGCGCTGGATCATCGGGCTGGCCCGAAGCACGTTCATGCTCCTGGGGCTGATTGTGGCTTCCGCCGGCTTTCTGTCGGCCCTCTTCATGAACGATACGGTTTGCCTGCTTTACGCCCCGGTCATCCTTCGGGTAACCCGACGGCTCCAGCGCAATCCCCTGCCGTACCTGATCGCCCTGGCGACCGCCGCCAATATCGGCAGCGTCTGCACCATGATAGGCAACCCCCAGAACGCCCTGATCGGAATCCGGTCGCACCTGCCCTTTCTGCAGTTTACCGGGCGGCTCTGGCCGATCAGCGCGTTCGGCCTGCTGGCGACCTTTGCGGTGATCGCTCTCCTGTACCGGGAGGAGATCTCGCGCCGGCCGCTGATTGTTCCTCCGCCGCGCAACCCGGTCCGCATCCAGCGATGGCTGCTGTCCGTTTCCCTGACCGCCGGCGGCATCATGCTCGTACTGCTCTGCCTGAATTACCATCCGCCCTCCGTGGTCATTTCACTGGCCTCGATCGTCATCCTGGCCGGCAGCCGCAAGCCGCGCCGTGCCCTGCAGCAGGTGGACTGGACTCTGCTCTTCCTCTTTGCCGGGCTGTTCGTGGTCATGCGCGGGGTGGAGAACTCGGGCCTGACCGCCCTGTTTTTTGAACGCACGCGATTTCTGCTGGAGGGGTCCGGACTGACCGGCTCGCTGGGATTGACGGGCGCCATCGCCCTGCTGTCCAACCTGGTGAGCAATGTTCCGGCGGTGATGATCTATCTGCCCATCGTCGAGGCCCACGGAGGGCGTCCGGATCTGTGGCTGCTGCTGGCCGCAGCCTCCACCCTGGCCGGAAACCTGACCCTGCTTGGCTCGGTCGCCAACCTCATCGTCGCGGAGATAGCCAGGGAGGAGGCTCCCATCGGCTTCCTGGCCTACCTTAAAGTCGGGTTCCCGGTCACCCTGGCAACTCTGCTGCTGGCCGCCTGGCTGCTGCAGGTCTGAGGAGCCAACCCGGCAATGAATTGCCCGGCCACAATCCTGCCGTCCCTGCGGGACTTTGCTTCGGAATAACTGTCCCGTACCGGTCAACGCGGGGCCTCCCAAGGCCATGGCAGAGCACAACGGTACGATATCCGCTATTTAGCCCCGTGCGGCACACAAGCAAGTCCCGCAAGGGACGGCAGAACATAACAATCCATACTTATCGCAAGATCATCAGGCAGGATAAGCCCGTAAAAAGTCTCAAAAACACCCCAAAACAAACTCACAAACGAAAACCGTATAGAGTATAGCCTTCAGGCTGCGTGGTGCAAGCAGGTTTCCGCTTGTGCTCCGCAAGCTAAAGCTTGTACTCTGAACAAAGACTTTTTACGAGATTGTCAGGCAGGATGAAGCGGTAAAAAGGCCCTCTCTCCATCCGAAATGCCCTGATGGCTTTTTTCTTCCTTCCTGATCTTCCCGTCTTCCTGTGAAAAGATAGGACTCACAGGAAGAAAGGAAGAGCGGGAAGAAAGGCGAAAAGGCTGGT
>CAINFC010000136.1 GCA_903847975.1 uncultured Acidobacteriota bacterium | reverse complement strand
GGCCGCGGCCTGGCTGGCGATCAGCTCGTCCAGCTGCGGCATGAAGCGGTAATAGATGTCGAACATCAGGGCATAGCGGACGAGCTGCCGGTCCTCGCCGCCATAGCGGCGCACATCATCCAGGCCGGCCTGCTCCATGCGTCGGACCTCTTCGCTGACCCGGAAGACAATTCTCTTGTTCTGCTCCTCCGGCGATACGGAAGCGTCACAGCCGGCAATCCGCTGCTGGAGTTCGGAGTAAGTATCGCTGAACGGGTTGGTCGCCGCCGCCTCGGCAAGAAGCCGCAGGAATTCCCGGTCGCGCCCGGAAAGAATACGGACATGGGTCATGCATAAATTGTACGCCAAGGATACGTTATTTGTACAGCTAACGGAAGCGGGGCCCTGGGAATAACGGCTGGAACCCAATGGCAGCGGGCCATTGCGGTCTGGCACGGAAAACGCATAGAACCTGTTGTTGATGAAAGTGCAAAAAGTCTTGAAAAGCCCGGAAAGGGCTTCGGATCGCAGCCCTTTCCGGGCTGATTTTCAAAAAATCTGCCAGCTATTCGGGGTAGCGCCTATGCTTGTGCTGCTTTTTGCACTTTCCTCCATGTTCCTCCATTTGCAGAAAGGAGGAATGTTGCAGAGGTTTTGCTCCCGATAACAAATAGGTTTAAAGGAAAGGAAAGCAGAATGAAAATCCAAAGGAACCGTGTGCTCCATTACCGTTTTACAGCCATTGCCGGGCTTCTCCTCGCCCTGCTGCCGTGGCGGCTCTCCGCAGCCGAAGAAACCGATGCCGCAGCCGTATTTACGCTGGCTTCCGTCGACGGCCGCACGGTGCCCGCCATCATCGCTCACGGCGGGGCGACCGTGGAGATCCGCTCCGGCCGGTTCATCCTGAACGCCGACGGCACCTGTAACAGCAGGATGGTGTTTTCCGTGGGTTCCCGCCCGGAAGCATTGCGCGAGGTCAACGCCACTTACACCCGGGAGGGCTCGAAGCTCACCATGCAATGGAAGGGAGCCGGCCAAACCACCGGCGTTCTCGACGGCAGCACGTTTACCATGAAAAATGAAGGCCTGGTGTACGTCTACCGCCGGAAATGAAAGAGGCGGCCCGTTCCCGACAACCACCTTCTGCCAGTGCGTATCCGCGGCAGGAAGAGGGGATTCGCAAAGAGAGGAAGGACATCCATTTTTCAGTGGAAAAAATGATGTCCGGTATACACCTTCCTTGATTTCGCTTTGCCTGCATCGTATACTTGCGGAATAGCAGGGGAACAGGGGAAGGTAGCTGCCTGCTATCCTTATGAAAAAGCACAGCTTAGGGTTAATGGATGGGAGTGTGAGCGTCTGTTGGACGATCGCCTTGTTTGTGCTGATCGGGTTCCTGACACCCCCGCCCCGTGCATCCGGCTCAAATCAGGAACCGGCGGGGATACCGATTACCTCCGAAGAGCAGAAATGGATCCGCCAGCATCCTGTCGTCCGCGTTTACGTGGCTCCTGACTATCCTCCATTTGAAATGCGGAGAGAAGGCATCTGGCAGGGGATGGCGTATGATTACCTCCGGGAGGCCGCAAGCCGCATTGGTTTGCGGACCGAGGTATCCGGCGTCGGCTGGCCGGATGCATTGGAAAGGATCCAGCAGTGTAAAGATGTCGACCTTATTCTTACACTGGCTAACAGCCCGGATCGCGCCAGGATTTCGCTTCTCACCCAACCCTACCTTGTTTTTCCCCTCGTAATTGTGACTCGCAAGGAAGGGCACTTTGTTTCCGGCATCCGGAACCTTGATCAAAAAACGGTTGCCATCGAAAAGGGATACATTTACGCCGAATGGCTTCGCAGGGACCTGCCGGGGGCCAGGCTGAAAGAGTCCGGAGATTCTACCGCCGCTCTGAAGCTGGTTTCAAACGGGCAGGCCGATGCATATGTGGGTAACCTGGCGGTGGCCAGTTACGTGATGGAGCACCAGGGCCTGACGAACCTGAAGATAGCCGCACCAGCCGATAACTGGATCAACGAGTTGTCCATGGGGGTGCGAAAAGACTGGCCTGAACTTGTCGCCCTGCTCGATAAATCCCTGAAATCCTTCTCTTCGGACGATCACCAGAAGATAAGGCAGAAATGGCTGGCAATTCGCTATGAATACGGCATCGGTTACAGAGATGTCGTGCTCTGGGGAATACTCCTGGCCTTCGCGGCAGCCATGTTCATCATCCCCCTGAAGATAATGGTGCGTCGCCGAACCAGAGAACTCCTGGAAAAGAAGAATCTCGTGGAAGCGTTCATGGACAATACCTTCCAGTACCAGGGCTTGCTCGCCCCTGACGGGAAGTTGCTCCAGATCAACAAGACTGCGCGGAATATCATCCATGCGCCGGACGAACAGTTGTTCGGCAGATACTTCTGGGAAACGCCATGGTGGCGCCATAGCGAGGAGGAGAGGGAACGGCTCCGGAAATCCATCCGGCAATGCGCCGAGGGGAATCTCGTCCGTAATGAAGTGACGAATATGGACCAGGACGATAACCTGGTTTTCCTTGATTTCTCTTTAAAGCCGCTTCGTGACCAGGACGGCCGGATTATCTCCCTGATTGTCGAGGGACGCGATGTAACCGACCGGAAAAAGGCAGAGGAAAGCCTCAGGGAAAGCAAGGAGCGGTTTGAGGCAATCTTCGATGAATCTCCCATCATAATCACGCTCAACAAACTGGACACGGGAAAATTCTTTGACGTCAACCGCAGATACTGCGAGGTGAACGGCCTTGAGAAGAGTGAAGTCTTAGGCAAGTCCTCCGCGGAACTTGGTTTCATCTCCGGCCCGGAACATGCTAGGCTGCTGGAAATCTTCCAGAGGCAGGGGTTTATTGACCAGGAAGAGATAGTGACCACCAGTCACCAAGGAGTCGTTAGAACCCTTCTCCTTTCTACCCGAGTCATCCGGATTGCCGGTGAACAATACGCGCTTTCCATGATGATCGATATAACTGCTAGAAAAAATGCGGAGAAAGCGCTGCGTGAGCGGGAAACACAGCTGCAGCTCTATATAGAGCGGATCCCTGTGGCCTGCATCCTTTGGGATACAGACTGCCGTGTGCAGCGCTGGAATCCTATGGCCGAAAAGGTATTCGGATACACCGCCGGGGAAGTATCAGGCAGAACCGCCGACGAACTTATCGTGCCGGTATCGTTTCAGTCGTCGCTCCATCAGATCTGGGAAATACTTCTGAAAGGAAACCTCGATGCTCACAGCATCAACGAGAACCTTACAAAAGATGGGCGAACCATTCTTTGCGAATGGACGAACACTCCGTTCCACGATACGGAAGGCAACATCGTCGGCATCATCTCCATGGTTCAGGACATCACCGAAAGACGTCGGGCAGAAGACGCTCTGAAAGCCAACGAAATGCGGCTCCGCTCCATTGCCCAGAGCGTTACCGATGTCATCTGGGTGATGGACGACAAAAGGCGTTTCACATTTGTAAGTCCATCCGTCGAACGGATCCACGGATGGACCCCGGAGGAGATGCTTTCTGTCGACCTTTCGCAGGCGGTTGCACCCCATTCGCTCGGCAAGGCCATCGAAGTGATCACCGAGGAGACTTCCTTTTCCGGGGCGAATGAGCACCCTTCCGGAAAGATACGCGTCGTGGAACTGGAACTGCTGCGAAAAAACGGCGAGAGCTTCTGGGGTGAAATCAGCGCTTCCTTTATCTTCTCGGACGATGGTCAATCCTACACCATCATTGGCACAACCAGGGACATAACCGAACGGAAGAAAACGCAGCAGATGATGATAGAGACGGAAAAGATGTTGACCGTCAGCGGCCTTGCCGCAGGAATGGCCCATGAAATCAACAACCCTCTTGGTGTCATTCTCCAGAGTCTTCAGAACATAGAACGCCGGGTCAGGCCCGACTTGAAGCCAAACATCGAGGATGCCCAAAAAATCGGGGTTGATCTGGAACGGGTGCGGGAATATCTGAAAAAGCGCGAAATCCTCGATTTCATAGCAACATCCCGACGGGCGGGCGAACGCGCAGCAAAAATCATCACCAACATGCTTGCCTTCAGCCGCAAAGGACGTTCCGGCATCTTTCCGGCCAATATCCATAAAGTGATCGACAACAGCATCGAGCTGGCGCAGAGCGATTTTGACCTCAAAAAGAAATTCGATTTCCGTAACATCAGGATTGTCAGGGAATATTCAAACAATCTTGATTGGGTCAGTCTCAATGAAACCGAAATAGAACAGGTTCTGCTTAATCTCCTCAAAAACGCTGCACAAGCGCTTTCTCAGCAGAAATCACCGGAACCGGCCATCGTCATAAGAACGGACCTCCAGGGAAACCATGCGGTAATCACGGTGGCTGACAATGGCCCTGGCATTCCCCAGGATCTCCAGAAAAGGATTATCGAGCCTTTCTTTACCACCAAGGAGATCGGTACGGGGACAGGACTGGGATTGTACGTTTCCTACGCGATTATCACCAATAATCACAAAGGGAGTTTTTCCGTCGATTCGACACCCGGGGAAGGGGCGCGATTCACGATAAGGCTTCCGATCGATGTAGTTCACGGATAACAGAAGCGGAGATCAAGAGAGGCGGAGATCAAGGACATTTTTTTTTCAGAGAAAAAATGGATGCCCTATATCCCTGATTTCCGGGCGCTGTATAATTAATACGGCAGTTAAAGCATTTATGATTCACCGGTGGATTCGACGGCTCGTCCTGCATTCATGACGAATTCGTATTATTTATGAAACTCAGACTCCCCGGTCTGGCGCTGTCTGCCCGCCGCGGGCAGTATTTCGCCTCCTCTCCGGGGAAGAAGGCTTCCTGGGTGGCCTTATAAGTCAGAGCATGTAAACCTTTTTAAGGCCTTCCGGTCGGATTCCTTCCGGTCGAATTCAAGATTCCCGGAGGTAAAATGGATTCCAAAAGCAGCAAGACCGCGCGGCGGTGGGCCCTGTGCTCGATCCTGGGCATTCTCATCCTGGCCGCCGCAAAACACTCGCCGGCTGTAGGGGCGCAGGACAGCGCACCTGCCTTATCTCTGAACCCTTCCACCGGCACGGCCGGGTCGGACCGGGGCCAAAGTCCCGCTTCCCCGGCAGCCGTAGGCGCCTTTCCCGGTGCAGCATCGTACGACAGCGGCTGGCTGGCGATCGACGCCGGACAGACCCTGATCCTGACCCATGATCTGGGCGGCAGCACGGATAACTACCTGGTGGATCTGCGTTTCCATAGCGGCACAACGGACCTGGAGTATCATGGCATCAACCAGCTGGCCTATGGTGGCAACCAGCTGATCAGCCCGCCTCCCAGCGGGTACGCGGCAGATGACCTGGTGGGCGCCTACTGGCGCTCTCTGACCGCCAGCACCATCAAGGTGTCCCGCATGCCCCAGGATAAGTCGTATGCAGGATATGTGCGCGTGCGCATCTGGGTGGTCACTTCGGAAAGCTGGGACAGCGGCTGGAAGGACGTGACTCCGGATTCTCCTTCGTCATTGGCTTTTGCCATTGCCGGCGGAAGCCGGGAAAATTACCTGGTTTATTTGGAGTTTAAGGATACCGGATCGTACATCAATCCCCTGCTTTCGCTGGGCGTGCACCAGCGCTTCTATGGCGGAGCCTCGCTGGCAGGGACCAACGACCAGGTAGGCGCGTACTGGCGCAATCTGACCGATAACAGTATCACCGTTTACTGCCGTCCGGATGAAACCAGGATCAACCAGGTCCGGGTGCGGATATGGAGCCGGGCGAAGGCCACGTACGACAGCGGCTGGGTGCCGGCCCCCAAGGGCTTATACGGTTCTTTCGGGCATAATGTCGGCGGGAACCCGGACGATTACATCGTCGATTTGCAATTTGATGATGCCGCCGTCTGGGGCGTCAACCAGCGCTGCTACGGCGGCTGCGACCTGCGCACCAAGGACGGCATTTATGCCGACAAGAAAACAGGTGCCTACTGGCGCAACCTGAGTCGGACCGGCATCGAGGTGGGGCGGCGAACGGATGATGAGTTCGCCGTCAAGGTGCGCGTGCGTATCTGGAATATCTGGACGCCGACCCGTCCGAACTTTGATTCCGGATGGAGGAGCACCATGACCGGCACCGTCAACACACTGACGCACAATCTGGGCGGATCCCCGGACGATTATTTTGTTAATTTCATCTTTTCCGACACTTCCTGGAAAGTCCACCAGCTCTACTACGGCATCAAGTATTTCGGCGAAAATAAGCCATCCGGCTATTCCGGGGGCAACGCGGCGGGCATGTACTGGCGTTCCCTGGACAGCGATTCTGTCGTCGTTTACAGGGGGGGGGACGATACCACAACGGATCAGTGGCGACTGCGTATCTGGAAGATGCCCAAACCCGATTACGATAGCGGCTATACCAGCATCCCCGCGGGGACAGCCCTGCCTTTCAACCATGGCCTGGTCGGTTCTTCCTCCGAATTCTGGATCGATGTAACCTTCCTGGATGCCGATCCGTCGGTAGGGATCAACCAGCGTTATTGGGGTGGTGCCGTCACCCATGCGGCCACCGATCACTATTACGGAGCATCCTGGGGCAACTTCACGGCGACCGATTCCAGTCACTCGATGAACGTCTATCGGTTTCCCGACGACACCACGGCCGACAAGGTGCGCGTGCGCATCTGGCGCATTAAAACCGCGGATTACATGAGCGGATACACCGCCATTGCCGCCGGCGCCACCCCGATTTTCATCCATAACCTGAGGGTCGATACGGATCGCCTGCTTGTGGACGTCACAGCGCAGTATGGAACTAGCTTCCACAAATATTGTTATGGGCGTGTGGATAACGGTACGGGCTCTCCCTTTCCCGGCACCTCGGATAACGACCGAATGGGATTTTCCTGGTACAATCTGACCTCCACAATCATCAACGTGCAGAGAATGCAGGAAGACAATTGGGTGCAATATGTTAACGTGCGCATCTGGGCGCTGCCGGTGAACGTCTTTTTGCCCGTCATCCGCAGGTAGGATGCGGGTGACGGCCTTCGCACCTTTCAGGCGCAATGGCGCTCGTTACCGGCATCAGGAAAGGTTTATGTTTTGACCACCACCCGACGTGAATGCATCGCAACGGCGGCCATGGCAGTGGCCGGAGCCACCTTCGGCGCGCGCGCCCAAAGAGCCGGCTCTTCCGGCTCCAGGGACGGCCCGTTGCGCCCGCGTCCCTTGAAGTTCTCTGCCGACATGCGCGACAGCCTCCAGCCGCGGCGCGTCACGAATGCCATGTGGGATTACTCGTGGCTGACGCAACATTATCCGGGCGGGGCGTTCGCTGATTTCGACAAGGCGGCGGATGCGCTGTTGGAGCGCGGCTTCAACACGGTGCGGATGGATGCCTTTCCGCTGGTTATCGGCGCCCTGCAGTCGGAAGGCGAAAGCATCACCATTCCCGGCAATCCGCTGGCCAACTGGGGCATGTCCGACCGCGACCGTGGGCATGTGGTGGTGCGCGAGCTGGTGGAGTTCATGGGGGCCATGAAACGCCGGGGCATCTCGGTGATCCTCTCGTCGTGGGGCATGGACTGCAAGGAGTATCCCGATCGCCGGAAGGCGCTGGCCAGGGACCGCAACGGCTTCCGCCAATGCTGGGAGCGCACCCTGGATCTCCTCGGCAGCCACGATCTGCTCGGCCACGTCCTGTACGTGGATCTCGACCAGGAGTTTCCCTACTTCAGCCCATTCAAGGACGAGTTGACCGAACGGGCGAAGCAAACCTCCGCCAGCCGCGCGGTTGAGGCGGCCATGGAAGAGGTCGGCCAGTTCGAGCAGGGCCTGACGCGCATGGCGTGGAAGCCGGCGCAGATGGAATACGTGCGCACCCTGTTCTCGGAAATGCTGCCCCACTTCCAGTCCCGCTACCCGCGGCAGCGATTCACCTACTCGCTCACCTCGTTCTTCAAGGAAGTGCGCTCGATGGGACTGCAACTGTTCGACGTGCTCGAACTGCACCTCTGGATTCACTCGCCGCGCTTCGACAGCCGCACCGGCTTCAACCAGCTCCCCAAGGATCGCGGCGAGCATGATTATGCGGATTACGCCGGCCGAATCGCCGCTGCGCTCGACACGGTCGGGCCGATGCTGGTGAAGGAGATGGACACCAAATGCGCTTTCGCCAAGGCCTGGTCCGAGGAAATCGCCGCCCCGGTGGTGACGACAGAGGCCTGGGGCCCATGGTGGCACATGGACCATCCCGATCTCGATTGGGGATGGCTGCGCGACTGGTGCGAACAGTGCATGACCCTGGCCGCCGCCCACAAATTCTGGGGCGTCACGCCGTGGAACTACTCTCATCCGTATTGGAAGAACTGGTCCGATGTTTCCTGGTATCGCATGGTCAACCAGCGGTTCCTGAGGAGCTGACGAACGGATAACGGAGCCTAAGGACGAGGAATATTATTCCGAGGCGAAAGTCCCCTGAGGGACGACAGGATTGTGACCGGGCAATTCCTTTTACGGGTCGGCACCAGGAACGGAGCAAGTACCATCGGGACGGCAGAATCGCACCAGGCGGAGCGAGGGCGTTCCATGGCGCGGCATCCCGGGCCCCTCTGTTCCTTCGGTCGGGAAGTCGGCATCGAACTCGCGTTTCCATTCCTGGAAGCGGTAGTAATCGGAAATGGCCCGGGTCGTCGGGGGTCACCGGCTTGGCCGCCTTCCGTTCCGCCGGCGTGGGCAGGACGACGTTCCCCTTGCGGGTCAGGCCTTCGGTGTCCAGGCAGAGGCCGCGCGCCGCATCGGCCACGGGGAACCGGCGCTCGACCACGTCCAGCGCCTGTGCCGCCGTCGCCCGGGGCCAGCCGTCGTTGCTGCTTTCCGATGGGGTATATAGGCTGGGGAATATACTGGTTGGATGCAAAGCAATTGGGATATTCCGATGGGCCGGAGCTCGCGCAGAAGCCCGGGCTGAGACCGGTCCTGGACGCGCCGTTGACCACGAAGAAGCGGCCGCCGTCGGCGTCGAAGCATTCGGAATTCGGATACCAGCCGGTGGGGATCAGGCCGATCACCGCCTCGCGGCGATGACCGATCAACCGCATGCTCCTCAATGACTTGGGTTTCAATTGCAGAGAACCGCCGGCGGCTGCCGACGGCGGTGCGGGTGCGATCGGGAGGGCCATCCGGAGCGGATTCCCCGGATGGAGGATTATTATTGGAGAAACATTACAATGTCTTGTGAGCTGGTGTGGGATCCATCCGGTCTCCTGGAAAGGTACTCCGGAGCGGTTACGGGGGAGGAGATGTGTAAGGCGAACGATCGGGTTGCTTCCGATCCCCGCTTCCACGACCTTCGATGAGTCATAGCCGACTTGTGTGATGTCCGCTGCAGACTGTCCTGTGGCCTGCGGTTAGAACCGCCGGCTGTTCCGTGACTTTGGGCTCCCTGGAGGGAGCGGTTATCGCCTGATTACTGCCTCAGGGAAACGCCTTTTCATTTCCCGGCATGCCTGACTTCCAGAAAAAGGCCGGGCGCCAGGGGGAAACCGGAAGCAGGCTCAATTTCGCTGACCTACCGGAGAATATACTAGGAAATACTGCTCCGGGAGAAAGTCGTAGGATTTTTCCAGCTGGAAGCCGGCGGACTGCATTTCCCTGTCGATGGTCTCCCGGGGAATCTGCTGCTCCGGTGGCGGACCCCAGGGACGCTCGGCTACGGGCTTGGGCAGGTAGTCGATGAGCACGAATCTTCCCCCGGGCGCCAGGCCGGTTCGAAGCTTTTTAGCGTAGGCCACGCGGTCCTTGACATAATGCAGCGTGTCGATCATCAGAATGGTATCCACGCTGCCCGGATCGAGCTGCGGATTGTCGCCAGCCACTTTGCGCAGACGCACATTTTCCATTTTCAGCGATTGAACGCGGAATTCGAGGTATTCCAGCATCTCAGGGGCGATATCCAAAGCCCACACAATTCCGTTCGGCCCCACGGCCTGAGCGATCGGGATGGTGAAATATCCGCTGCCCGCTCCGATGTCGGCCACTTTCTCCCCCGGTCGAAACGCCAGGGCCTTCATGATCTCCGGGGATTTTTGAACCTCTTCCCGGTTGGCCCGCTCCAGCAGGCCGATATAGCCGTTGGCCCAGGCTTTGCGGGCCAGGTTGCGGAAAAGCTCTTCTTCCCGAAAAGGCTGGAATGCCTCCTCCTGAAGCAATCGGGCGCGATTGTTGAAGCCGGCTCCTATGGCCCGCTGCAGCGAGCGGTAGGCCTGCTCCCGGTGGCCCAGCCTGGCCTGGAAGACGGCCAGTCGGAAAAGCGATTCGTAATGCTCCTGCTCGGTCAGGGCCGCGATTCCGTCGCTCAGATTCAGAGCGGCTTCCAACGCTCCCGATTGTACGGTGGAGTCCAGTTTGGCCTGCAGGCTCGCCAGCGGGCCGGCCGGTACATCGGCGAACCACTCTTCGGGAACCGGCCGATCGCGGGTGACGACCTCGTTGGTGATCGCGGCGACCAGCCAGCGGCCGTCGCGCCGGGCCAGAAGCCAGTCGTCGATTCCCGGCTGCGGCCCTTTGGATATGCCCAGGATCTGCGCTTCGTATAAGACCAGGACCTGGGCCATGTCGCCGAACTCCCGGCTCTTGATCCGGATGACCTTTTCCTTAAACCCTTTATCCTTCGGAATCACGGCTCCCTCGCTGGTTTTGAAGGGGCGCTCGTAGAAGTCGGTAAAATCCTTGAGAAACCCGTCCACGCTGAAAGTGGAGGTGGCCTCCCGGCTGGTTCGCAAAACAATGACCGCTTCCTTCATAAAACAGGCCCGGACCTTGGCCCAATCGGGAAGCTGGCCGGGAGGGGCGCTTACCAAATCATAAATTCCCGCCACCAGTTTTTCCGGGGCGGAGGCGGATGAATGGGCTGCCGGAGTCGGAGCCTGGGCATGCACTATTCCGGCCACCAGGAACAGGATGGCGATTCGAGAAAATAGCGCAGCCAGCCGATCGGATCCTGGATGAAAGAAACGATTTCTCATAAGGGTAGTCCTGCTTTTAAAGTAAGAAGTAAAGGCGGGTTCACGTTTTCCGGCATAAACCGATTGTATCCACCTCCCAATCCGGTGTCAATCGGGCCGTAAAACTTCCCGTCAGACTGGTTTTTACAGGTGCCGTGCGCCTTTCGGCCTGAGCGGGAGCTGGCGGCATAACCACCGTGCTCATTCAGGAAGAGCTTCCGGATACCGGCATCAGGGGACGGAGGCGGAAAAATCACAATCTCCCGGTGACAGATCCTTTCGCTTATCTTCCTGATCTCCCATTCTTCCTGTGAGCCTGTTCTTTTCACAGGAAGATGGGAAGATAAGGAAGGAAGGCGGAAACGGACAGGGTATGCCTAGCTTGGGGCAGGACCTTGTGTGGGCTCATCGTACTTGGACGACCGGCACAATCAAGCAGGGCTGTATCGGCTTCCGGCGCGGCCTATTGTTCCACCAGCTCCACGCGGCGGTTTTTGGCGCGCCCTTCTTCGGATTTATTCGAGGCCACCGGAGCGGCCGGGCCGCATCCCAGGGGCTTCAGGCGGCCCGCGGCGATGCCATGATTGGCGGTCAGCTCTTTGACCACCGATTCCGCACGCTGCATGGAAAGCACCATGTTCTGCTCCAGCACGCCCACGGAGTCGGTGTGCCCGACCACCAGCAGCTTGAGGGCCGGATTGCCCGTCAGCAGCCGGGCGACTTCCTGGATCGCCGGAGCCGATTCCGGCTTGAGAGTAGCTTTATTGGTGTCGAACAGAATGCCGTAGACGGCGGCATGGCCCGTCTTCTGCAGATCGTTCTGGAAGGCGGCGGCATCGGCCACCACCTGCTGATCCATCGACTTTTTCTCGACGATGTGCAGGTAGATGCGGGCGGCTCCGGGGTAGCCGCTGACCCCGACCCAGATCTCCTTTCCGTCCTGCAGAAATTTGCCGGTGACGTACGACTGGGGGTCGATCACCACGATGGCGCCGCCGGCGCTCTTGATGGCGTTCTCATAGTTGCGCATGACGGCCAGCTGCGTGGTGTTGTTCTGGCCCGTGTCCCAGTAGTAGACCAGGGCCAGGTGCCTTCCTTCGATCGCGGTATCGGGCGGCTTGCCCAGCTTGGTCCGAAAGGTGAAGGAGTCGAAGGCTTTGTCCTCGCAGTTGTTCAACCGGTAGCCCGGCATCCGTTTGGGAAACAGGTCCGGGTCCTTGCAGCCCCTGGCGTCGCGGGGGTTGGGCTGGGCGAGGATCAGGGCCGGGAACAATAAAACGGCAAAAAGAACGAAGGCAACTTGATGACGGACGGGCATGCATCCTCCTTTATCATGGGCCGGTGGACGGCAGTTCTTGTTTTCGGTTCCGGCAACAATGTACTGGATCCCCGGACGGAAATCAATAGGCCTTCGGATTGGCCTGTGTTTTTCCTACTCCGACCGCAGCGAGGCCATGTCGATGGAAAACCGGTATTTCACGTCGGAGCGCAGCATTCTCTCGTAGGCTTCGTTGATTTTCTGAATGGGAATCACTTCGACATCGGCGGTAATGCCGTGACGGCCGCAGAAATCGAGCATTTCCTGGGTCTCGGCGATGCCGCCGATCAGCGAGCCGGAGAGGCTGCGGCGGCCGAACAGCAGGCCGGGAGCGCCCAGCTGGAACGGCTTTTCCGGGGCGCCCACCAGGGTCAGGTTGCCGTCGCGGCGGAGCATGAAGATCAGGGCATTCAGGTCGTGGTCGGCGGAGATGGTGTCGAGGATGAAGTCGAAGCTGCCCATGTGCGGCTGCATCTCGGCGGCATCCCGCGAGAGGATGACCTCGTGGGCCCCCAGCCGCAGGGCGTCCTCCTTTTTTCCGGGCGAAGTGGTAAAGACCACCACGTGCGCTCCGAGCGCCCGGGCGAATTTGACGCCCATGTGCCCCAGGCCGCCGAGGCCGACCACGCCGACTTTTTTGCCCGGGGCGATGCCCCAGTGGCGCATGGGCGAGTAGGTGGTGATCCCGGCGCAGAGCAGCGGCGCCGCGCCGGACAGGTTCAGGCCCTCGGGCACGCGCAGAACGAAGTCCTCGTCGACGACGATGCTGTCGGAGTATCCGCCGTAGGTCACTCCGCCCAGGTGTTTGTCCGGGGATCCGTAGGTGAGGATCATGCCGGGGCAGAACTGCTCCAGCCCCTCCCGGCAGTGGGGGCAGGTGCGGTCCGAGTCGACCAGGCAGCCCACGCCGGCCAGGTCTCCGGGCTGAAAGCGGGTCACTCCGCTGCCGACGCGGGTCACGCGGCCCACGATTTCATGGCCCGGCACGCAGGGGTAGACGGTGGGCAGGAAGCTGTGCCACTCGTCGCGGGCATAGTGAAGATCGGAATGGCAGATTCCGCAGAACAGGATTTCGATCTGCACGTCGCGGTCGCCCGGGTCGCGGCGGGCAATGGTGCTCGAGGCCAGCGGGGAGGTCGCCCCGGCGGCTGCATACGCTTTGGCTTTAAACATATGGATCTGTCTCCTTTTCGGTTTTGTTTCGGTCCGCTTTTCTATTGGCTAAATTATAATCTCGGTTTTTGAAAACAGGAGGCGTTCACGGCCCGGCCTCCGTTTTCTCCGCCGGGTCACCTGCCGGCCGGGGCCAGGCGCCTGAGCTCTTCGAACCAGTTCTGCACCAGGACCAGTTCGGTAATGGGCCGGGATTTTCGCTCTTCGCGTTTCGTTGTCAGGAAGCGCTTGCCGTCCGGTGAAATGTCCCAGCTGCGGCCGGGAACGGAATGATCGAATAATCCCTCCTGCTCGAAGAGAATGTATGGCTTTCCCGCGGAGAAGAACGCCCCGGTCTGTACGTCCGCCGCCCAGACCTGGTTTTGCCACCGGTAGTACAATTTTTTGCCATCCGGCGACCACAAAGGCTCTACTCCCCCCTCGCTGGAGATCTGCGTTTTCGGCCCCGGCCCGGGGAACGACTTTACGTACACTTCGGCACGTTTCCCCGTTTCGTTCGCCAAATAGGCCACCCATCGCCCATCGGGAGAGAACATCGGATGGATCTCAAAGACAGGCAAATTTGTAAGGGGAGTTACCCTTCTGTCCCGCATGGAAAGGAGCCTTATGTCAAACAGGGCGCTCGGGTGGACTTCCACGAAGGCCATCGTCTGCCCGTCCGGCGATAAGGAGGCGGGGGACTGGCTGGTGTTCGTGCTGGTGGTGAGCCGCTCCATAGGCGAACTGGTGTCGATAGGCTGCCAATAGAGATTCTGGAAGGGGCCCGATTCCGCCCAGCCGAAGATCAATCGCCGGCTGTCGGGCGTCCAGTTCGGCCAGGAGGCAATGCCATCCGGCGTTATTTTCGTAGCCAGGCCGCGCGGCAGGTCATAGACCCAGATCTGCCAGCCGGCATAACAAGTGAAGTAGGCGATCTTCCGGCCGTCGGGCGAAAGCCGGGGGCCATAAATCACTGCCTTGAAAGAGGAGACCGGTTCGGACCTGCCCTGCTGATCTACCCAAAGGAAAGATGCCAGCTCGTTCCGGGCCGTGCCCCCCGGCGCGTATACCAAAGTTCCCGAGGCGGAGACGCTGAACTGACCCGTCCCTGTCTGGCGGCCGCTGGAAAAGAGGTCCAGCGATTGCACCACGTCGGCGCCGACCGGTACCGGCTGACCGGTGATTTCCATCCGGTCGAGGTTAAATCGTGCTGCCATCAGCGCCCCGTTGCGCAGGAAAACGATATGGCCGGTGGGAATGTATCGTCCTTCGGCCGCATTTTCCAGCAATACCCGCCACTTCCGAGTCCCCAGGTCCAGCACCGCCATGCGGGGCCGATTGGGTATCTCGGGAGCATGGAAGATAGTGAATAGGATCCCCTTTCCGCCGGGCAGAGCGAAGGGCAGCCGGTGGCCGGTTTCCGCTCTCGAGAGGTCCGGCGTGGTAAGCGTTTCCGGTTTGCCTCCCTCCGCGGAGACTCTCTCGATTCCCGTGTTGAAGCCCTGTACAAAGTAGATCCAGTTGTCCAGGCCCCAGCTGACACCGAAAAGCCCTCCGTTGCACAGCGGGATTGGCACGCCGCCTTCTACCGGCACCTTCATCATCCTGTAGCCGGCAATAAAACCCACCCAGCGGTCGTCAGGCGAGAGGAAAGGGCTGGTTCCTCCTTGCGTCCCGGCAATCGGCTTGGCCTCCAGCTGGTCCAGCCGCCGCAGGTACAACTGCGACTTTTCCTGCTCTCCGGAATTTTCCCGGATCGCGCTGTAAACCAGGAATCGACCGTCACTCGAAAGAGCCAGGGCCGTTCGTGTGGGCCACCGGAACCCATCCGGCGAGTTGAAGCTATAGAGGCCGAGTCCGGATCCCATCCGGATGATAGAGCGTACTGCAGGCGGCGAAAAGAGCGAGAGCGTGAAGTACTTCATTGCCAGGGAACCGATCAGAATGCCGGCAACCAGCATGGCTGCGCCGATCGAAGCGATCCAGCCCATCGAGGTACGCTTTGCTGCGGGAACCGCCGGCTCCGGTTCGGGAAGTCCTTCGAGCATTTCCATGCGACCGTCGGCAATGTCGCGCAGACGACGGCCGGCATCCTTTTGCAGGCACTTACGCAGCAGGGACCGCACCACCGCCGGGGTGGCCGCGGGGAGCGCTTCCCAGTACGGCTCGACCTCGAGAATTTTGGCGATCACTTCGGTGATGGTGTCCCCGGGGAAGGCCCGCTTGCCGGTCAGGCATTCGAAGAGCAGGCAGCCGAAGGCCCAGATGTCGGTGCGCTTGTCGACCTTCCGGCCTTTGGCTTGTTCGGGGCTCATGTAAGCAGCGGTTCCCAGGATCACCCCGGGCCGGGACACCCGATCGGTGATGGCATGCGTATCCGAAAGATCCGCGGCAACCGGATCCGGTTCGAAGGCCTTGGCCAATCCGAAGTCCAGGATCTTCACCTTGCCGTCCTGGGTCAGCATGATGTTGGCCGGCTTCAGGTCGCGGTGGATGACACCCCTCTCGTGAGCGGCTTCGAGCCCTTCGGCAACCTGGCGGCAGATATCCACCGCCTTGTCGACGGGCAGCGGCCCCTTGCGCAGCCGTTCGGCGAGCGTGATCCCTTCCACCAGCTCGAGAACCAGGAAGAGCCACCCTTCCGCCTGTTCGAGTCCGTAAATGGCGGCAATGCCGGGGGTATTCAGGGTGGCGAGAAGCCTGGCCTCCCGCTCGAAGCGCGCCTTCCGCTCCGGATCGGAGGCGAAGGAATCGGGCAGCATCTTGATGGCCACCTCGCGGTGCAGTCGCTCGTCGCACGCGCGGTAAACGACCCCCATACCGCCCTGGCCGATCTTTTGCCCGATGCGGTAGTGTAAAAGCGAGCGCCCGGTCAATGTCTGGGTCACCCTCTCCAGGGCCGGAGTTTCGATGAAGGCCGCGGCTTCCGTCCGACAGGCCAACAAAGACTCCACCTCTTTCCGGATTGCATCATCCCCGGCGCAGGCCTGCTCTAAAAAAGCTGCCCGCTCTTCGTTCGCTTTTTCCCGGGCCAGGTGGTACAGCCGCTCGATCTCCTGCCAGCGTTCCGGTTTCATCTCCTGTCTCCATTTTCCCTTTTGCGATTAGTATATTTTGCGATCCCGGCGAAAGCAAGGGAAGAGGCCGGCCGACCCGGCAAAGGATTTCCGAACCACAATCCGTCCTCTCTTACGGGACCTTGGATGTCATGGATAGCATGTGATTTGTCTCGGGCTTTCAGCCCTTATCCATTTAGCCAAACCGACCTGGGGCTCCGCTGCGCTCCACCCCAGGCTATTATGTCAGCGGGCCTTCAGCCCGCACTGCTAAATACAAATCCCTGCCGGCCGATACGTCCTTCTCCGACGACGGGAAGGTCTCTTCCTGGAGGCGCCTGCGCGGTCTAAGCGAAGCCATCAGGGGTGATCATCTCGCAAAAAGTCGATATTTCCTTTTGTTCTGCTGTCCCTTACGGGACTTGCGTGTGTACCGCACGGGACGAAATAGCGGAGACCGTACCGTTGTACTCCGGCCTTGCCTTGTCAGGCCCTGCATAATCCGGCACAGGACTGTGATTCCGAGGCATAGTCCCGTCAGGGACGGCAAGATTTTAGCCCGGCAATTTTTTGCC
>CAINFC010000135.1 GCA_903847975.1 uncultured Acidobacteriota bacterium | reverse complement strand
GAGGCTTGTAACACTTAGCCGCTCAAAGCGGTCAATTTAGATGACTACCAATTGGCTACTATCTGGCATTTGCAATCTCATCATGCTCAATCCGACAATTATCCAACTTTTTAGCTATGACCTTATTACTATTCTTGTAATGGTCGAGTTCAAAAGAGGACTTGTTAAAACGTCCAATTCATCTTGTTGCCTAACTGCCTGTTCCCGTATCTGTCAAACTTTGCTCGTCTTCCCGGCAAAGCCGGGGGTTTACCATTTTCAATTAGGACCGGAAACTTTATCACACCGCATGTTAAAGCTTACTACAATTCAGGTAATTCTTGATTTTCAAACGCAAAACACTGCTGCGATCATGACAAAGAGGAGCGGTCCGGTGTATATTTAGCTTGGTCCCGGACTGGAACTGACAAAAAATTGGCAGTTGTCCGATATCGTTTTGAGACCTTCAGGAATGATTTCGAAAGCTATGGCGAAAGAATATACAACGGATTTGCTGCTGGATTTTGGGGCCGACGGAATGGGGCTGGTGCCGGTGGTGACCCAGGATGCCGTAACCCGGGAAGTGCTGATCCTGGCGTTTGCCAACCGGGAGGCCTTTGAGGAGACGCGGCGCAGCGGATTCGCCACTTACTGGAGCCGCAGCCGCCAGGAGCTGTGGAAGAAGGGGCTCACCTCCGGCGACCTGCTGCGGATCGAAGAAATCCGCATCAATTGCGAGCAGAATTCGCTGCTTTACCTGGTGCATCCGCAGGGAAAAGGGGCCTGCCATGCCAAAAAGCCAGATTCCATGCCCTATACATCCTGCTATTACCGAAAAATAACTGCGGAAGGAACGCTGGAGCTGGTGGAAACCACCGCCGGCGCACCCTCCTAGGCTTTGCCGGGCTCCTCCCCACAGGGGAAAGGCCTTGGGCACTTTCTGGATCGGAATCATATGGAAAACACGATTTTACGAATTGGTATGCCTTCCGGATCGCTGGCCAGCCCCCAGCGGGGCGGCAACCTGGTCAAGCTGCTGGAAGATGCCGGATTTGTCACCGCCGGCTACGTCGACGGAGGACCAACCGGCTTCAAGACGGTTCAATTCCTTTACGGATGGGACGGGCGACCGCAGGAATTCGGATCCCAGCTGGGGATACAGGAGCTGGACGTGGCCATTTCCGGGGACGACTGGATCAAGGAGCGCATCGTGGAGCTGCACCTGGAATACAACCTGCCGATCACCCTGGAGAAAGTTCTCCCCTTAAAGCGCGGCAAAGTGAAGCTGGTCGGCATTATCGACGATAAGAATCCGGCCAACACCACCGACGAGTTCCTTACGGCTCTCTGCCGGGAAAAACCTCTGATCACCGTGGTTTCCGAACTGCCCTACACCGCTCTGGACTGGCTGAGGAACAAGCTGGAAAAGCTCGGTCTGGCCAAACAGTCTGCCCCTTTTTCCGTGCAGAAATACAAAACTCCCCCCAAGATCAGCGAAGGAATCCTGATTTACGAAACCTGGGGGAAAACGGAATCCAAAGTCAAGAACCGGGGCGCGGATATCGGCATGGAAATCACCCAGTCCGGAGGAACCATCAAGAATTACGGGTTGAAAATCATCGATACGGTGATGGAATCGGAAGCCGGCATCTGGATCAATCCGGAAATATTGAAGGACGGGCAGAAACGGGAGCTGCTGCGCATGTTCGTGCTGAACCTGTACGGGGCCGTCAATGCCGAAAACAAGGTGCTGATCGTATTCAACGTTATGAATTCCGAAGCGGCCCAGGTGGAAAAATACCTGGCGGAAAACAACCTGTTCGCCGACGAACCCACGCAGATCGCCGGCCGGGACTACACGCAGTTCAGCATCCAGGTCGACACCGCCGACAGGAACCTGCCGGTAGCCCGGATCCGCTACGAACTGGCCAAGCTCAAGGCTAAAAGCATCGATACCATGCCGATCCTTTCCTCGATCCCCAGCACGGACGTGGTCCTGTTCTAGGCATCACCCCGCCCTTGGCGGAACCTCTTCACGATTTTCCCCCAAGGGTTGATGCGAAACCGGTTCTGTGCTATGTTTCTTGGCTTTATAATGAGTCAACGGAGCTATTGGGACAGGATAATATTTTGAGCAAAGTCGTATCTGCCGCAAAGATCACCGCCGTGGGAATTGCCGTCCCCGACCGGATTCTCACCAACAAAGACATGGAAACCATGGTGGACACCACCGACCACTGGATCCGCACCCGCACGGGAATTGTTCAGCGCCACATGGTCAAACCGGGGGAATGCAACTCGGACCTGGCCTCCCGCGCTGCCCGCCAGGTGCTGCAGGCCCGGGGCCTGGATCCGCTGGATATCCAGATGATCATCGTCGCCACGGTCACCCCGGATATGTTCTTCCCCCCCACTGCCTGCATCGTTCAGGAAAAGATCGGCGCCAAAAACGCCTGGGGATTCGATCTTTCCGGAGCCTGCAGCGGTTTTCTGTACGCTCTTTCCGTGGGAGCGCAGTTTGTTTCCAACGGCACCTGCCGGAAGGTCCTGGTGATCGGCTCGGATGTCATGTCCTCCATCATCGATTTTCATGACCGGGCCACCTGCGTACTGTTCGGAGACGCCGCCGGAGCCGTGCTCCTGGAGCCGGCAGAAGAAGGGGAGAAAGGGATTATGGACATGATCCTGCGCTCGGACGGCGCCGGCGGAAAGTACCTCTACATGCCCGGCGGCGGCAGCATGAATCCCCCCAGCCACGAAACCGTGGATAAAAAGATGCACTACGTTCACCAGGACGGGAAAACGGTTTTTAAATTCGCCGTAAAAGGCATGGCCGACGTCAGCCAGGAAATCCTGGCCCGGAACGGAGTCGACATCAAGGATCTGAAGCTCTTTGTCCCCCATCAGGCGAACAAGCGGATCATCGATGCCTGCGCGGAAAAACTGGGCGTAGACCAATCGGTGGTGCTCTGCAATATCGAACGCTATGCCAATACCACCGCGGCTACCATCCCCATCGGCCTTTACGAGGCGCACCAGGACAAGCGCATCCAAAAAGGAGACCTGATCGTTCTGGCCAGCTTCGGGGCCGGTTTCACCTGGGGGAGCATCCTGCTCCGCTGGGAGATGAACTAAAGTTCCTCCGGCCGCCCGGCCGCGCCTTTAAATAAAGAGCTCTTCATCGGGCTGGTTGTGGGCCCTTGATTTACGGGCTCCCGCCCGGCGGCTGAGGAAAAAATTGAATCCGGTTTTGATCCCCTTGATCAAAGCCCCCAGTTCGATCGCCGGAGAGATCACGCTGTTGTACCAGATATCCAGGCTTTGATCCATTCGACCCGCCGCCTTGTCCAGCACTTCCTGGTAGCGATTTACCTGGCGGCGAACGGCCGTGGTGCTTTCGCCGACCAGGCGGTCCAAATCAGCCAGGCGCCCGTGAACCAGTTCGGCGATCGATATGACATTTTCGCTGATTTTCTGTACCCCGTCCATGAAAGACCGGGTCATTTCGATGGTCTGCTGCAGGCTCTCGGTGATGGCCTGTGTTTTCTTGCGGGTATCCTCCGTCAGGGCCTCCACCCGTGCGGACAGCTGCTGAAATCGCTTGTACATCCCGTAAATCGCCAAACCTTGGATCAGCATGGCGCCTGCAGTCAAGCCGATAAAGACGGTGATCAGGATCAAAAGGGTTTGGTTCTCCACAATGGCCTCCAGAGAGCGAATACGGAAGCTGTTCGGCTACCGTATTCGCCAAAATGGGATTCTGTACACGATTCGGGAGCGGCTTAGGACTCAGCCTGAGATTTGCCGATCTCCTCGCGATAAGCCTGCCGGCCGGCTTCAAAAGCCGCTGCCAGAGATTCCTTCTGCCGGGAAAGGATATCCTTGCCTTCCTGAACCAGGGAGGACGCACGTTCCCCGACACTTTGCTTCTGCTCCGACAGGAAGTCTACTCCATCACGAAAACGCCTGGAAATCAGCTCCCGGGACTCCTGGCCGGACTTAGGCGCGAATAACATGCCGATCGCGGCACCAATCAGGGCGCCAATGGCAAAAAACAGGAATTTTTCTCCTGCTCCAGTACCTTCACTCATAAATTGTTCTCCTTCGATTACGTATACCACTGTTGCAAAACCGGAAAAACCGGCTAACCATTCACTCGATGAATCTCAGGCAATCCGTTAGAATTGTAGCTTGACTTTTAATCGGAATCAATCGAAGGGGAGCATATGTCAAAAAACATTTGTAAAGCGTTGACCATTGCCGGTTCGGATAGCGGCGGATGTGCCGGAATTCAAGCCGACCTGAAAACTTTCGCCGCCCTGGGGGTGCACGGCTCCTCGGTGATTACCGCGGTAACCGCACAGAACACCCGCGGGGTCCTGGCCATTCAGCGGATCCGGCCCGCTCTGGTGGAAGCCCAGATGGAAGCCGTCTTTGAGGATATCGGGGCCCACGCCGTCAAAACGGGTATGATCGCCGGGGCCGCCCTGGTCAAAACCATCGCCTCCTCCCTGTTCCGATACAAGGTGCGGAAGCTGGTCGTCGACCCGGTGATGGTGGCCTCCAGCGGCGCGCGGTTGATGCCTCCGGGAACGCAGGGCCCGCTTTGCCGGGTGCTGATGCCGCTGGCTACCATCATTACCCCGAACCGCCAGGAAGCGGAAATCCTGGCCGGGATGGCCATCCGCTGCATGGACGACATGAAGGAAGCGGCCAGGCGAATGATCGACTTCGGTCCGAAATATGTATACCTTAAAGGCGGCCACCTGAGCGGGCCGGCGACAGACCTTCTTTTCGATGGGAGGATCTTCTGCGAGCTCCATGCCGAGCGGGTCCGGACCCGCAATCTGCACGGCTCCGGATGCACCCTGGCATCGGCTCTCTGCGCCGGCCTGGCCAAAGGGATGAGCGTGGAAAGTGCCGCCGAACAGGCCAAAATGTATGTCACCGAGGCCCTGAGCCACTCCCTGAGCATAGGCCAGGGCCCCGGACCGCTGGGCCACTTTTTCTCCCTCTGGAATAGGCCGGTCCGCCGGCAATGATCCGTTCGCAAAAAGTCTTTCACTCCGATATTCCCGGACGGCTTCTTTTTCCCTTTCTGAGCTTCCCTTCTTCCTGTGAAAAAATAGGTTTTACAGGAAGAAAGGAAGAGCGGGAAGAAAAACGAAAGGGCCTGTCGCCAGCGAACACCTGCTTTTTGCGGCATCGCCGGGAATGCCCGAAGCCGACCCGACAATCCATGACCGGACACCAATTCTGCCGTCCCTGCGGGACTCTTCACCGCGGAAGAAGAATCCCTTTCCGGTTATTCGATCCCCATATCTTTCAGGATCTTCGGATTGGTTTCCTCCTGGGCCAGAATGGCGTGGCAGGCATTGCATTCCTGGGTAATCGATTTTCCTTCCTTGGATTTGTGTTCATCATCGTGGCAGCGGAAGCACCCGACGGTATCGGTGTGGCCGATATGGTTCGGGTGGGTACCCCAGGTAAGCTTCATAGACGGGAATACATTACGCTTATAGATGGCGGCCAGCTGGCTGCCGGCAGCATCGATGGCGGCTTTTTCATTCTTATACACTTCGGGATACTTGTTCCGGTAGAAATCCTCCAGCCGCACCTTGATTTCTTTCTCGGCCGCATCCTGGTCCTGGTAGGTACCCTGGATCAGCTCCACGCCCGTCTTCTTGATGAATGGCAATTTCGCGGAGATGCCGCCCGAGGCCATGACGCTGTCGACCGCGCCGGAAGGCATCTCGAAAGCATGAGTGGGCCGGTTGTGGCAGTCGATGCAGTCCATAGTCCGCCTTTCCGCCTGGCTCAGAGCGGCCGGATCCGCTCCCTTGCCAACAAACTCGACGACCTTGCCGTCCTCCCCGGTATGGATCACCAGCGGAATCTTTTCCCGCCTTTCGTCCGAAGTCACATACTCGATACGTCCCGACCCGCTCATGTGGCGGCCGTGAATGCCGATTTTCTGCTGTCCGGTGTGCCCTCCGATGCGCAGCATGAGCACCGTGTAGTTCCTGGTATTGGCCTCGTCATCGGCGAAGTGGGTTTTGACGAAAAGCTTGTCCCCGTGAAACTTGCTGGGCCAGTGGCACTGCTCACAGGTTTCCCGGGCCGGCCGGAGCTGGGTCACCGGGCTGGGAATCGGAGTGGAATAGGTGTGAAAGGCCACGGCAAAAACCTGCCTGGTCCCGGACAGTTTGGATTTAACAAACCAGGAGGCCCCCGGACCGATATGGCACTGCACGCAGCCGACCCTCGAGTGAGGCGAGTTGACAAAAGCGGCATATTCGGGCGCCATTACGGTATGGCAGGTCTGGCCGCAAAACTGCACGGAATCCAGGTGCTCGGTCCCGCGGATGGCGGCAATCCCGATAATGAACAGGTTGACCAGGGTGGCCACCACGACAAACGACAGCGCATGCCGGAACTTGGTATCCTTGAGATCGATCTGCGGGTAAACGTCGGTCAGTTCTCCCTTGCGCTGCAGGTTCCACCTTCGCAGCAGGATTCCGGCCGGAATGATCCCCAATCCGGCCAGAAAGAAGGTGGGAAGCATGAGAAAAAGGAAAATGCCCGCATACGGGTTCATCGGCCCCTGGTGGAACAACTCATACGCCCAGAAAAGGATCATGCTGATCCCGGTGGCGGAGGTGATGATGACCCCGATCAGGCTGATCGGATTGTTCGCTAAGAAAAATAATGCCCGCCCCCTGGCAACAAGGCTCTCCTTAATGCTCATATTTCTCCTGGATATGTTTTTCTTCCCGATACATTGGTTTATCCGAAACAGCCCGTTTCACCTGAAGCTGGGCAAATGTTCGATGGCCGACCGGCGTATCTCTTCGACGATTTCCTGAAGCCAGCCGATTCCCGCCTCCCGGGCCCGATCCGGTAAATTCTGTATGAAACCGATATATGGATCCGTGGTCGGCGGCATCCGGCCCAGGAAGAGGTCTCTTTTCTGCTCCATTCCCGGGCGGTCGATCCGCTCCCGGAGGGCTGCTTCCGCCTTATCCCAGAAGCGATGGAGCTCCTCCTTCTGGCGCAGAATAAGCTCGCTCCCTTCCCTCGCCTCCAGGGTTCGGAAGCCCTGGATGGATTCCGGCATCCGGGCGGCCAGGCCCTTGAGGCGCTCCAGCCGCTCGGCGAGTCCCGCATCCAGAACGTGCAGGGCACCCTGCAGGAGGTCGACGGACAGGAAAGCGCGCCGGACAAAGGAATACCACTCCCGCAGAGCCACCAGGCTGCCGATGTACTCGATGTTCCGGATCAGGCGACGCCGGATCTCGCGGTATACCCCGGGCCGGGCTTCGAGAATTTTGCTCTCTGCCGGCACGCCGCAAACCAGGCGGTTCTCCTCCAGGTCGCCGCGCCAGACGATGCCTGCGGCCAGGACCGATCCGAAGCCGATCCGGGCCGGCCCGACCAGGCCTCCCTGACCTCCCAGGAAAATCGGACGCTCGCGCAGCATCACGCCGCGAGGGACATCTCCGATCAGGGAAGCAGTCGCCTTGTCCTGGTTCGGCGTAAAGTTGAAGTGAATATAGGAACTGCCAACCTCACTGTGGTTTTTTCGGCTGGTGCCTCCCGTCATCAGGCAGTCGCAGAAGTTAATCAGGCTGCCCAGAGTGACGAAAGGAAACAGGATGGTCTGTTTCAGGCCCACCGTATGGGCACCGCCGGCCTCCTCCTCCAGGAGACACCCTTCGCGAACCTGCGCACCCGGGCCCATCGACGCTTTTGCCAGAAAGACCGACTTGCGATAGGTTCCCCCCTGCAGCTGAACCTGGGGGCCGATCACACAATCCTCAAGGACGGCCGGGCCCTCCCTGCCGATCTCGGCACCCTCCAAAAGGGTCAGTGCGGAGCCGTGCAGGCGCACACCGGGATGCAGAATCACTCCGCGGGCGATGCGATCCGCCCTGACCTCAGGGCCGATCAGGATCGCGTGAGGCGCCGGGATAACGACACCTCTCTCCTTTAAATAATCCAGCAGGGCCGGTTCCATTTCTCCGATTCCTTAATAATTGCCGCCTGCGGCCTAATATACAGTAGTTTTCTCCCGCAGGCAAGACGTATGGAAACATGATATTATAGGCTGGCCCGGAATTTTACGACCGTATTGAGGCTGGAAATGAAGGAAAAAACTGTCGACGCCAGAGGCATGCTTTGCCCCAAACCGCTTCTTTTGACGAAAGAGGCTTTGCGTCAGTTGCCGCCGGGAAGGAGCCTTTCGGTGCTCGTGGACAATTACACGGCGAGGACCAACATCGAGCGGTTCCTCAAGGACAATGGATTCCCCTCCCGCACCTCGGAAGAGCAGGGCATCTACCGGATTCTGACTTCCGGAGCCTCGGCCCGGCAGCCCCTTGCCCAGTCGGAGCCGAAAGAAGGGCCGCGGCCATCCGGCCATGTGATCGCCTTTCGGAGCGACCGTATGGGAAGCGGCCCCGACGAATTGGGCAATATCCTTATGCAGGCTTTTATCCACACCATCGATTCCGTCGCCCCCCTGCCTGCCGGTATCGTTTGTTACAATACGGGCGTCCGGCTGGCGACCGAAGGAAGCCCGTCCGTGGAGCCCCTCCGCAGGCTGGAAGAGAAAGGGATTCCGGTCCTGGTCTGCGGAACCTGCCTCGATTATTTCCGCCTGAAGGACAAGGTCGAGGTCGGGACCGTAAGCAACCTGTACTCCATTCTGGAAGTGCTCACGGCGGCCGGGCACGTCCTCTACCCCTGAAGCCATGGAAACCGACCCGAGGAATCCGGAGATTTTCAACGGATATTTCGACAACGCCACCACCTCCTTTCCCAAACCCCCGGAAGTGGGACAGGAGATGAGCCGCTATCTTTGCGAGGTAGGCGGATCCTATGGACGGAGCGCCCTGACCCGAACCCTGGAAGTCGCCCGGGTCATCGAGGAGGCTCGCGACCGGTTATCCGGTATTTTGGGCTGCCGCAGCTCGCGGCACGTGGTTTTTACCCCCAATGCCACCGTGGCCATCAACACGGTTCTTTCGGGGTTGCCCCTGGAGGAAGGACACATTCTGGTCTCCCCGATGGAGCACAACGCGGTCATGCGCCCCCTTGCTGAAATCTGCCGCCGGGCACGGGCAACGCTGGAGGTAATGCCTCACCTCCCGGACGGGACCGTCGATGCCGGCCGGCTGGCCCGGGTCCTGCGCCCCGACACCCGGCTGGCGGTGGTGAATCACCAGAGCAACGTCAATGGAGTGGTTCAGCCGCTCCCCGCTATTCGCCAGGCTCTCGGAGAAGTTCCCCTGCTGGTGGATGCCGCCCAGTCCCTGGGGAACACCCCGTTGGACGTCGTGACGCAAGGAATCGACTTCTGCGCCTTCACCGGCCACAAAGGGCTGCTTGGGCCGACGGGGACCGGCGGCCTTTACCTCCGGGACCCGGAAAAAGTCCGCCCTTTCATTCTGGGTGGTACCGGCAGCCGCAGCGAAAGCTATGAAATGCCCGAATTCCTTCCGGACCGTTTCGAGGCGGGAACTCCCAATGTGGCCGGTCTTTTCGGCCTGAAGGGCGCCCTGGACAATGCCCCTGCGCCCCGACACCGCCGCGAAGAGCTGCTGGACCTGATCCGGCGCCTCAGGGCACGGAAGGAGATCCGCATTTTTGCGGCAGAAGACGACGCCTGCCAGGGCCCGGTCTTTTCCTTCCGGCTCCGCCGGACAGACGTTTCCACAGCCAGCGTAAGGCTCAACCGCGAATACAGCATTGAAACCCGCACCGGACTGCACTGCGCCCCGCTGGCGCACCGCACTTTGGGCACCTTCCCGGAAGGGACCGTGCGGGTGGCGGTTTCCGCTTATCACACTGCGGCTGACCTGCAGCGACTGGCGGAAGCCGTGGAAGAGGTGGCGCAATCATGAGCCGGAGCCTGCTGCTCTTCCGCTCCGTCCACGATCTGATCCGCATGGAGAGAGCCGCCCGCCGCGATCAGCTCCGGGTTCAGGTTCTGCCCGTACCCCGCGATCTTTCCTCCGATTGCGCCATGGTCCTGGAAATCGAGGACGGCGATCTCCCTGTTTTTCGCGCTATTGCCGTCCGGGAGGAAGTGGAAATGAGGATTCATTTGCTCCGCTCCGGAGTCGAGAACGATGGAATCGGACCGCTTTGATCTGCTTTCTACGGTGGAATACGGCGGATGCTCCGCCAAGCTTTCTCCTGGCAAGCTGGAGGAAGCGCTGCAGGGGCTGCCGCAGGCGGCCGATTCCCGGGTACTGGTGGACATCCGCACCCACGACGATGCCGGCATTTTCCTGCTCGATCCGCAGACCGCCCTGATTCAAACTACCGACTTCTTTCCCCCGGTCTGCTCCGACCCTTTCGAATTCGGCCAGATCGCCGCAGCCAACGCCCTGAGCGATGTCTTCGCCATGGGCGGAGAGGTGCTCACCGCTCTGAATATCGTCCTGTTCCCCTCTTCCCGGATCCCCCTGGATGTTCTGCGGGAAATCCTGCGCGGCGGAGCGGAAAAGGTGCACGAGGCCGGCGGAGTGATCCTCGGCGGCCACACCATTGATGACTACCCCCCCAAGTACGGACTGGCCGTCACCGGGACCGTTCATCCCGAGAGGATTATCACCAACGCCGGCGCCCGGCCCGGCGACCGGCTGATCCTGGCCAAGCCGATCGGGACGGGAATCATCACCGCCGGCCACCGGATCGGCGAAGCCGGCGAAGCGGCTCTGCGCGCCGCACTGGACGGCATGAAGCAGCTGAATCGGGCCGGAGCCCTCCTCATGCAGGAGTTCGGTGTGCGGTGCGCCACGGACGTCACCGGGTTCGGATTGCTGGGCCACGCGCTGCGCCTGGCCCAGGCCAGCCGGGTCACCCTTCGTTTCCAGGCCATCGAGGTTCCCATCCTTCCCGAGGCATATGACCTGGCCGAGATGGGATGCCTGCCCGGCGCTGCCTTTCGCAACCAGGAATTCGTCGAGCCGCATTGCCGCTTCCGCCCCGGCTTCGACTACAGCCTTCGGATGCTGCTGCTGGATGCCCAGACATCGGGCGGTCTGCTGCTGTGCGCCGGAGAAGACAAGGCCGGCCAGATTCTGGAAAGGCTGCGGGAAGCCGGCTACGGACGGGCGGCCCTGGTGGGGGAAGCGCTCCCGGAGAGCCGCGAGCACCTGATCGTCGATTGAAGCAGGGAACGTGGCCCGGCCTCCGATCGTTCGTGACTTTTTTACGAGGCCGTCCGGTGGTTCGTCCCAGCCGGCCGACTCCGTCGGGGAGAGCGACGGTCAGCTTGCTTCCTCCTCCTGTTCCACTGTATCTTGTATTCCGATCTTATCCATTAACTGTTTTTGATCGAGGGCACCATGAAACAGGAACTCACCCGAAGGAATTTTCTGAACTGCCTGCCGGCGGCCGGTGCCGCGTGGCAGCAGCAACCAAGCAACCGTCCCGCCCGGAACAAACGGGAGGCCATGATGAACCTCCTGCAAAAAGGCCGCAGCCAGGACTACATTCCGGCCGCCTTTTTCATCCACTTCGACAAGTCATGCCACTTCGGACCGCCCGCGGTGCAAAAGCATCTCGAGTATTTCCGGGCTACCGGAATGGATTTTGTCAAGATCCAGTACGAAAAGACCTTTCCGCCGCTGCCCGCCATCCGGCGGCCGGAAGACTGGAAGAACATGCCGCTCTACCGGCTCGATTTTTACGCCCCGGTCCTGGAGGCCGTCAAGGGCCTGGTGCAGGCCGCCAAAAAAGAAGCCCTGGTGCTCATGACGGCCTACTCTCCTTTTATGTCCGCCGGCCATACCGCAACGCTTCCCCTGCTGACCGCTCACCTGCAGGAAAACCCGGAGGCCGTCCGGAAGGGAATGGAAATCATCACCGACAGTCTGCTGCTGTTTGTCCGGGAGTGCATCCGGTTGGGAGTCGACGGATTTTACGCCTCCACCCAGGGCGGGGAGGCCGGCCGGTTCAAGGACCCGAAAATTTTTGACCGCTACGTGAAGCCGCACGACCTGGTCCTGATGAAGGAAATGGAAGGCGGGTGCCCCTTCAATATCCTGCACATATGCGATTACACCGGTCCCTACGCGGACTTCAGCCCCTTTTTGGATTATCCGGGGCACGTGGTGAACTGCAATCCGAAGCTGACTTCCAGACAATACACATGGAAGGAACTTGCCGCCCTGTTCCGAAAGCCCTGTATGGGCGGCATGGACCGGCACGGAATCATGGCATCCGGCAGCAGCGAGGAGATCCGGAGCGAGGTCCGGCGCGTTCTGTCCGATGCTTCCCGCCCCTTCCTCCTGGGAGCCGACTGCACTCTTCCGGGCGACATCGGCTGGGAAAAAATCCGCACGGCCATCGAAGCCGCTCACGCCTTTGCCGGATAGCCCGGAAACGCAGGCGTAAGAAATCGCTAAAAAATCACGATCTCCTGTCGACAGACCCTTTCGCTATTCTTCCCGCTCTTCCTGTCTTCCTGTGAACCCAATCATTTCACTGGAAGATCAGGAAGAAAAAAGCAGTCATAGTATCCCTGAAGGAGAGTTGGACTTGTTACCTCGACCCTCTTCTTTGATGGCTTCGCAAAAAGTTTTGGAATTCAGAATCCAGAAGATAGAATTCAGAATAGTGGTAAACTGTTGAAAATATGTCTTTTATATTCTGGATTCAGGCTACTGCATTCGGACTTCCTGTTTTTCTTTTTGCGAAGCCATCTTATTTGACCGGCAAAGGCAGCGGCGACCCCTTCTGGTTATAGAACAGCAGGTTCCCGTTCGTGGCCTGTTCGGTGATTCCGCTGAAAAGGGTGAACTGCACGGAATACCCCCCGCCATGAACCAGGTGCGGGAAGAACCGCGGCTCCGCGCTGGCCGCCGTCGTTTCCTCGCTGACCGCCATGGAAGCGTAAAGCGCATCCCGGCGCTGATTGACCTTTTCCCGGATTCCGGCCACCTTGATGGAGCCGGAGGAAGTGACTCGCAAAACTCCCTGGAAGGGCAGCGTGAGTGCGGGGAACAATTCCGTGAGGTAAACCTCCCTCTGGCTGGCCGCGGAGAGTGTGAATCCGGCATAAAGCCCGAGGTAGTTTCCGTCGAAATCACGGAGCTCGCAATAAATCTCCGAGGCCTCGGTGGAGGAGTTCATGAGCACCAGGCCGGACCGCACGGAACCGGCGGTTCCGGCCGCGCCCTGGGCTTCGACCAGGGAACGGAATATCGTTCCGGTGGCCGAGGACACCGCGGTCTGATTCGTGGTCACTCCGTTCTTGCTGGAGGAGACAACCGCCACGGCGGCCGGCAGGGTGTTGTCGGTGTCCCGCGTGACGGTTACCCAGCCGGATTGTCTGGAACCCTGGCTGCTGGAAACGGCCAGCCGGTAGGAGCTGCGCTGTGCCAGCGCGTAGGAGAAGCTGCTGCCGGTCTCTCCGTTGGCGGTAACATTCCAGGCGCCCCCCTCGGAGGCGGTGAAGCTGATCTTTCCCGTGATGGCGGCATCCGTCGGATTCACCAGAAGCACATCCGTGCTCCACCCGCCGCCATTGGCCGCCCGGGGCAGCAGAACTTCGGTATCCGTGGAGTTTGCCGCGAGAGGCGTAATCGGCAGAGAGGTCATCAGGAACTCGCCGCGCTCGTTGGTCACCCCGCGAAGGCCGATGGCCGAAATGGACACTTTAGCCGCAAAGGTCATCGTACCCTGGGAGTTGCGGATTCCGGTAAAGGGCGTTTCGTCCAGGAAGCCCGCAATCTGCCCGTTGGCAGGGATCTGCAGGTTTCCCCATCCGTAATTATTGCCGGCGGAATCGGTAAAGTAAAAAGAGACCAGCGCTATCTGGTTGTTGGGATTGGCCAGGGCGATCCCCGAGCGGATCCGGTCATTGGCTTCAAAATAAACCCGGCCGCCGGTCACCAGAGTGGAGGCGGGAACGGAAACTTCGGAAAGAAGGCTGCCGTCCGGGGAGGAGAAGCCGATCACGGCCGTCCCCGTCGGGGTGTCCTTTCCCGAATTGGGAGAAATGAAAGCATACCCGGGAACCGCGTCGTTCCCCGAACTGGCGGCGGAAAATGCAAACCCACCCTGGTCAGGAAAGGAAAAGGGCCGCGCCGTAACACTGGAAGTGGTGGTGTAGCTGCCGTTTTCGAAGTGGTAGGTCAGAGAAAAAACTCCCGAGAGCACATTCTGGTTGAATCCGCTCTGGATGGCCTGCAACGCGGAGGAGTCCTGAATTCCGATGGTGGCGGTGGAGCCGTCCGAAAGCAGGCCGGACAGCGTGGAATAGATGAACTGGATATCCTGGCTGCCCTCGTAAAGAACCACCTCGAAGGTCACCCGGGCGCCGGTGTCCTTTTGGTTTTCGTCCAGGATGCCCATATCCGACCATTCGATCACAAACTGACGGTTGGGTGCCGTACCGACGGTCCGCGTGGTTATTTTGCGGCCGACCTCTACAAACAGGCCGGTGCGCACGTAAAGGTCGCTGAAGAAGGGGGCGATCAGGCCGGTGGGAATCAGGCCGGTACTCCCATCCGGTCGCTGGACTGTTTTACCCGGCAGAGGCCCGTTGCGGCTCTCCGGGCTGGTGATAGCATCGAGGCTGATCCAGCCGTTGGTGCAAATGGCAATCTTGCTGCCGGCAGGATAGATGTCCCGGAACAGGCTGAACGTAAAAGGCAGTTCCACAAGGGAGACGGCATCGTTGATGTTGTTCATCGGCACCATCGCACCGATGGTGGCATCGATGAACTGGGGAATATCCGGTGCGTGATTGCTGCTGGATCCCAGGGGAACCACCGTAAAGTTTGGCCCTGCCGCCGACTGCCCGGAAACCACCACGCGGACCGGGCCGCTGGAAGCGCCGTAGGGCACGATCGCCTCGATCCGGCTGGTGGAAGCGCTCAGGATCCTGGCCGATGCGGATCCGAAGAAGACCTGCAGATTCCGCATCTGGGCATCAAATCCCTCGCCCTGAATGGTCAGCACCGTGGTGGGCGGGCCGCTCGTAGCGGAAAGGCTGAGAACGCGCAGCGCCTGGCTCTGATAGGTGAAGGCATTCGCCAGAACCCCCCAGGTGCCGTCGGCATTCACCACCACCAGGTTCACACTCCCCGGGTTGCCGGCAGGGGCATTCGCCTGGATGGTATTGGAATTGACGAACTGCACGCTGGCGGCAGGCAGGCCACCGAAGAAGACCTGAACGCCGCTCCGGAAGTCCTGGCCGGTAATGGTCACCGCGGTTCCTCCGGCGGCCGGGCCCGCTGCTGTGGAAACTTTGATATTCGACGGCGGCGGCAGAGTGACCACCAGTCCGCCGCTCAGAATGCTGATTCCGTAATTACCCCAGGCAATCAGGCTTTTGGGCCCGGGCGCCACGCTTGGGGAAACCGTCACACGCAAATCGGCGCTCATGGGCGCATACGGCCCGATGCTCCCTCCGATTTTGCCCAGAGCCAGGCTAATGCCCGGCGAGCTGGCTGCAAAAATGGCATCATTCGTGAAATCGGCACCGCCGATGGTCAGCCAGGTCTGCTGGCCCGGCAAGAAGCGAGCCGGCGTGCCGCCCGGCTCCGTTACATTCAAGGTGGTAGCCGGTGCGGTACGAATATCTTTTCCGTCCACGGTCTGCCCGGGGTTGAGCTTGACCGCTGGAGCCTGATTGATATCGAATCCATCCCCCAGGAACGTTGTGCCGAAGGAAGTATTCAGGTGGTAATAATAGGACCCGGGGGCCCCTCCAATATTCTGTTCCGAAACCGGGTCATCCAGCGGCTCCGCGTAAAGGCGATAACTGCCGGCCGGCAGCAGAGATAGGCGGTAGGAGCCGTCGGAGCTGGAAATCCCCGAAAGAACGGGGGTTCCGTTTTCATCGAGGGCGACCACGTGGGCGCCGAAAACCGGCAGGGATTCGCGGAGAATGCGGCCGGATATGGCTCCCAGCGCGGAAATGGCCGCCGCTTCGGGATAGCTCTCCGTGACCCCGGCGATATCGTCGTACTTGAGAACTCGCTGTAAGAGCTGGGCCGGCGCGCCGTACGGCATCATGACCGAGGAGAGCAGCGGCGACTCCCCGAGGCCTATAAAATGGCCAACATTGTGTGTAATCACGCCTTGCATATCCCAGCGGTCTGGTTCCGCGCTGGCAGACCAGAGGACGGAGGGGTTCAGGGCAATATCGGCCTCCTCGATGACCGTTCCCACGCTGTCCTTTTGAAAATACAGGAATGTCGCCGCAACAACTTCCGATCCCATAAGGATGGTGTCATCGGCAAAAGTCACCAGGTTGATTCCGTCCTGGCCGACCGTGCGTATGGGCGTGGTCCCCATGTACTGGAAGGAAACGTCTGCCGTGGCCACATTCTGCCAGGTCCGGAATGCAGCATGGGCGGCGGCGAATTCGCTGCCGTTGGCGATCTGGGAAGATCCGGCGGCATGAATCCAGTAGGGAATATTTTTCTGACTCCAAAGCGCCGGCTCACCGGAAAAGGAAACCATGCGGGTATAGGACATCGCTTCCATGACAAAGCAGGAAAGCACCGACATAAAAATACAGGCTGCTTTTTTCATGGCTTACTTTCCCAACCGCTCCAGGATTTGTCTTTTGAAGGCTTCGATGGACATTCGTACCGTCTTTCCAGGAAGGCCGTCCGAGAACGACAGACCGGCCATTGTATTGGAAACCTCGCCGTTTCGGATGGAGTACTTCCCCTGCTGCCACCCCAGAACCGACATGTATTCGCCGGAAGGCTTGAGAAACAGCAGAAGATCCTCCCCGACATTCAGAGCCGGCATGCCCGAAACCTGAAGCACGGTTTCTCCCATCTGCCCTCCGATGGTCGTCACTTCCACTGAGGCTGCGGAGGGGCCTTTCAGGCTTTCCTGGATCACCACTTTATGCCGGGTAAGAATCAGATTTCGCTCTTTGCTGCGAAAAGTCTGTGATTCGATCACGCGGCCGATCACAATGCGGTCGGCTTTGACTACCAGGTCCTCCAAAGTCAGACGATACATGGTAGCCGCCTGCAGGGGACGTCCGGCCGTGGCTGCCAGAAAAACCAGTATGAATACAGCTCTGCTTCTTGTCATTTTCCAATTCCTTCATCCAAATCAATATGAAATTATGCGTAGAGTTTAGATAAAACCAGGGTAATCGTGATGTAAAAAATTTGTTAACACCTTTTTAACATCGACTTAACATTTTAACAAAGTATGAAATTCTGCGAGGCGATCTGTTTGGATGGCTTCGCAAAAAGCCGAGAAACACCCGAAAACAAACTTACAAACCAAAGCCGTTTTGAGTTCAGCCTTCAGGCTGCGCGCTGCAAGCAGAATTTCGCTTGTGCTACGCAAGCTGAAGCTTGTACTGAGCGAAGAAGACTTTTTACGAGACTATCTGTTTTGATGAATCGATAAAAAGTCTGGAACCCCGAAAGGGGTTCCGAATCACAGCCCGGGGTTGCACCGTATAGGCGCTACCCCGGGTAGGGTTACGAAGCCCTTTCAGGGCAATCCCCAACGGAAATTCGAAGATGTGGGACTTTCTGCCGGGTCATCTGTTTTGATGGCTTCGCAACAAGCCCGGAATTCTTGCGAAAGCCCTGCGCTCCCTACTGGGCGGGTACGCTGGCCAGCTGGGAGAAATCCTCCGTGAAAAAGAGTTCAAATCCCAGCAGCCCGTAATCGGTCCAGACTTCCACATGCCCTCCCGCCATCGTCAGACTCCTGGTAAAGAAGCCGACTCCGGGCGTCGGATGGCTGAGGATCCGGGCGACCTTCTGACGGGGATTCAGCTTTTCTGTTTTTTCCGCCAGGAGAACGCCGGCCGCATCGTAGGCCTTCAGAGTGTAAGCGACAGGAGCGCCGAAAGGATTCACCAGCGCGATCCCGGTCTGGTAATGGACCCCCGATCCGGAAGGAACCTGGTGCGCGACATGAGAGAAGACCAGATGTTTCTTCGGCACCGTTTCGGTGGAAACGGCAGCCGAGGATTGGCGCGTGCCGTCGTTGTACCGGAACTGGGTGAATCCAAGAATACCCTCCTGGCCGCATTCCGCAACAACATAACCGGTGGTAAGCCCCGTCTCCGTCCCCAAACCGAACAGATCGGCGGCGCTCTTCAGCACCTGGCCGTTCGCCGCAACCGTCACGGTCGCCGGAGTACCCAGGATCCGGCCGCTGTCCGTAAAGGCCGTCAGCAGAACGGTGGTGATACTGGACTTGGAATTGACCAGTCCGATCGTGGTCTCAAAGCCCTGGTGGAAGGCGATGTGAGGAATCAGCAGCAGGGCTTCCGGACCGGGAGTCACCCCCGGTAGCAGCGACAGCTCGCTGCTGTTGCCGATCAGCTCCAGTCCGGCAATCGGCCGGTCGGAAAGCACCCGCACGTAACCCGAGGAACCGACGGTATCGAATTCCAGGAGAAGCTGCCCTTTGGGAGCAATAACCACGGTCCGGGCCGTCTCCATCAGCGTGCCGGCGGGCCCCAGCAGACCAGCCTGAATATTGGCTGCATTGGGACCCGGATTAAACAGGCAGTAGATCGCCCTCCCGGAGGCATCTTTTTCATGCCGCATGAAAATCAGGTCGGTAGCCGTATCCGAAGAAACGTTGACTCCTTCGGCGAACCGCCGGAACTGAGAGTCGAAGAGCAGGAAAAACCCGGCCAGGCGCTGCGCCGAGCTCACCAGAACTCCGCCGAGATTCGGCTGCGTATCGTCAAAACCGAAAACCTGCGGGGCCAGCGTCGGGAGCTGGGCTCCGGCCGCCAGGCTCTGCCGTGCCGGATTGCTCCGGCTCGCCAGCACGCTGCCGGCAGAACTGAAGGCTGCCAGGCTGGCTTCTGTGGAACTGGTACCGGCGTTAAGCAGGGCAAACCCGGTGGCGTAGTCCCCTCCCAGTGCCGCCTGCGTGCCGTTGGCCATCATGGGAAAAACCAGGGAGTAGCTGGAGTTCGATTCCACGGCTCCCATGTCCACCCGGCCATCGCTGCCCTCCGGCGGGCCGGCGATCCGAAGTTTTTGATAAAAATCCAGAAAAGGCAGATTGGCGGCCTCATTGCTCCCGGCGTTGATGGCCGGAGAACCGGAGGCCGGGTCGAACACGTCGGCATCGGGATTCAGAAGCAGGGGGTCTCCGGTAATGTTGCTTCCCCCCAGCAGGCGGTCGCCGACGAGAGAGTACTCGATGTGGCTCACGGTGAGCCCCTGGATATCGCCGAGCCGGTTCCCGCTGAGGATGCAGTTCCGCACGGACAGGGTCGGCCCCGTCAAAAGAACGATTCCCAGGCCGGCATTCCTGTAAATCGTATTGTTGATCAGCTGCACCTTGCTGGTTCCGGCGACTTCCAGGCCGTTGCCCGCCAGGGTGTCCGTGGAGCGTACGATCACGTTGTTCCGGAGCAGAGCGGCCGACGCGCCGGCCAGGCGCATGCCTTTGACGTTGTCTTTCAGCGTGCTGCCTTCCATGGTCAGGCTCGAGACCGGGTTGCCGTAAAGCGCATACGACTTGTTCCCCTTGAAAGTCGTCTGGGAAACATGGGCAATCGGCTCGGACCCGACCGAGGAGGACCGGGAAAGCAGCAGCCCGTAACGCTCGTTGGACTCGAACCGGCTGGAAAGGATACGGAAATTCCCGTCAATGATCTCCACCCCGTCTCCATATGCACCGCGGTTTCCGGAAAAGAGGCTTTCCGATACGGTTCCCACGCAATAGGTGGCATAAATGCCCGGGCCGGCGCTCCCCCTGACGGTCGAATTCAGAATGCGCAGGTTGGAGGAATCCGCATCGATGCCGACATTGCCGTTGGCGTCCACCGTGGAATCGGAAAGAGTAAAGTAGGTTCCGGCACCGATCACGATCCCGCTCCCCCGCGAGCCGGAGATCACCGACTGGGTGATTTCCAGCGTGCCGCCCCCGTCGATTTCCACACCGACCGGGCCGGTGCCCTCCGTGGTGCCGGTGATCGTGCAGTGGTCGATGGTTGCCGAGAGAGGGGAAACGGAGGAGGTGTGCTCCAGGTAGACCCCTATCCATCCGCCGCTGATTTTCAACCCCTGCAGCAGAACGTTCCGCAGGCCCATAATCAGAATGCCGGGCTGGCTGGTTAGACCCGTGCCGTCGATGGTGGGTGTCTGTCCGGCGGCCGCGCGGATCGTCAGGCCATGAAGCGGCAGGCCCTCGCGGTTGGTGGCGATGGTCAGTCCGCCGGGATAAGTGGCGCTGTCGGCAATTTCGATGATATTGCCCGGCTGGGCGGCAAGAACGGCCGAGGCCAGGCTTTTGTAGGAATCGGCTCCGGAAGCGGTCTGGGACACGGTCAGGATCCGGTCGGGATTGGCCGCATAAAGTCCCGCCCAGAAGGGGATCCGGTAAACCGGGGGGCCGGAGGCGGCGCGCAGGACGACAAATCCCTGGAATCCGCCGGAAAGAGGGGCATCCGCATCCAGAGTGATGCGGATGTCGGCCGAGGCCGAAGGAGAGACGGGTCCGATGGAATCCTGGTCGGCTGCGATCCGGGGTCCGGGGTTCAGCAGCTCGAAGGAAAGGGAGTACCGGTCGGCCGTCGAGGAAATATTCTTTATGGTAAAAGTGCGCGAGAGAGTAAGGTGGCCCGAATAGGACTGCACTCCGAAATTCAGGCTGACCGGGTCGCATACGATTCCGGCCGCCGAAGCGCTGCCCATATCCAGCAGCCCGCTTCCCCCCTGCAGGACGCTGGCGGGATTCACGCCGTCGCCGGTCAGGTTGCGGCTGGCGGTCTGTACCAGCATGGACTTGATGCCGAAGGCGTTGAGCGAGGGGTACAGCTGCTTCAGTCCGGCGGCGGCTCCTGCCACCATCGGCGAAGAGAAGCTGGTCCCCTGGTTCAGCAGGAACTTGCTGCTGTCGTACATGTACCCCGACGGACTGACGCTCTGGGTCGCCGAGTAGACATTTTCCCCGACGGCCACCAGGTCGGGCTTCAGGCGGAAATCCGCGGTAGGCCCGACGGAACTGAACGAGGAGATCATTCTTCCGGTGGCCAGGGTCGATTTCAGGACCGAGCTGGAATCGATGGCCACCAGGGTGGTTCCCGGATACAGGGCTATGTAACTTTTTAATGCCAGCCCGTCCCGATTGGAAATCATGAGCGCCGGGATCCGTGTCCCGCTCAGCCCGCCCATCTGAATGATGCCATCCGCCGCCAGGTTGTTGAAGACAATGACCGAAATGGCACCGGCAGCGTCAGCATTATTGACTTTGACCGCGAAGGTGCACGCCGTTCCGACTCCCCCCCGCTGGAGGAAAGCGATCTTCCCGGTCAGGCTCCCGGAGGGAAGGGCCTCGCAGCCGTAACCGTTTCCGTCCAGCGCCTGCACATCGATAACCGCCGCGGCGGACTGGTTCTGGGTGAACTGGGGCCCGGAGCCGACCGCATAGGCCATATCGGCCAGCGCCGCGGGAACCGGCAGCGGAGCGGTTACATGGATCTGGGAGGCAAATATGCGGGAATTGGAAACCGAGCCGACGGCGATGGCATTGGCGGCGGTGGCCGGACTTCCGATGGTCTGGGTCGCCGAGCCCTCGTTTCCGGCGGCAAGTACAAAGAGAACGCCCGCCTGAACGGCGTTGTCCACGGCGGCGATTTCCGGGTCCTCCGACGGCAGCAGGTAATCCAGGCTGCCCAGGCTCATATTGACGATGTCCATCCCATCCGCCACGGCCGCCTCAATGGCGGCCAGCACGGCGTTGGTGGTGGTATAGTCGTTGATTCCGGGTGTACCGAAGACCTTGTAGCTACCCAGAAAGGCTCCCGGAGCCATGCCCGAAATGGTGGCCATCGGCGCGGCGACCTGTCGGCCGGCAGCCACGCCCGCAACGAACGTTCCATGGCCGTCCTCATCCACCGCCGTACGTATGGCCTGGCTTCGGGAAAGGAGGTGCATGTAATTCCGGGCCACAATGACCTTGCGATTGGTGTAGGCCGATTCCCCCTTCGGGTAGCCGCTGGGAACCGTCAGGGAATTGTCGATAAACATGGGATTCGTGATATCAATCCCCGTATCGATAATACCGATCTTGACACCTCGCCCGGCGACAGAGCTTCCGCCGGCTTTGCTCCAGAGCCCCTGGGCATTCACCAGCTCCGCGGAGGTGTCCAGCAATCGTTTGTGCAGCCGGGAAAAGTAAACCTTCTTGATCCCGGGGAGACTTCGAAGAGAATTGTATTGCTCCGGCGGGATTCGGACCATCAGGGCGTTCATGACCGTGGTCAGGCTTCCTTCCATCCGGGCACCCGGCAGGACGGCCACTTTTTCCGCCAGGATCTGCTGAGCGGCTTCGATCTGACCCCTGTAGCTCAGAGCTTGGGAAGACTGCAGGCCCATTCCGGCGGACCCGCCCGAAAACTCCAGCCGGGACGTACCGCTGAGGCTTTCCCCGGCTCGCATCCACTCGGTGACCGATGGCTCGGCAAGCTGAACGATCAGCTGCAGATCCTGACTTCCAGGTAGAACCATTTTTTGGAGCCTGCTGAGCGGCATGGGGGCTCCCTCCCCGCTGTCGTCGCCATGAACCCCGGGCACCGGCAACCGGGCCGCCAGGACCAGCAGGACAATGATTAAAATGGGCCCCGGAAAAACCGATAAAAACCTGCGAAAACCGCGCATATTTACTCCCTGTCAAAGCCTTGATTCTGGTAAAGCCTGTTCCTCTCCCGAGGCATTATAATCTGAATTGCTGCGCGCCTGCGCCGTGCAGATTTCGTCCTCGCGTCTGCCGGCGGGCATCGCCTCCAAAGCCTTTCGCCGGCCAGCGGAAAAGTCCCTGATCGGAGAAAGGTGCCTCTGGCGCAATTCATACAAGGTGGCAATTTGATCATAGAAACGAATCCCTGCGTTCATCGGAAGTCCCTCTCTCCTTTTTTTCCTTACGCAGGGTTAGATGATCCCCGGGGGCAATGGTTGTGTTAAAAGGAAGTAAATTCAACCATTTCAGTGCGCCCTGCCGACCATTCCCTGTATAGTGCAGGACTTTTTACCGGATTATCCCCCTGATGGAGGTGTAAAAATCCCGCAGGGGCGACCGGATATCAGAACTCAAACAGCAGCCCGGCGGTTGGCAGCACGGGGAACAGGGTGTTCTTCTGGAGGGTGACCTGGCCTGTGTTCATGTACACCCGGTCGATTCCCGTGTAGCGCATGTTTTCGCGGTTCAGGAGATTGACCACTTCGAAATAAAGGGTGAGCTTCCAGCGCGGATAAAAGAAAGCCTTGTTGATCCGGAAGTCCAGGCGGCTGTAGGCCGGTGTGCGCAGCTGGTTGCGGCTTTCGGCCAGGTAAAACTTTCCGCCCTGGGTGCGGAAGAACCCGATGATCGGAAAATTGCTGCCGTAGCGGTATTTTGCACTGAGGTTGACGGTCTGCCGCAGCCGGTAGCTCCCGTAGAGGTTCACGGTGTGGCGCTGATCGAAGTCCAGCGGAAAAGTGAGCCGGTGGAGGTTGTCGCGCATGCGGGTAATCCCGTAAGAGTAGGACAGCCAGCCCGAAAGGCGGTTCACGCTGCGGCGCTGCAGAACGGCCTCCACTCCGCGGGAATGCCCGGAGAGCAGGTTCTCCCAGCGGGCGGTGCTGCTCGGGGCCGCCGGCTTGCCGTTCACCAGGCGATATTCCGCCTCGGGGGCAAAAATGTTGCGCCGTTCCTGGAGCCAATAGCCGTCGAGGCGCAGCCGGGTTCTTTCCCCCATCTGGTATTCCAGGCCGGTCACGTAGTGCGTGGACCGCTCGGCGCGCAGCCGGGAATTCGTGTGCTCTCCGAGGAGATAGGCCCAGGAGGGATACTGACCGTACTGTCCGAAGCCGGCCGAGACGGACAGGCGCCGGCCGAGATTGGCCGTCAGCCCGGCCCTGGGGAGCAGCAGGCTCTCCCCCGTGGCCTGAAAGTGATCGCCGCGCCCGCCTACGGTCAGGTTCAGCCGCCGATCGAGCAGCGACCAGGCCACCTGCCCGTAACCCGAATTTTGCCACCCCGTCCCGGAAAAGCGGCTTTGCACCAGGTACTTCGACAGCCCGTAGTCGTAAACCCGCTCCAGGCCGCTTTCTCCCAGGCGCCTCCCCTGGACCCCGAACTCCAGCCGGGATCCGTTTTTCCACTCCCAGGCCGCGTCGGTGCCGGCGGACCACTGCCGGTGGCCGCTGCGGTATAGCGTTTCCTCGTATCGGTTCCAGTTCCTGCCCCGGTCGTCGGTCAGGTAAGCTCTGGACTGCAGGACCAGGTCGTGGGAGGGAGTCCAGTTCCACTGCAGGTTGCCGATTCCGCTCTTGCTTTCGCCGCGCAGCAGGGAATTCATCCCCAGCCGCTCGATCCACCGGTCGCGGTTCAGGCCGGAATCTCCCCAGAGAGCGGTGAGAAAAACCTGGTGGTTTTCCGCCGGCTGCCAGCTCAGCTTGCCCTGCACATCCCAGAGGCCGATCACGTAATTAATATCGTCGGCCAGGCGATTGACGATGTAGTCGGTGTAGCTTTTGCGCGCCGAAACCAGGCCGGTGACCTTGCGGCTTTTGTGGAGCGGCCCTTCCGCCGTGGCGGAAACGCCGGTCACCCCGGCGGCCACCCGGTAGACGGCTCGGTCGGCGCTGCCCGGGCGGGTGTAGACGATCAGGGCCGAAGAGGTCCGGTCGCCGAAGCGGGCCGGCGCGGCGCTGCTCAGCAGCGATACGCTCTCCACCAGGTCACCGTTCAGAATGGTCATGGAGCCGCCGTCCTGGATGTTCTGCACGGTGTGGAACGGGAGGTAGGTCAGCACCCCGTCCAGGTAAAGGCCGACGTGGCTGTAGGAGTCGCCGCGGACGCTGAACTGGGCGTTGAAATCGTCGCCGGTGGCCACGCCGGGCAGACCCTGCACCGAGCGGAGCGGATCATCGATCAGCACGCTGGCCATGTTTTTCAGCTCGCTGTAGTTCAGGGTGCGCTCCAGGACCACGCCCGATTCCACAGGCTCGAAAACCGCAGCGGTCACCGTGACCTTGTCGGAGCGCCGCAGCGAGGCCTCCGGGCTGAGTTCGATGGAAACCTCGGTTTCCTGCCCGGCGGAGGGCTGCACCCGCAGTTTAACCATGGCGTAGCCCACGGTTCCGGCCTGCAGTTCCACTTCCGCGGCCGCCGGTACAACCAGGCGGAACCTTCCATCCGGCCCGGACTCGGTCTCCCGCTTCGGCTCGATGGTAGCCACCCGGGCGCGGGCAATGGGCTCGCCGGATACGGCATCCTTAACGGTCCCGGCCAGGGCGGTTTCTCTCGGAGCACCTTCCTGGGCGCCCGCCCGGGACAACGGCCCTGCCGCCAGACCCAGAAAGACGAGGCACGCAACCGCAAGGATTCGAAAGGCTTCAAGTATCGGGTAACGGTGGATTTGAATCATGGCAGAATTTTATGGACCCTGGGGGGCTCCCGTCAAGGGGATTTGATATAACTTTAGCAGACCGCTGCAGGTCAGCGGAGATGCCTTGTTTCCGAAGACGGGGGGAAGGAGCGGGAGGAAGAATGACAGGAAAATTTTCCGTGGGAGAAATTACCATGTTATTAAGGATGCGCGGCTGGTGCGGTGGAATCATCCTGTGTTTGCTGGCCGCAGGGCCCGTCGCGGCGGTGGACTATACCTGGAACGGCTCCTCCACCCCGGTGGGCGGGCAATGGACCAATGCCGCCAACTGGTCGCCCGGCACCGGCTATCCAAGCCAGCCCACCGACCGCGCCATTTTCTCCTCCGCGATTTCCAACTGCACTCTGACGCAGCCGGTCACGATCGCGGAACTGCGCGTGGAAAGCTCCTATTCCGGAACTGTTTCCCTTCTTCTGGATGGGGCCATCACCGCCGGAACCATCGTTCTCCAGGGAGGAATCCTGATCAGCGGCACCGAACGGGTCACCGCCCAGAATTCGCTGCAGGTCGGCGGCGGAAAATCCTCCGACATCACCTGCCTGGGGAATGCATCCGTCACCGCCGGCATCATCGGCATCCTGCGCATGCGCGGCGCCAGCGCACAGCTGAACGGGTCTTCGGCCGCGGAGCAGACCCTGGCCTCCCTGCTGGTCCCCTCGGGGCGCTGCACCCTCACCCGGAATTTTATAGCCGCCCACCTGCAGGTGGACCCGGGGGCGGCGCTGGTTCTGGGGACACCGAGCAGTCTCACTGTAACCACCCATTCCATCGGCGGCACGCTCAAAGCGGAGAAAGAGAGCGCCCTGGTTTTTCTCTCCGGGGCCAGCATCAGCGGAACACTGGATGCCTCCGTGGCCGGTTCGGCCATCACCTGCAACGGGAACTGGGCCGTCCCCGGTACCTTTCTCCCCTCCGGCAACCTGACCAACGCCTTGCTGGTCATCCAGAGCTCCGGCGGCACCGTGCACCACGGCAGCAATGCCGCCGACCTGGTGGCCATCCAGAACGCCGCCGGCCAGAAAACGGTCTGGAATTCCTCGAACACCATTCAGCAGCTTACGGTCTCGGCCGGCACCACCCTGGAAATCGCTGCCGGCGCCGTCCTGTCCGTTCCCGGGGCCATCGCCAATGCCGGAACCATCATGGAAACGGCTCCCGGTTTTATCCGCCACGAGGCCGATTCGCTGGAAGCGGTCAGCGAGAACCTGATTCCCCTGCGGGAGCTGAAGGTCAGAAATGCCTTCCGCGTGATGCTGCGGGATGCGGATGAAGCCCTGCAGGTGGCGGCCAACGACACCGCCGCCGGCATACAGGTCCGGAACATGCGCAACGGCGACACCCTGAGCCTTTCCGCCACCGAAACCCTCCTGGCTTCCACCATTTTCCTGACCGCGGAAATCCCAACCCAGAATGCGGCCGCGGCCGCCGCCGACGGAACCCTGCAGGCCGTTCCGGGAGACACCTTGACTGTCTCCTACGCCGACAATGAGGACCCGGCCGACAGCCGGAAAACGACTTCCCTTTCCGTGGTGCTTTCGGTGGTCAGCACCACCTTGCCGCCGGTCTCCTCGACGACGACCACCACCGTCACCACCACAACCCTGGCAACCAGCACTTCGTTACGGCCGTCGACGACTACGACCACCGGCATCCCGTCCTCTACCAGCACTTCCAGCACCTCCACGACCAGCAGCACGGGCGGCTCCACCACCAGCACCACGCTCCCTGCCGCCGGAGGTCCCTCGGTTCTCCTTGAGTTCGCCCAGTTCGCCGCCGGCAGCGGATACCAGAGCTTCCTTCTCCTGACCAATCCGGGGAGCGCCTCCGCCTCGGCCGCCGTTTCCTTCCGAAGCCCGGAAGGCCTGCCGCAGCCGTTGCTGGTAAACGGACAGGCCGCCAGCTCCCAGACCGTGCTCCTGGCCGCCCGAGGCTCGGCCCGGCTGCTCCTGCAGAGCCCCGACGGCCGGCTGATTTCCGGGTGGTGCCGCGTCACCGCCAGCCAGCCGATCGGCGGCGTGCTCATCTACCAGTGGGTTGATGGAAGCACGCTGCTGGCGGAAGCCTCGGTGCTGCCTTCTCCGCGGATGCGGCGCTTTTCGCTCCCGATCCCTCAGCTCAACGCCAGAAGCGATACCGGCCTTGCGGTCGCCAACACCGGCGATCAGGAGGCGGTTTTGACCGGCCGGTTCTTCTCCTCCTCGGGTGTTCTTCTCGGCGAAACCACCCTTCCCCTTCCGCCGGGAAAGCAGGTCGCACAGTTCACCGGCCAGCTGTTTCCGGCGGTTCCGGCAGCGGCCGAGGGAAGCATCGAGATTTCCTCCGGCCGGGACGTAATCGTCGTCGGCCTGCTTTACCAGGGCGGCATCTTCACCACGCTGCCGGTGCTGAACCTGACCCAGTAAAATGGAACCGGAAAAGCGGCACGACCGACCCCGTTCATCGCCAGGGCAGCCGGAGATCCTGGCGCCGGGCGGCGATTCCGACTCGGTGCGGGCCGCCATTCTCGCCGGCGCCGATGCGGTTTACCTGGGGCTGGACCGCTTCAACGCCCGGATGCGTGCCGATAACCTGCACCTGGCGGAGCTGGCCGATCTGGCCCGAGTGGCCCGCAGCCGGGGGGTGCGGCTTTATGTCACTCTGAACGTCCTGCTGAGCCAGCCGGAAATGGAGGAGGCTCTGTCCCTGGCGGTGGCCGCCTGGAACGCCGGGGCCGATGCGGTGATCCTGCAGGACTGGGGCCTGCTCCACCTCATGCGGCGGCTTTATCCGCAGGTGGAAGCGCATGCATCCACCCAGCTGACCACGCACAACTCCCGGCAGATTGAACTGCTGGCGCGATTCGGGGTCTCTCAGCTCAACCTCAGCCGGGAGCTCAGCCTGGAGGAAATCCGCCCGCTGACCGAATGCTGCCACCGCCACAGGATCCAATCGGAGGTCTTCGTCCACGGAGCCTACTGCATCTCCTTTTCCGGGCAGTGCTACATGAGCTCTTTTCTCTGCGGCCTTTCCGGCAACCGCGGCCGCTGCGTCCAGCCCTGCCGCAGGGAATACCGGATTCCCGGCGGGGCGGAGAGCGGAGGCCGGGCCGGACCCTCCGGCGGTTTTCCTTGGCTCAATCTCAAGGACAACAACGCCCTGTCGGCAGCCGGGGATCTGATCGCCGCCGGAGTCGACGCCCTCAAGATCGAAGGGCGGCGAAAAGGGTATTTCTATGTATACACCATCGTTCGGGCCTGGCGATTGCAGCTTCTCTCGCTTTTGCCGCCGGACGCTCCGGAAAAAGCGGGCGGACGGACGGAGTCGGACGAGGATCCTTTCGAGCTGGTCCGGAAAGTGTACAACCGGGGTTTCGACATCGGCTACCTGACCGGGCGAATTTCCCCGGCTATGTTCAGCGAATCCGTGGAAGACAGCTCGCTGCAGCCCCTGGGAGCGGTTCTCTCCTACGGCGCCGACCGCCGCGTCCTCCGCGTCGGACGGCCCATACCCGCAGAGCAATTCGTCCCCGGGGATGCCGCCGGCATTTTTGCCGATCGCGACCAGGAGCATTTTATAGCCCAGGTGGTGGTCGAAGAGCGGCTGGCTCCCGATTCCTTCCGGGTTCGCATCGAGCATGAGCTGCAGGGGCGCATTCTTCGCGGTCAGCACCTGTTCCGGATTCCGAAGTACCGGGAGTCGGAGGCACTGGCCGCACGGCTTGCCGCCATGAAGCCGGAGCGCATTCCGCTGCTCATAAAGGTCGAAGGAAACGCCGGCGCGCCGTTGCTTGCGGAGTTCGCCGTCCTTTCCGGTCCGCACCGCACGGTCCGGGTCCAGAGCGGCGTGCCCCTGACTGCGGCCAGAAAGAATCCGCTTACCGTGCCGCTGCTTTTCGAGCATTTCAGCAAGCTCGGCGATTCCGTGTATGCTCTGGATCCCCCCGAAAGAGACGAAACCGACGCGTCGATCCGGGCGGAGAACCTGGCAGACGGTCTTTTCCTGCCGGTCAGCGAATTGAACCGCATGCGCCGCGAAGCGGTAGCCGGACTGGACGCCATGTCCGGAAGATCGCGCCCGGTGCTTCTGCCGCCGGGCAAGCTGGGATTTCCGGACTGTCTCCCGCCTGCCTCCTCCGGCGGCCGGGACGATCCGCAGGAGCCGGCGGAAGGCTCTCCGTGCCGTTTGCCTGGCCGGATGGCTCTGCCCGGATCGGTTTTCCAACAAAAAATACTTCCTCTGATTTCCGATCCGGAGGATCTCGACTGGATCCGCTCGACGGGAATTGGTTTTTTCTGCTTTGAAGTCCGGCCCGGAATCGATCCGCCGGAGGAGCCCGGCCTGATTCCCTGGTTTCCGGCCATTCTGCTGGAAGAGGATCTGGCCGGCTGCGAGGCTCTGCTCGCTTCCGGGCGCTGGCCCTGGATTGTTTCCGACAACAGCGGGCTGGGCTTGGCCTCCGCACTGCTCAGGATTCCCTGGGTGGCCGGAACGCTGCTGAACATCACCAACGCCTGGTCGGCAGCCGCACTCGTCCAGGCCGCCGGGGCCGCCGGGGCCGTCTTTTCCATGGAGCTCGGCCTCGGGCAGATTCAGGCTGCCGTCCGCTCCCCCGGCCCGTTTGCCGCCGCAGGCCGGTCCGGCTCGCCTTTCCTCAAGGCGGCGCCGGCCTTCGGCCCGATCCTGGCTATGACTACAAGGCAGTGCCTGGTACACCGCTTCCGGAAGTGCGGCAAGTCCGTTTGCGATCGGGACTGCTTCGTTTCCTGCCGGGCTTCGGGCACATTGGACGGAGGTTCCGGCGCACGGTTTCATGCGGTCAAGCAGCCGGGCTGCCACAGCCGGCTCTGGGACGATCGCCCGCTGTTTGTCCCCGGCCTGCAGGCCCTTCTGGGCAAGGGGCTGGACCTCCTGCTGGTGGATCTGCGGGATCCCGGATTCTTCGGATGGGAACCGCTTTTCAAAGCCCGGATCCTGACCTCATTCCTGGAGGGCAGGGCGGAAGAGCTGGCCTCGGATTTCCGCAAACGCGGCCGGGGCACCGCAGCCGGCGGGGATTTGAGCTGAGGATTGCCGACCTCACCCGGCGCGGCCCGATCCGATGCCACCCGGGGAAAGTTGCGGGTCAAACCGTGATACAATGTCCGGTCAGGCACAAAAGGAAAAACTCTATTTCTCCGTACGGGGTGAGTCCGCCATGAAACGACGTGAGATGCTCAAAAACGCCGCCGTCGCAGCCTTGGGCGCTGCCATTCCCTGGCGACAGATTGCCCCTGGGCCGGAAGCCAGGCAGCGGCGGGTCCTGTTTTTCACCCGCAGCGCGGGCTTCGAACACGACGTGATCCGGAGAACCGGATCCGCCTGGAGCCCGGCGGAAAAGGCGTTTGAGGAGATCGGCCGGCGGGCGGGATTCATGGTGGAATGCAGTAAAGACGGGCGGATTTTCGACGGCAGCCTGGACGCCTACGACGCCTTTGCCTTCTACACCTCCGGCGACCTGACCCAAAGCGGAGGGGACGGCTCCCCGGCGATGACCCCCGAGGGAAAAAGCCGCCTCCTGGCGGCCGTCGAAGGAGGCAAAGGGTTCCTGGGATTCCACTCCGCCGCCGATACGTTCCATTCTCCGGCGGCCGGGGAGGGCAGCGAGGCGAAATTGGATCCCTACATCGCCATGCTCGGCGGAGAGTTTCTCGCCCACGGGAAAGAGCAGGAGGCCTCGCTGCTCCTGACCACGACCCAATTCGCGGGGATCGCCGACCTGGGGCTGGCCGAGGGCCTGGCCTTCACCGACGAGTGGTTCACGTTTACCAACTACGCCGCGGATCTGTCGGTCCTCCTGGTCCAGGAAACCGCGATGATGAAAGGTGAAGCCTACCGCCGTCCCGACTACCCGGCAACCTGGACCCGCCTGCACGGCAAAGGCCGGGTGTTTTATACGTCCCTGGGACACCGCGGGGATATCTGGGAAAACCCCTTTTTCCAGGCCATCGCCCGGGGAGCCCTGGAATGGATCAGCGGCCAGGCGGATGCCGGGATCAGGCCCAACATGAATGAGGTCACCCCGCAGGCCCGACAAACAAAACGTAACTGACACCCCCCGGACGATAAGGAATAAGGAGAGAACGATGAATCCGGTTCTAGTTTCCCGAAGAGAATGGTTTAGTCTGGCCGCTGCCGCCGGGTGGGAAGCGAAGGCCTCCGCTGCTCCGCCGGCCCCCGAGCCGCGAAACACGCGCAGCTACAACGAAAACATGGAGTACCGCCGCCTGGGCCGGACCAACCTGATGATCTCGGCGGTCAGCATGGGCGGCCATTGGAAAAAAATCCCTTTCAAGCCCGGAACGGAAGAATTCCATAAGAACCGTCGCGATGTGGTCTACGCCTGCCTGGATCATGGGATCAATTACATCGACGCCTGCACCCCCTCGGAAGTGGTGGTCTACTCCCAGGCTGTGCGGGAAAGGCGGGAGGAGATCTACTTCGGCTTCGAGAGCACCGGGGCCCGGAATCCGGAAATCGCCGGATCCCTGGAAAAGATGAAACAGGGCCTGGACGAAGCCCTGAAAAAATGCCGGATGGACTACGTCGACCTGTGGCGGGTGACGATGCGCGAGCAGACCACCCGGAACTCGCTGCAGGAAATCGAGAACGTCGTGGCCGCCATGGATTGGGCCAGGCAGTCGGGGCGGGCGCGCTTCACCGGCATCTCGACGCACCACCGCCCGTGGATTGCCGATGCGGTGGTTCGATACCCGCAGATCCAGGTGGTCATCACCCCCTATGCGTCCGGAAGCAGAGAAAAGCCGGTGGGCAGCATGTTCGACGCCCTGCGCAAGACCGACACCGGGTTCATCGGGATCAAGCCCTTCGCCAGCGGAGCCCTGTTCGCCTCGCGCGGCACGCCGGAATCGGCCACCCGCCAGGAGGACGACGATCGGGCCCGCCTGGCGCTGCGCAACGTTCTGCGCTGCGACCTGCTGGCGGCAGCCATCCCCGGGCTGATCACCGTGGAGCAGGTGAAGAATGCCGCCGCCGCGGTAAAGGAGCGACGGCAGCTCGACCGGACCGAGGAGGAGAAGAACCGGCAGATAACGGCAGAAATGTGGCGCAACCTGCCCCCGGGCTACGAATGGCTCCGGGACTGGCAGTGGGTCTAGCGACCCTGGTATCCAGCGCAGCCGGCCGGCGCCGCCGCTGCTTTCCGACAGGCAAACAGACCTATGAGATATTTCCACATTGCCGCCATACCCGGCGACGGAATCGGACAGGAAGTGCTTCCCGAGGGGATCCGCGTGCTGGATGCCGCCGGGGAAATCACCGGCTCCTTCCGGCTGCGCTACGATTATTTTCCCTGGGGATGCGAGTTCTATCTGCGACACGGCACCATGATGGAGGCCGGGGCCCTCGACATCCTGCGCCGCTATGACGCCATCTATTTCGGAGCGGTCGGCTTTCCGAGCGTTCCCGACCACGTCTCCCTGCGCGGGCTGCGCCTGCCCATCTGCCAGGGTTTCGAGCAGTACGTCTGCTACCGGCCCAGCCTCCTTTTGCCGGGCATTCCCTGCCCGCTGGCCGGAAAGCAGCCCGGCGACATCGACTTTGTGGTCATCCGCGAAAATACGGAAGGGGAGTACGCCGGGGCCGGCGGGCGGGCCCACCGCCATCTGCCGCTGGAGGTGGCCGTGGAAACCACGGTGATGACCCGCGCCGGGGTGGAACGCATCCTGCGCTATGCTTTCAAGCTGGCCATGCAGCGGCGGCGGCTCCTGGTCAATGCCACCAAGTCCAACGCCCAGCAGCACGTCATGACTTTCTGGGACGAAATCTGCAATGAGGTATCCAGGGATTTCCCCGAAGTGCGGGTGGAGAGGGTGCTGATCGACGCACTGGCGGCGCGCTTCGTGCTCCGCCCGGAATCCCTGGACGTCGTCGTCGGATCCAATCTCTTCGGCGACATCCTTACCGACCTGGGAGCAGCCATCGTCGGCAGCATGGGGCTGGCACCGAGCGGCAACATCAACCCGGAGCGGGAGTATCCCTCCATGTTCGAGCCGGTTCACGGTTCGGCTCCCGACATCTTCGGCAAAGGAACCGCCAACCCGATCGCCATGATCTGGTGCGGCGCGCTCATGCTGGATCACCTTGGGGAGGCGCCCGCCGCAGAGATGATCCTCCGGGCCATCCGCGCAGTCACCGGCTGCGCGGAGGCACGCACCCCGGATCTCGGCGGCACGTCCACCACCGCCGAAGTGACCGGAGCCATCCTCGCCGCGATGCGGGCCCAGGCGAAATGAGCGACCCCACTCCTGCAGCGGCCGGCCGCGCCTTGGCGGGAACCTGGAAGGCGGTCCTTCCGGTGGCGCTCTGGCTGCTGCTCCTGCTCTGGCCGGCCCCTGCAGGCCTGCCCGCCAATGCCTGGCATTTCTTCGCCCTCTTTGCCGCGGTGATTCTCGCCCTGATTCTCGAGCCGATTCCAGCCGCCGGGGTGGGCCTGATCGGCATCTCGGCAGCCGCTGTTTTCCGCTACGTGGATCCGACCACGGCCGGCTCGGTGAACTGGGCTCTCAGCGGTTTTTCCGATGCCACCGTCTGGCTCATTTTCGGCGCCTTTGTCTTTTCGACCGGCTATTCCAAAACGGGCCTCGGCCGCCGCATCGCCCTGCTGCTGGTCCGCAGGCTCGGCAGCCGGACCCTCGGTTTCGGCTATGCCGTTGCACTGGCCGATCTGGCCCTGGCGCCGGGAATTCCCTCCAACACCGGTCGCAGCGCGGGCGTTCTTTACCCCGTGCTGCGCAATATTCCCCCGCTCTACGGCTCCGAGCCCGGGCCGACCGCCCGGCGCATCGGCGCTTATATCATGTGGGTCGCCTTTGCCTCCAGCTGCGTGACCAGCTGCCTTTTCCTTACCGCGCTGGCCCCGAACGCGGCCGCCCTGGCCATCGTCAAGAACACCACCCGTCTCGACATTACCTGGACGCAGTGGTTTCTGGGAGCCCTGCCGATCGGCTCCGTCCTTCTGGCCCTGGTGCCCCTGGCCACCTACCTTCTTTATCCGCCTGAGATCAAGTGCAGCCGGGAAATTCCCCGCTGGGCCGCGGCGGAGCTGGAGAAAATGGGCCCCCTAACCCGGCAGGAGCTCGCCATGATTCTGCTGGTGGCCCTGGCGCTGTTCCTGTGGATTGCCGGCTCCAACCGGGACATTTCCCTGCCCCTCGTCGGCTCCAATTTCATCCACTCCACGGCGGTAGTACTGGTGGCCGTCTCGCTTCTGCTGCTCACGGGCATCGTCGGCTGGGAGGACATCGCCGGAAACAAAGGAGCCTGGAACGTGCTGGTCTGGTTTGCCACCCTGGTCACCCTGGCCGACGGTCTGAACAAGGTCGGCTTCGTCGGGTGGCTTGCCCAGTTGGCGGCACAACCCCTGCTGGGCATGGGGCCGATGCCGGCTATGGCGCTGCTGGTGGCGCTGTTCTTCGGAATCCACTACTTCTTTGCCAGCCTGAGCGCGCACACCGCCGCGGTCCTGCCGGTCGTCCTGGCGGTGGGTATTAAAATTCCGGGAATACCCGTGCTTCCCTTCTCCCTGCTGTTGGTTTTTTCACTCGGACTGATGGGGATTCTCACCCCTTATGCCACCGGACCTGCCCCGGTTTTTTATGGCAGCGGCTATGTCTCGCGCGCCGATTTCTGGAAGCTGGGCCTTATATTCGGGTTGCTCTTTCTGGCCGCCCTGCTGGGCATCGGCATCCCCTACCTCACGGCCTCCACGCCCTGAACCCGACCATTGCCCGCTATCGCAATCGCAAAGATCCTTTTGCTTGGAACAAAAGGAGCCGGCGCGCAACCTTGACGGCCCGGCAAAAAGTCGCACATCTTCGGATTTCCGTTGGGGATAGCTCCGCAAGGGCTTCGTAACACAGCCCGGGGTTGGCGCGCTTCGCGCCTACCCCGGGTAGGGACACCTGCAGGCGACAACCCGGAAAGGGTTGCGCAAAATCCGCAATGGCCGTTGTTTGCGCAGCCCTTCCAGGGCTGATTTTAAAACAAATCCGTTTACCCGGGGTAGCGCCTGCGGCGCAACCCCGGCTGTGTTACGGAACCCCTTCAGGGTTCACGGATTTATTGCGAAGCTATCAATAAAGATGAAGCGGTAAAAAGGCCCTCTCTCCATCCGAAATGCCCTGATGGCTTTTTTCTTCCTTCCTGATCTTCCCGTCTTCCTGTGAAAAGATAGGACTCACAGGAAGAAAGGAAGAGCGGGAAGAAAGGCGAAAAGGCTGGT
>CAINFC010000134.1 GCA_903847975.1 uncultured Acidobacteriota bacterium | reverse complement strand
GCGGGGATAAGCAATCTCGAATTTGACGAGATCGCGAGTATCCTCGAGGTACCAGACGGTGTCCTCCCGCAATCGCGGCTGAGTCTGCTGGATCAGCTCGAACTGTTTGCGGGGATCGAGAACGTCCGTCTTGATGACCAGCTCGCGGCGCAACACATCGAGCAAGGTTACGAGCAGCCGCTCCCGGACCTCCGAAGGGCATCCGCGCAGGGCTTCCGGTGCTTCGACAAACTTATCTTCAGTGCGGGAAGTCCGTTCGGTGAAACCATGGCTCCACAGCTCAGCATCCTGCAGCAGGCCGTCGGCTCCGTGCAAGCCCTCGTAGTCGAAGGTCAGCAACCCGCAATCCTCGAGGTTCGGAGCAGTGACGCGCCAGCCGCCCTGCAGATCGCGGTAAAGGAAATAATCGATGACCCGGCGCATGGCATCCTGGGTGGTGGCCCGGGCCGGCCCGCGAACCCCGGGATCGGCAGCATAATCTTCGAAGCGGAGCTGCATGGCATCCAGAACACAACGGGAAAGTTCTCCGTGGCTGAGTCCGCCCGGGCCTTTCAGCTGCATGGCTCGAAAGAGGGCGGAGCGGAGCAGGGCCACCTGGGCAAAGTCGTTGAAGTGCCCGGCTTGCAGGGAGGCGTCCTGGCGGTTATCGGTAAAGCTGAGCAGCTTCCGTGCTTCGGCGGTAAGATCCTGGTCCGACTGCAGCTCGATCAGCGAACGGATAGCCAGGATGGTGGTAGCCGTGCTGCGGTTGTCGACGCCGAGAGTTAAGAGCTTGCTTCGTTCGGAGCGCTGCGTTTTGGTGTAGACGACCCGGCAGGAGGGCTCGAGGCAAAAATGGAAGTTGCCAACGATCAGCCCGGCGGCCGTTCCTTTTCCCTCCGGTACGATCTGTCCGGTGGCGTCGACAAAAACCGCTTCCGGCACGTCGTTGCGGCTTTCGGGGCGGACCCGTTCGATTCCTTGCGGGGTGATTTCTTTCAGGTGTTCCGGCAGGCGGGCTAGCAGATCGGCCCCCTTCCCCACCGGCCAAGGAGAGGTTTCCGATACGTACAGATAGCCGTCGCGCTGGTTCTCGCGGTGCTCCAAGCGCTGATCCTCTCTCGGAAGCAGGATGCGGCCGCTCTTTTCTTCCGCAACCTTAACGCGGTAATAGGCCGTGCCGCATTGCCGGCAGAAAACCAGCGGGAAGAGGGGCTTGTCCGGCTCTCCGGGCTTGGAGCCTTGTTTGGACATCTCCAGGTGGCGGAGCGCCGCCGGCTCCAGGGTGGCCCAGACGGTATCGCCCCGGGTAAAGAACTGATGCAGGCGGAAGGCAAAAATGGGATAACGGCTGGTCGGGCCGCTCCGCAGTTGGGAGCCTTCCAGCAAAAAATCACGCAGGACTTTGGTGCAGGGTTCCTCGGCGGATGTGTTGGTCAATGCAGCCAGCTCGGCGGCGGCGCTTTCCGGTCCCTGGAGCCGGCGGGGAACCTGGCGGATCAAGCGGCCGGTTCCTTCCTCGCTCCGGATTCCGAAGGTGGACTCGATCCAGGAGCAGAGCGGATGGCTGCGAAAAGAATCGAAATCTCTGGGAGGAGCCTGGCCGGATTCGATCGTCTGCTGCAGCTTCGAAATCGCGGAAGGCTGGGTGAAATCCAGCTCCGGTGTGGCCCGCTGCAGAGTTTCCCCGATCACCTGGGTGGCATCGAAGGGGATCCCGAAGATTCTCTCGGCCACCTGGGCCACTTCCTTTTTCTGATCTTCCGAGGTGCCCTCGCCGGCCATGGTCGC
>CAINFC010000133.1 GCA_903847975.1 uncultured Acidobacteriota bacterium | reverse complement strand
TTTAAAGTGCTCCATGGCGGCGGCAGTCGCTCCCGAGGCCACCTCGGCCAGCCCGAAGCGGTGCCAGTAGTAGGCATTCTGCGGCTGCTGCGCCGTCAGGTTCTTCCAGGTATCGAGCCCCTCCTTGGCTTTCCCCTGCCCGGCCAGAGCTTCCGCTTTGGCTGCCAGAGCATTCTCGTCCTGGGGCAGCACGGAAAGAACCGCCTGGGCCTCTGCCAGGGCTTCCGCCGGCTTCTGCTGCAGGGCCAGCGTGCGGGCCCATAAACCCCGGGCCGCCAGGTTGGTCCGGTCCCGCTCCATGGCCGCTTTCAGAGCGGTCTGGGCTTCCGCCAGTTCCCCGCGGTTCAACAGCAGCACCGCTTTCTGCAGGTAAGCACCCGCCAGGTTCTCATTGAGCTTGAGGGCGGCGTTGAATTCCTGCAGGGCTTTTTCGCTCTCCCCGCGCATTCCGAGCAGGCGCCCTTGCAAATAGCGCGCCTCGGGATCGTTTTTGTTTTCCGCCAGCATGGCCTGGACGATCTTTTCGGTCGCCTCCCCATGCTTCCGGTCCAGCTGTACCTCTGCCAACCGCAGCTTGGCCTGCCGGTCCTTGGGGCTGGTTTTCGACAGCTCCTCCAGGATCGCCAGCCCTTCATCCACTTTTCCCCTCTGCAGGTAAAAATTGGCCAGGCCCCAGCGGGGCTCACGGGCCTCGGGCTTGCGGGTCATGGCCTGACGGAAAACGGCTTCCGCTTCCTTTTCCTTTTTCTGGGAGAGGTAGAAATTCACCAGCCCGTATAGCGAGGGCCCTTCCTCCGGTTTCAAATCGAAGGCCTTCTTCAGGAAGTTTTCCGTTTCCGCCAGCCGCCCGGTATTGCCGTAAAACATGGCAATGGCAATGTGCGCTTCCGGACTTTCCGGATGCTTCTGCAGCACGGACTGGAAGGCGGCTTCGGCCAACGGATTGTTGTTCTGACGCATGCGGATGGCACCCAGCGAAAGCCCGGCCTGCAGATGGGTTGGGTCGGCCACCAGGACTTTTTCCATTTCGGACGAGGCCCTTTCCAGGTCGTTCAATCCGGCTGAGGCCTGGCCCAGCAGAAAGCGGGCCTGGATGTTCGCGGGCTCGGCAGCCAGAACATCCTCGGCAAATTGCTTGACCGTCTTGAACTGGTCTTTATCCTGGATGCCGGCCAGGAGCAGGAACGGCCCCAAGGCCAGCTTAGCCTTCACGTTTTTCGAATCGATTTCGAGGAGACGGCGCCAGGTAGCGATGGCGTTGCGCAGATCGCCCTGGTTCTGCAGGGATTCGGCCAGCTCCAGGTAGGTGGGGGCGTAGTTCTGGTCGATGCGCAGGGCATTGCGGTACTGCAGGACGGCCTCCTGGTGCTTTCCGCTTTTGGCGTACTCGCGGGCGCTCTGCAGAAACTTGTCCCGCTGCTCCCGGGGATCGGTCCGGCAGGAGGCGAGAAGAGCCAGGCAGCTGAGGAAGGCAAACCGAAGTATCCGTCTGAACATTGTGTTTTTCTCCATGGTTGGGGGGAATAGGAGGCAGGCTATCCCCTCGAAATTCCAAGCTTATCAATCAGCTCATAAAGGGTCGGGCGGCTGATGCGTAGCTCCTCGGCGGTGCGCGACAGGTTACCCTTGTTCTTGGCCAGGGCGCGGGTGATCATCTCGCGCTCCACTGCCTCGCGCGCTTCGGCCAGCCCCTGGATTCCGGGGCGCACGGTCACCTCTTCGAGCTCCAGGTCGGCCGGGGTGATCTGGTTTCCTTCGGCCATGATCACCGCCCGGCGCAGCCGGTTTTCAAGCTCGCGGACGTTGCCCGGCCAGGAGTGCCTTTCGATGGCATCCAGCGCTTTCTTGCTGAAATGCATGGAAGGCCTGTTTTTGTCGGTCAGGCTCTGCAGGAAAGACTTGGCTAAAAGCAGTACGTCCCCCTCGCGGTCGCGCAGAGGGGCGATGGCGATGTTCACCACGCCGATGCGGTAATAGAGATCCTCGCGGAAGCGCCCCTCGGTCATCGCCTTGCGCAGATCGGCGTTGGTGGCCGAAATCACCCGGGTGTCGACCGGGATGGGCTTGCGCCCCCCGACCCGCTCGATCTGCTGCTCCTGCAGGAAGCGGAGCAGCTTGACCTGCAGCAGCAGCGGGATGTCGCCGATCTCGTCGAGGAAGAGCGTCCCGCCCTGCGCCGACTCGATGCGCCCCTGGCGCTGTATGTGGGCCCCGGTGAAGGCCCCTTTTTCGTGGCCGAAGAGCTCGCTTTCCAGCAGATTGTCGGGGATGGCCCCGCAGTTGATGGCTACGAAAGGGCCCTCCCGGCGGGGGCTCAGGCGATGGATGGCCCGGGCCGCCAGCTCCTTGCCTGTGCCGCTTTCGCCCAGGAGGAGCACCGGGGTGTCGCTGGGGGCCACCTTGCGGATGAACTCGAAGACTTTCTGCATCGGCCGGCTGCTGCCCACCATCCCCTCAAAGGAGGACGCCGGAAGGCTCTTCTGCAACTCCCGGTTTTCCCGCTCCAGGCGGGAAAGCTGAAAGGCGCGGTTCAGCACGATGCGGAGCACATCGGCATCCACCGGCTTGCAGAAAAAGTCGTAGGCCCCGCCGCGCACCGCCGCCAGGGCGTTTTCCTTTTCCCCCTGCCCGGTGATGACCACTACCTTGAGGAAGGGATCGGCGGCCAGCATATCGGCCAGCGCCTGGAAGCCTTCGCGGGGGTCTCCCGGGGCGGGCGGCAGTCCCAGGTCCAGGGTGGCCACCGCCGGCTGATGGAGCCGGACCGCCTCCAGGGCCTCGGGGCGGTCTCCGGCCAGGAGAACCTCGTAGTCCTGGGCAAGCGCCCACTTCATCTGCACCCGCAGATCGTCGTCGTCTTCGATGATGAGCAGCTTCGGCTTTTCCATTAGAAGATTGGTTACACGGAAACAGCGGATTTCAGGGATAACAGCGGATTCGCTCCGCTCTGATCAGCCGTTTCCATGTTATCTCATGTTTCATCCAATACTTAGTTTAAATACAAATCGATAAAGAAGCAAATGGGATCGCTTTTCATCTGGTTTGATCCGTAGAATCCGCTTTTTCCGTGTAACTCTTTTCTTAGAGGGGGAGCCAGACGCGGAAGGTGCTGCCCTCCCCTTCCCGGCTCTGCACCTCGATCCAGCCGCGGTGGGCTTCCACCATCATCTTGGCATGGAAAAGGCCGATGCCCATGCCGCGCTTCTTGGTGGTCGTGAACGGCTTGAAAAGGCTTTTTTCGACGAACTCTGCGGACATCCCGCAGCCGTTGTCCGATACCGAAAAGAAAATGCGCTCTCCCTGCCGGCCGACCGCCACCCGGACCAACCCTTTGCCGTTCAACGCCCCTATGGCATTAAGAAGCAGATTGACGAGCACCTTCTGGATCTTCTCGCGGTCGAGCAAAGCCGGCGGAACCGGACAAAGGTCCTTTTCCAGCGGCACTTCGGCGCACCCGGAGAGGCTGTTCAGCGTTTCGGCCACCAGCTCGTGCAGCGCGGTCCGGACCAGGCGCAATTCCCCCGACTGCCGGAGCTGGGAAAGGCTGCCGCACATCTCGTTGATCTGGGTCACGCTCTGCTCCAGGGTGCGCACCACGTCGGCCCGGAATTCCGGGTTCTCGAAGTGCACCGGGAGGTTCTGCATGGTCAGTGCCAGGCGCGAAACCAGGTTTTTCATGTCGTGGATGAAAAAAGTGGAAAGGCTCTGAAAAGCTTCCAGCTCTTTGGCCTGGCGCATCTGCTCCGAGAGGCGTATCTGCTGGATGCCGGTAGCCAGCTGGATGGTAAAAGCGTTCACCAGGTCCAAATCCTCGGTGGAAAGCGGGGCAAAGCCGACCCGGTCGCTGTTGAAGGTCATTACCGCGGCGAGCCGTCCCCCGGAGCGCACCGGGAAAATGTAGCGCATCGGGTACTGGGAAAAGTATTCCGGCCGCGCCGCCGAGATGTCTTCCGCCCAGGCACTCCGCTCGCGGGTCAGATCGATCGGCTCCGAGCGATCCTTCAAAGCCGCAAGCAGCTCTGTTACCTTGTCTCCGGAGCGGGCCAGCTCTCCGGCCTGATGGCCCGAAAAAGCGGTCGACCCGCCCATGGCCAGGCGGGGTTCCGGGTCGGCGTGGAGCCAGACGGTCACCGAAAGAAAGTGCAGCGTCTCGCCGATCACCCGGGCCACCTCGGTGCAGAGCTCCTGCACGTCGGTGACCGAGGCGGTTCTTTCGGTCAGCTGCATCCAGGCCCGGCGGTAGTCATACTGCGGACGCTTGAAATGCCGGGTGATCAGCCGCCGGATGCGCCCCTGGATGCGGTCGGAAAGGAGCAGCAGGGTGAGCCCCACCAGCGCCAGCAGCACCAGCAGGGCGTTGATCTGCAGCGACCAGGCGGGGCTGATGAAATGCAGGAGCTGCGCCAGCAGACCGACGAAGATCAGGTAAAGGCCGGAAAGGAGTACGGTCAGGGAGTACTGGATCGTGGCCCGCGACAGGTAGACGTTCACATTCAGGAACCGCGAGCGCGCCAGCCCCCAGACAAAGAGCCCGTTGGCCAGGAGAAGCGCCACCGGGTGGATCAGGCCCAGCGAGCGGTCCAGGTAGCCGAAAAGCAGCACCTGGCTGGCCGAATAAAGCCATGCCAGGCAGATCCCGCCGAGGCCCAGGATCACAAACTTGATCTGCCAGCGGATGTGCCCCGTCGAAGCCCGCAGCGTCCGCTCCAGGTTGAAAAGGATCAGCACGGAAGCGAGCAGCAGCAGCAGATAGAACGCTTTCCCGGCATATCCGAGCTGCAGAATGCTATGCAGTCCGGGATCCGGCGAGGGGATTTCCGGGAAAAAGCTGGCCCGAAAAAAAACGGCAATCGCTGCCGGGAGTGCAAAGGCGCCCAGGACAATCCAGCGCCAGCGTCGAAGAAGATCCTGGTAGTCGGGGCGCGCCAGGCTCAGGCTGAAGAGCAGCCAGGTACCCGGAATCAGGGCGGTGACCGCCACCCGCGCCTGCTGCCAGTAGAGAAAGTCCTGCGGGATCAGGGCCTGAAAGCTCAACCCGCGAAACAGCTCCTGCAGGGCCATGAGAGCCAGGGAGGCGATAAAAACGCGGTTCGTAAAGGAGTGGCGGTCCTTGACCGCCACCGCCATGGCCAGGACAATCGCTGTGAACGCCGCCAGGAAGGAAAGGGTGGCATCCAGTGTCGGCAGTTCATAGCTCATGAAATGTTCTATTTTCCTTTCTCTTCCACACTCCGTAAGGATTCAGATGCCCCAGGGCAAACTCAGTCCGGCACCGGCGACAGCGGGATGGCCGCCAGTGCCGCTCCGTCGATAGTCCCGAAGTAAGCCAATACCGCCAGGCTGCCGTTGGAGCTGATCAGGATCTGCCCGGTGGCTTCCCGGGGCAGGTCCGGCATCCACTGGTGGACCAGCTGGGTGGAGCTCTGGTTGACAGCCATATTCGTAGATCCCTGGCCGATCTTTTCCCCCGTTTCGCTGTAGGCGGTGACCGTGACCTGCGACGGGGTGCCTCCCACATTGGCAATCGCCAGGCCGGTCCAGTAGCCGGCATTGGCGACAAAAAAGGGCATGGACAGAGTCCCGGAAAGACCGGAACCTACGGCAGAGGCCGCCGTGGCGTACATCCTGGCATCATTGGCCACGGCCTGCAGGATCACTTCCCCGCCGGGCACGTCTACATCGACCCAGCCGGCACCCGGGGTTTCCGAGGAGAGAACGCCGAAAAGGGTTTCCAGGACCAGGCTGCCGGTCTGCCCCTTGTCGATGGTCACGGTGATGTCGCGGCCCAGGGCGGCGCCGGCCGTGCTGTAGCGCCGGAAGCGGATGTTGCGCAGCCCGCTTCCGGTGTTGGCAATCAGGAAGCGGGTTTTGTATACCCCGTTCCACTCGGCGTGCGGCTGGACGAAATGCGTGGCGGCCGGCGTGGGCAGCGCCTCGATGCTCCAGGTGTCGCGACTCGGCCGCACCTCGGCCCGGGCGGAAACCGGCTGGGTGGATTCGATCTGCACCAGGGCGTACTCCGTGTCGCCCGAGCCGACGGCAATCTCCAGCTCCGCCGAGCCCCAGGCGGGCACCAGGATCTGCCCCTTTTCGAGAAGCGTCCCCGATCGGTTGCGATAGGTCAGGGTCACGGTGGCCGAGCTGGAAGCGGCGCTGAAAAGGCGCAGCCGCCGGCTGGTACTGCGGTCCTGCTCCGGAACCAGCGGCACCCACAGCGTCTTGCCCGGCGCCGTGACCGGCCCGATGGCATCCAGCTGGCCGGTGGCCACGTTGCCGCGGAAAGCCAGCGAGGCCCCGCGGGCGTCGTTCCAGCCCATCAGGAAAGCGCCGGTCAGGGACCGCACCCCTCGGCCCAGCCACTCGTCGAAAAGGAATATCTGCTGGGTGCGGGCCGGAATGCTGAGCAGGATCGGCTGGAAAAGAGTCTCCGCCGTGGAGAAGCGACCGTCGGTTCCCCGGGCTTCCAGTCGAACGGCAATGTGGGCGGAAGTGGGATTGGCCAGGGAAATGCCCTGGTAGAAATTGTCGTTGGCCAGCGTCAGGGCGCTGGCCGCGGTCTTCATCGCGTCGCTCTGCGCGGGGGGAGCCGGAATCGCGGGATCGCTCGTCGAATAACGGTTGATCACCGGCGAAAAGCTGCTGGAAAGGCTCAAGGGAAGCGAGCCGCGGTAAATCTGCGAGGAGACCGGCAGGCCCAGCGTATCGCTCAGCGTGGCATAGTAAATGATGTTCTGGGCGGTGTAGACCTCGCCCGCGGCGCTGCGCTCCCCGGCAGGCAGGCTGACCAGGAAGCGAACCCCGTCGCGTATGGAAGAATAGGTGGTGAAATCCTTCAGGGGATAGGAAGTAGAATCGACTTTGGTGGCGGCAAAGAGCTGCAGCGAGGATCCGGCGAGCCGCGCCGTGGTCTCCCCGGTGTTGATCTCGAAGCGCAGTCCGTCCCCGGTGTCGGTCAGCACGATCTGCGGTACCGACAGCGGCTCGGCCCGCTTGCCGAAGCAGTAGTCGAACCACTGCCGTATGCCGCTGGAAAGGCTCAGGGTGTTGACATAGTTCAATGTGGGGTGGTCGGTATTGGGAAGCAGCCAGAGGCGCTTCTTGAAGCTCGGCAGCGTGGCGCTCACCGTGGTGGTCCACTGCATCAGGTTGGCCGAAGGGAGCGGGAAATACTGATCGTGGGTGCCAAGCAGCGTCATGACCGGGGCATACTGCCGCAGCGCGTAGCGGCCCGGGTCGAAGTAATTGAGGAAGCGGATGAGCGTGGAGTCGCCGTCGATGTCCTCGACGGAATTGAGCGGGTCCTTGCTGTTGTAGGGTGTGTCGCGCGTTGCCAGGTAAAGATCGCGATAGAACCAGGAGTTCGCAACGCGCAGCGTGGGGTGAATGTTCCCGGCAGCGGCCACAATCAGCGCCGCCTTCATGCGGGCGTCGAACCCGTTCAGGCAGCTGACCACCATGCCGCCGGAATCGAGACCCAGGGCTCCGAGCTTGGTGCTATCGATTTTGTAGGGGTTGCCGTTCAGGTCGGCCATGGTTTCAATGAGCGTCAGGCCGCGCATGGCCGCATAGGAATAGTGGTAGAGGTAGCCGTACTGGGCGCCCTTGTCGAGGGAAATCCAGCTCTGCATGCTGTCGGCCGGGCCGCCGGTCGACTTGCCCGCTTGCGGTCCGTCGATAGCCAGCACCACCAGGCCCAGGCTCGAAAGAACCTGGGCAAAGCTCAGATCGGCCTGGCTGCCGCGCCCGTGAGCCACTACGATGGCCGGAAAATTGCCGCTGATGGCCGGGTAAGCGAGGTAGCCGTGAATCCGGATCTTTTCCCCCTGGTGCTCGGCATAGGGCTCCCTGGCGTCAAAAAAAGAGGCGGAGCCGTTGGCGGTGAACCATACTTCCGCGTAGCCGTATTGCGGATCGGTCTGGTAATCGAGCGTAGTGCGGTCCAGGATCTTCTCGAGCACCGCGTCATCCCAGAGATCGTAGGGCGGCAGCTTCCTCTGCGCAAAAGCATTCGTAAATAAAAAAGCAGCCATTAGAACAAGGAATATTGTAGTAGGGATAATCTTTTTCATAGTCCAATTATACCAGAAAAGAGGTACACGGAAACGGCGGATTGAATGGATTACAGCGGATTATTCCGCTGTTTCCGCGTACCTGCCGTTCTTTTTCGTATGGTATACTTTGTCACAAGGAGAAAAAGCATGAATCTGGCCAGAACGTCTATCGGCATTGCACTCATTGTACTTTTCATTTGCCCATGGGCTTGGGCGGGACGCAAATTCAAACCGGAACCGGGAGAAGAAGTGGCCAACGACGAGTGGATCGTGCGCTTCCACCCGGGGGCGAACGCCGGGGCCCTTCTGGCTGCCTACGTGCCGGGCAGCAAATCGCGTGCCCTGGGCCGGCACAACGCACACTGGGTGAAGGTCCCGCCCGGACTGCAGTCCGCGATCCTGGACGATCTGGCCAACCGCGCGGATGTCATCTATATCGAGCCGAACCGTTTGCGCCACGCCGATCTCGCCGTTCCCAACGACCCGAACTACTCCAGGCAGTGGGCGCTTTCCAATCTGGAAGCCACGGCCGCATGGTCGGTGCTCCCGGGAAGGTATCTCACTGCGGCCTCCGCCGGCACCAGCCGGGTGAAGATCGCGGTCCTCGACACCGGCATCGACTGCACTCATCCCGACTTCCGCAACGCCGGCGGGACTTCCGCCGATTCGACCCTGGGCGGACAGATCAACTTTTCCTCCAGCCAGGCGCTCGTCGCCACCACCATTGCCAACGCCGCCTGCAACTGGCAGGACGACAACGGACACGGCACCCATGTGGCCGGAATTATCGCCGCCGCCACCCACAACGGCCTGGGGGTCGCCTCGCTGGCCTATCCCGCCGAGCTCCTGATCTATAAGGTTCTTGACGCCAAGGGCTATGGAGACGACGCCACCATCGCCCAGGCGATTCTGGCCGCGGCCGACGCCGGAGCCAAGGTCATTTCCATGAGCCTGGGTGGCGAAGGTTATTCGCAGTCGCTGCAGGATGCCGTTCGCTACGCGCGCGGACAGGGTGCCTTGGTGGTTGCCTCCGCCGGAAATGCAGCCAGCTCCAAACTGAACTTTCCCGCCGGCGCCAATGGCGCAATCGGTGTCGCCGCCACAGACAGCGCCAACGCCCGCGCCACCTTTTCCAATTACGGTCCTTCGGTAGACCTGGCGGCCCCCGGAGTGAACGTCTACTCCACGTACCCCACCTATGCCGCTTCGTCCACCACGCTCAACTACGCCAGCCTTTCCGGGACATCCATGGCGGCACCTTACGTGGCCGCTCTCGGTGGCCTGCTGGCCGCGGTCAACCCGGGCTTGAGTCCCGATTCCCTGGCCCAGCGCCTGCAGCAGACTGCGGTTTCCACAGCGGCCGACGGCGGCTGGAATACCTACCTGGGCTATGGAATTATCAACGCCCGGCGGGCGGTGACGGCCGTGTTTCGTTCGGCATCGACCGGCAGTATCGTCGGACAGGTAGTGGGCAGCGACGGCCTGCCGCTCACCGGCGTGGTCCTTTCGGCCGGCTCCGTCTCGGTTACCACCGACGCTTCCGGCCTTTTCCGTCTCTCCGGGCTGACGCCCGGCTCCTATTCGCTGAACGCCTCCTGGAGCGGTACCCCCAGTGCGGTCCCGGCCATGGTGATCGCCGGCGCCGATACCATTATGGAAATCCCCTGGGCGGCGGCCACCGGCACTCTGAGCGGCACGGTCCGCTCTGCCGGCTCGGCTTTGAGCGGAGCCGTCCTTGACGCCCGGGCGGATGGGGCTTTGCCCTTCGCGGCAGCGACCGATTCCGAGGGTCGGTTCCGGATGGCCGTCCCGCCGGGCAGCTACTCGTTCCAGGGGGGTGCCATGTCGATGGCGCCAACCCGGATGGCCGGCCTTTCTGTCAGCGCCGGTGACAATCCGTCTGTGGATATAGTGCTGAGCCGGCTGGGAACGGTGCGCGGGGTCGTACAGGGCGAGGACGGGCTGCCGGTGGCCGGCGCCTCCCTTTCCTTTGTCGGCGCGGCTTCCGCAGGAGCGGTAGCCGATTCCGCAGGCAGCTACCAGACCCTGGGACTGCCGGCGGGAACCTACACCGGAACGGCCTCCGCAACGGGCTTTCAGGTTTCCGCGGCGTCGAGCGTTACGGTAGCCAATGACGCCGACACTCTGGCTGCCTTCACGCTTAAGCAGGTTTCCGTCACCGTGGACCCGGCCAGCGTCACTCTGGCCGGCTCGCAGTCGCGGCAGTTTGCGGCCACCGTTCTCGGCGCCACTTCGAGTGCCGTCACCTGGTCAAGGACCCCGGCTATCGGAACCCTTTCCAGCACCGGGCTCTACACCTCGCCATCCAGCTATACCCAAGGTCAGACGGTTACCATCACTGCCACCAGCGTCGAGCATCCCAATCGCAGCGGCAGTGCGGTCGTCACTTTGAAAAATGTTTTCAATCTGTCGCTTTCGCCCTCCTCCACCGGAGGCGGGTCGGTCACCACGGCCAACAAGATCACGCTGGACGCCGCCGCGCCGGCCGGAGGGGCGGCAATCACCCTGCTGAGCTCCAATCCGGCACTGGCAGCGGTACCCGCCACCATTACCATCGCCTCGGGGACGACCGGGACCTTCCCGATTGCCACCGGGGCTGTCACGGTATCGACTCCGGTGATCATTTCCGCAAGCTACGGAGGCGTTACCAAGTCGGCAACGCTGACTCTGCTGCCGATCGCTTTGAGTTCCCTTACCCTTTCGCCCTCGTCGGTTGCCGGAGGGGTTGCCACGACCTCGAACCGGGTTGCGCTGAACGGACCGGCCGGACCGGGTGGAGTTACTGTGGCAATTTCGGTTACCGTAGGCCCGGCCGTTGTTCCCACCTCGGTCAGCGTGGCGGAAGGGCAGATTTACTCTACCTATTTCACCATCCAGACCACGATCGTATCCGAAATTAAAACGGTTACCGTGACCGCCTCCATGGGTGGGGTGAGCAGGCAGGCGGTGCTCACCGTCAAGCCGCCTGCACTGAGCTCGCTGACCTTGAGTCCGAGCTCGGTGGTCTGTGGGCTCTCCACCGCCTCGAACAGGGTAACGCTCACCGGCCCGGCCGGACCGGGCGGTGTTTTCGTACCGCTTTCCACATCCGACGCCACCATCACCCTGCCGGCGGCCGCTTTTGTTCCCGAGAATCAGACGACTTCCGCGTATTTCACCATAACCACCACGTATACCACCCCTACTGGGATTGTTGCCATTGGCGCCAGTTATGGCGGTGTCAGCAAGACGGCCAACCTGACCGTGAACCCGATCGCTCCGAGTTCGGTGTCGCTTTCGCCCTCGAGCGTGGTGGGCGGCGTCGTGACCACCGCCAGCCGGGTTACCCTGAATGCGCCGGCAGCGCCTGGTGGAACGATCGTCAGTCTGGCCAGCTCCAATTCCGCGGTGGCCGCTGTGCCCGCTACGATTACCGTGACAGCCGGGCAGACCTATGCCCTCTTTACGATCACCACGCAGTATGTCCCTTCCGCTACGACCGCTACGATCAGCGCAATCATCGGATCGGTTACCAGGCAGGCCGTACTCACGGTGAACACGGTGGTGCTGAGTTCATTGACTTTGAGTCCGACCTCTGTCAAAGGCGGGCTCAGTACCGCCTATAACCGGGTTACGTTGAACGGACCGGCTCCGGCTGGCGGGGCGGTGGTGACGCTGGCGAGCTCCTCTCCGGGTGCTATACCACCGGCATCGGTGACTGTGGCTGCCGGGCAGACGACCTCCTCCTATTTCACCATAGCAACGGGTGCGGTGACGGCATCCTCCACCGCAGTCATCACGGCAAGCTATGGTGGTGTCTCCAAATCGGCCACCCTCTCGATCACCCCATAAAAATCCGCTTTGATCGGAATAATCCGCTGTTTCCGTGTAACCAAAAAAAGGCTGCAGTCTTTTTTCAGGCGGATTTTCGCAGGCAGCCCAACGACAAAACCGAAAGGCCGCTGAGAAGCAGGACCAAGCTGTCGGGCTCGGTGACGTTGTTTTTTTCAAATCCGCCGGCGGCAAATCCGGTCGGTGCCCCCCTGTCCCCCGAATCGGACAAAGGGGCCACGTGGGCTGCGGCATAATATCCGTCCTCGTTGGCGGCCAGGATCTGGCTCCAGTCCGTGCCGAAGCTACCCGTCTTCGGTGCGAGCGTGAAGCTAATCATACGGAAGCTCCAGCCGTTCTTTCCGGTGCTTCCCATCAAC
>CAINFC010000132.1 GCA_903847975.1 uncultured Acidobacteriota bacterium | reverse complement strand
GGCACTTAATCCACTTAAAGTGCAGATTTTGGTGAGCGATTCCCCGCTGGGAGTGGAGATATCCTGCTCATAATTCTGCAGGGCGCGGATGCTGATGCCGCACTTTTCGGCAAAATCCACCTGGGCCATCTTCCCGCGCGCTATCTTGATAATGAAAAACAAATCAATAAAAACCAGGACCGCGACCTAAAGCGCCGCCCGTTACAACCATCAAGTAGACTGGATTGCCAGGATATCCCGAACGCCCAGGAACGCCATGGCCAATTTGTAGATAATCGGTATTTTCTAACAGCAGGATGGTTGTATGCTTCCCGTCGGATCCCACTTGCCGGATTCTCGCTAAAACGGCTGAAACCGGCCCAGGCTCTTGAAAATGGTCAGCCCTGAAATACTGTGACTGATCCGGTTCCATCTGATAGAGTATCCCTCCACTGGCAAACAGCAGCTTCCAACCGCTGCTTATTTTAATAGAGTAAGAAGATCTTTACAGGTCTAAAAAAGTTTGTTTTGGCGGAACGGTTTTGTGTTGAGGATCAATGGCGGTTTCATGGGCCCCGCCGGATTATCCGAATGGCATTCAACCTCCACTGCCAACTGCCGGACTTCTTTAGCCTCCGGAAGTTCGTCAATCAATTCCCCGGTCTTTTCTCTCCACCAGTCGGCAAACGCACGTCGGTGACAATGTTTGTTTTCCTCGATGTTTTCGTAGCACAGGAGGACTGTATCCTTCCCCTCCTGCTCAAACTCCAGAAGTCTCTCCCGTATCCTTCTCACCCCGATTCGATCCAGGCATTCGGTATACTTGACCACGAATACCTCGTGATTGTGTTCGTTCATGAGGGACCATGGGGCAAGCTCCTTGATCCTCCCGGCCAGCTCGTATCCCAGCTGAAACTTCGGTAGCCCGACGGTTATGGCCACCTTGACGAATTTGTCGTCAGCAACATTCCTGTTTTGATATCTTGCGGTGTAAATCATGTTGTACCTCCTTAATTCGCTTAATCCGTCCCCTCCCATCAAAAGCTTGCCGGACATCGGCTGAACCCCGACCACCTCCGAGGCCTGGTGCCATGAAAAAACTCCACCGCCCGCATCACCGGGCCGACCAGGTCGTGGGGAACATAAGCGGCCCAGGGATTCTTCCAGTGATTCTGGTCGAATACAGCATCCGCTATCTGTCGCAGATCCGCTATCGTTTGCCCTTCCTTGGTGACCACGGTAGCCGCTTCGTAATCTTCCTGCTGTTTCCTGATATCTTCGTTTGTCTTCCTTATTAGCTTTGTATGTTCCATTTACCCTCCGTTGCTGTAAATACCATATTGCTATAGTCCCATCGTAGCACGTGACACCTTAGTGTCAATGGGAAGTATTGTTGTGGAGCCCTTTATACAAGCGGATTCCAGCGGTTCCCGGGTATATGAGTATTTCCCGGCGCTGGGTGTTTATAAAAAAGCCCTTGCAACCATAAAAGGCCTGTTGTACATAGGGAGTGGGGCGTCGTCCAGAGGTTTAAGACACAGGCCCTCTCAAGCCTGGATCGTAGGTTCGAATCCTTCCGCCCCGACCAACTCTTCTTCTGCTTCCATTGCGGTAAGCACGGCCACAATCTCACCATCCTAATACTCCGAGGGGAGCATCAAAACGCCGTTTACCCGCCACAGGGTGATTTCGGGTAATGGAAAGTCGGTATAGGGAATCTTCTGACGGCACAGCTGATTCCCGTTCCCGTCATCGCAGATCGCCGCACCGTAGCGCATTCCCACGTCCACCTTCAGGGTCCATTTTTGAAACGTCTCTTTTCGGACCCTGGCCTTCGACTGCCAGCTCTCGATCAAGTCGATGAGCCAGTACGCCTGGGCCTGTTCGGCGAGGAAGGCCACCCCGTCGGTGTACACGCCGCCAAGCCAGTGGCGGTGCCAACGCTCCGTACCGGTGAAGTACGGCAACTGATCCGCCCAGGCCAACTTATTTTCCGGTGCCGGGGCCGGTGACGATTCGGGTTCGCCCGTGTAACCGAAGTAATCCATCGCTTCCTTTTCCAACCGTTCCTGTTCCGTCATGATTTTTCTCCTTCTTGGTTATGTTTCGTAATATCAATCGTAAAGTTGCTGTAAACGCCGATAGTACTGATGACGTACACCGTCGTTCTGCCGTTACCTTAACAGGCCGTGTTCCCGGTAAGAAAAGCTCCTGCCCCGGTTGCCAATGATCACGTGATCCAGGAACCGGAATTCAAGAATCTTGGACCCTGCCTGAAGCTGGTTCGTTAGCGCCGTATCTTGCGCCGATGGCGTTGGGTCGCCACTGGGATGATTGTGGATCAGGATCAGCCCCGAAACGCCGGTGCCCATCGTCAGAGCGCTTCGGAACAGGAGCTTCGGATCAACCTGGGCGCTGTCGGTTCCTCCGGAAGAGATGACCTTAAACCCGGTCACGGCATTTGCCGCATTGACCACCAGCAGGATCACGTGCTCCTGCCCGGCGTCCATCTTTTCCAGTAAGGATCTGCCAAATAACGCCGCCGCTTCCGGCGATGACGTGGTGGCGTATTCGAGCATCTTGTCCGATACCTGGAACGAAACGGTGGTAAGGGTTACTTTCATATGTTCTTTCCTTTTATACTTCCGTATTCCTATTCTTCCATCGTAGCACTTAGTTTGTTGGTGTCCATCGGAAAAGCCGGGAATACGGTGTATTGGCCTGGTTAAACGGCCTCCCGGTTATTGAAGAAAGAAACGGTAAAGCGACCCGGCCTTGAACCTTTTTGGCTCCCCGATTTCCAGGCCGACTCTTTTCGCGGCGTCCAGGATAATCTCCGCTGTGGATGCGGCAAAGATTCCATTACCGTGCTCCACGTAATAACCGGGGGAGCCGGTGTTCCGGAGGAACCAGAGCGACTCCCCGTCCCAGCAAAGGATGGCCAGGGAGCCCTCCAATTCCATGATCTCCTTGTAGGCCTGTTGCACCCCTCCGGCCCTTTCGATCACCCGGACCAGAATTTCCGAATCGCACTCCGATTCCAACTTGATCCCGGCGGGTTTGACCGCGATTACGCCGTTGTGCACCAGGATGTACTTTCCGGCTACATGAGGATGGTTGTTTTCCATTCGCAGCGGCGATCCGTGGGTGGCGTACCTGGCGTGTCCCATAATCACATTCGCCATCTTAAAATCCGCTTTGGTCGCGTTGCTCAGGGCCAGAGAATAGGACGGAGCCATGCTTTTGACGACCTTCCCGTCCGCCATGTAACCGGAGGCGTGTGTTCCACGCCGGCTGATTTCGGAGAAAAGAGCCAGATTCAGTTTGAGCGCTCCGCCCTTGTCACCGTGCCCCACATATCCCATAATTCCGCACATTTTCATTGTTCCTTTTTGTCTAAAGGGGCAAGTCCTGCGACTTGCCCTGGTTTGGCGTTTCCTTTAGGCGGCGTTCTTCAACAACAGGCGCATTTTCTTCAGTTCTTCGCCGGTGACGTACAGCCTGTTTCCGAACAAGTGATCAATCTTCTCAACTTCCTTGTCGCTAACCATCTGGACCTGCGCCGCGTACTCCACAATCGCCTGGGTCAGCAGAATCCAGCCTTCGAGCTTGTCCTGATCCAGGCACCCTTGGTATTGGCGGAACTCGATAGTTCCGAAGATCTCGACGGCGGTAAAATTCACGGCGTGGTAGCGGGAAAGCCGTTTCAGGCGGATCGAGGAAACCGCGTCAAGCGGAGGCAGCGCCGTGCAATAGTTGTTATAGTGGCGACTTTCCTCAATCACCCGGCTGTAAAGTTCCTTCTGGGCGGCACGGTAGACCTTGTAAACGTTTCGGATCGTGCGCTTCTGGATACGATCCACCACTCGGCCAACCTCATGGTGCACATGAATCCCGCAGCGGTCATCCACGAAGGCCACCTCCTTGAGAACTTCAACCACCTTGCGAACCTGGTCGATCCCTTCCTGTCCGCTGAGGATAGGGGATACCAGTTCCATGCCGTTGGAACCGAGGGATCCATCCGGCTTCAGGGTCCACTTTTCGGTTTGGCCGACGGTGTGTTCGTATCCGGTGGAGCGGACCTTAATCCCGGCGCCTTCCAAAGCGCTGATAATTTCCGCGTTGGATACGCGGCGCTGGAATTCGATTTCGATTCCGAAGTTCCGATTGCTTACTTGGTATTTGTTCATAATGACTGACCTTTCTAAAGCGCTAAGTTGTTAAATACGAATTAGTTATGTTATGTTTCTATCATAGCACTTTGTTTTATAGTGTCAATCGAAAAAGCTATTTACTACAAGAAAAAGTAAAAATAATTCCAGGTGGAGGAAGGGCAGAAACAGACGGAAGGGAAAGTCCGGAGCGATGCCTGTTTTTTGGGAAACAGAGATCGTATTTGTTTAATAGAAAGGTCTAATGCGAAACAGCCACCGGGAACGTAGGACACCGGAAGGCTGGCGTTTTAAATTCGAAAACCCTCTTGTCCTGTCGATTCGTAGGTTGACTCGGAAGAAAACAAGGGCGTTTGCCATCCGGGGTGCACACCTTTGCGCTCTTGTTCCATCGATTCAATTGGCCTATACTAAAAACTGATTTTCTTCCAAGGAACAAAATATGGCCTTTAGCCAGGATCAGTTCGAGAAAGTTACCAGGATTGCCCTCTCCTACGGTGCGACGCGTCTTTTCCTTTTCGGCAGCGCCCTCAGCAATCCAGATGGCGCTCGTGACCTCGATCTTGCTTGTGATGGCGTCGACGGATGGAAGTTGTATGAGCTGGCATCACAACTGGAAGATGAGTTCGACATTCCATTCGACTTAGTCCCGCTGTCGCCACCCAGTCTCTTCACCAGGCTTATAGAAGCGAACGGCAGACGGTTGTTGTGACCACTGAGCAACTTCGAGCTTGAAATTGGTATTGAGATGGACCAGATCGCTATGGTGGTGAAAGAGGCTATTTCTCTTCTCAGCGATAAGGAACTCCCATTCAATAATTTACAGGACGCGATCTGCCGGGGTTTGTACCCATTTCCTCTGAGGTAACGAATGAAAGAAGAAACGAGATGTGAAAGCTGCGGCAAGGAAACACAACCCTTTACCTCCATACTCTTCGGTTCTATGGAGAAAGGGTACAGAAACTTATGCCTGGCGTGCTACAACGCCTCTTTTGCTGAAGATATGGGGTTGAATTTTGACCATGTAGACTTTGCTCCCATCAAGCTTACGGATGTCGCAGGAGAAGAGCATGAGTTCCACTTTGCCGCCCGTTTACTCGGGGATAAGGTTTCCCTGGAGGCTTTGGAAATAAAGGATGGAATACCGCGAGGCTATCATTTTCAGGTCATTGGATCGAACCCCGAAGGAGAACCACTTGTTCTGTTCAAGGAACTGTATGAGCGCATGCGCCGAGCGCTTTCACAAAAGCATCTGGACAATGATGATGATTATGGTCCTCACATTTCCAATGAAGGAATCGCTCGCGGAAGGATCGATATCGATTTGGATGACTCCGAGGGAGACAGGAAGCCCCTGATGGTCATCGACGGCAAGGAAATCTCCTGGCAGGAATTCGGACGCATGTTATTGGAATACGAAGGCTGGAATTTCAAAATTGAGATATTCGACCGAAGTGAGGAAAGATAGAATCACTGTTTCCCAGCACAACTAATCAGATGGGGAAATTATGTTTGTGCTTCTGCTATTTCCTCCTCAAATCGTAAAGCTCGTCCAGATTGTCGATATAGGCATTATCAATGGACCCTTTCTCGACGTATTGGCGAAGAGCTTTTATAGCCTCGCCAAGATCCTTCTTAAGGTCGCAATCTTTGCACAAATCGGTCATCATGCCGACCAGATCCGCCCCGGCTGACATTTCAGCGGCTTCCAGTTCTATTTTCTTCTTCATGGTAAAGATTCATCCTTATTTCAAGTAGTTATTGATCGGCCATAGCCGTCTTCGGATCAGTTCCGGACCTACAGCCGACGGGATCTCTCTCCTTATATTATAGAGTGTTCGGTTTGTCATGGACCTTGCCGATAGGCCGCAATTGCGGCAAATGTTCAGGAAGAAGCGTATCAATCCGGGCGTCGGCGGACTGCATTCGATCTCATTGAAGACCAGTCGGGCATCCTTATCCAACACCGAATAGGCCGCCAGCTTTACGTCCGCCACCCAATCCCTGATGGTTGGCGACCCCGAACGGCACGTGCCATTTGCCAACTGCTCATAGTTCAACGATACCTTCGACACGGATCCTTCGACAGTGCGAACTACCGCCAACGATAGGGTATAAACCTGCCGAGCATAGATCACCTTACCGTTGGAAACCAGGCTGACCGGTTTCCCGTTTTCATCTACGTTATAAGTGCACGTGGTCGGATCCAATTATCTCGCTCCTTTTGAATATAAGGGCAAGGTCGACTTGCCCTTATTCGGTCGGTACCGTTGATGTCTGCCGCTTCTTGTTTTTTGCCAATGGTTTTCCAACCCTGTTTACTGCGGTCTTTAACGGTTTTTTCGGCGTCGCCGGTCACGGCCCTTGCTTCCTTTCTTCAGAAATTCCAAAACGCTATGGCATACATGCGAGACCTCTGCGGGTTTCACATCTTTATTGTGCGCCCACAGGCGGATGATCCTTAAGCCGAGGATTGCCTTTGTCGCTACCTTTCCCGGATGGCGGTGTTCTCTTTCTATATGGGCGAGCGTCTTCACGCACAGCATTTCCACCGAGAGCGGGGATAATTGGTTGTGATTAGCCCATATGGCCATAATTTTGAATGCCATTTGGGCCTTATTGAGCGCCTTGCCGCCGACTCCGCATGACAGACCATCCTCCGCGTCGCAGCCATTTGGCGATTTACATGCCGCGGGGGATGCGGTCCGTTGTTGCCGACTGAACTGGCTCGACCATGAGGACCGGCCCTGCACCCACCGGAAATCTGGCTTGATATTTGTAACCGCCAGAGCCGCCTCATGGCTCGACCCGAGATTTTCTTTCTTGGTTACCCCCTGCATGCCGTCTCCTCTTTGCGCACACGAGACCATTGGTTTAGGTTTCATTGATCGATATTCCCACCAATCAGCGATCGCAAAGATGCCACTTCATCGGCGACCTCCCGCAGGTGCTCGCGGCTTTCCTTTTCCATCTTTTTGGCAGTTTCCAGATCACGGCTGAGAACATCCACTTTGTCCTGCATGACGTGAATATCGGCTACCATCCTGAATATCGACCAAGCGCATAGCGTGAACATTGCCATCGGAACGAAAACAATAAGCGTATAAACCATCCTTTTAACCATGATCTTGTAAGTCCCCTGATTTTATTTTTTACCCTTCGTTGCGGGTTGCTTTCGTACCACCATCCACTGCTTTTCGATATTCTGCCTGCCGATTTCCGTGTGGACCGACGGATTCTTTTTCAACCGCAACTTGAACGCCTGTGCGATAGTGCTGGAGATGGATCTGCCCATCTCGGCGGCCACATCGGGATTTGTGCTCTTCGGGAAAATCCTGGTCAGCACCTTTTTGTCTTCCCGGGTCCAGCGCCGATACGGTCTTGTCGGCTTAACTGCTTCCTTCCTGCCTTGATCCGCCCTTTTCTCGACTTCGATTGACATGAAGACCTCCTTTTATTCTTTTTTTCCCGATGCTTGGTTAACGTGAAATGGCCAGATGCCGGTGCCGCCTGGTGTTTTTTGCTCGTAGTCGTCACACCGGCTCTCCGGCATAGTGGAAATCCAGGCTTCCCTTTTCTTTGATCCAACCGAGACCAATTTCGGCGGTCGCTGCTTACACCAGCCATCATCTTTCATAGGTCTGGGTTGCCAATAGCGGCAATGTTGGCAGCGGGCACAATTTGATTTACTTGCCATTTGCACCCTACCTTCTTTTTGCGTAGTACTCTCCGGTACAACCAGAGGAGCCTGTTAAGGGCCGCAGTGACAAATCAAACCTGCTTGTACGGAGTCGTATTTTGAGGGGGTACCATTCCCAAAGTCCTTTAAGCATAGTATTCCTCCACGAATCGAATCGCTTCCGTGGCGCCGTAACAGACCCGGGTGAGCCAACCTTCCCCGGCCAGATCATCCATCCACTGGTTCTGCATGTCGGTCGGCTTGGAACCCTTTTGGCGTTTTAATTCGATGGCCATTCCGACCGGGTCCATCACCATTCTGTTAGGCTTGTTGAATATTAAAATGTCGGGCACCCCAGCCTTCAAGCCGAGCGATTTCAAGATGCGTCCCGTTACGGGGGACCGTTTGCCCTCGTTGACAGGGTGGCACCATTTCAACTTTCGATAGTTCAGGTAAGCCGCCAGGATACGCATTTCTTGATATTCGGTTGGTGTCCTGTTGGTAGTCATTTACGGCCTCCTTTTCCACATGGGCTTGAATTGCCTATTTTTAAGTTTCCAATCAGCCTTTGGATCCGCAGGATTCCGGGAATGACGGAGTTGTTGCACAGGGTACCGGCTTTGGCTGGAATAGATTCCGGAGGGATTCCCAGAAACCTCCCTTCTTCACCTTAGATTCCGGCTGTTTCTCTTTGTTAAGAATTTCCCGGATTTGGCAAAAAACCCGAATCCCAACACCCTTTTCTGCAAGCAGCTCGCGGTCGGTCATTGTTTCCGGGTTTTTCCCGGCGGACCGCATTCCTGCAATAATTCGATAGCTTAGCGTTTCAAGATTCTTGCTTCCCACTGGAACACCTCACCTTTTCCATTGTTTATGGTTCAGTTGACTTGGTTTTCCTGTCATAGCCCCATCACCCTCCGCAGGTCAGGCGGGGTGTAGAGATTACTTTTCAGGACCTTTCCATCCGCTCTGTAAATAGGTTTCCCGTTTTCATCCAACTTGCTCATGTTGGAATTCATCACTTCGGTAAACACCGCTTCGAACGGTATGCCGAACGCGATTGCCGTTCCCAGGACAACAACCGTCAAATCTGCGAGGCTGTCCGCGACCTCCACTATGTCCGCCTTGAGTAGGGCCTCGACAAATTCCCGGTACTCCTCGGCAATTAAGCTGTGACGAAGGAGAACGGTGGACAAATCCGGAAACCCGGGGCGGTCAGGTACTGCTTGACCAAAAGCCTGCATGAATTCCCGTACCTTTTCCGCGTTCGTTTTTCTTCCGTCTAAAATGCTCGTTATTCTCAAGGCGTCTCCTTCAAAACGGAATGTCATCCTCTGCGATTAAATCGTTGTCATTCTTTCCGCCATCCTTACTACCCGGCAGTTGCAGGTCGTTGGCGGTAATCTCCAGGCTGGTTTTATTCGTGCCATCTCTCCCAGTGTATTCCCGGACATCCAATCGCCCATCGACGAACACGGCCGAACCTTTTTGCAGGTATTGAGCGGCAATCTCCGCGAGCTTTTGCCAGCAGGTAACCCGGAACCAGGTGGTCCTGGTTTGCTGCGCTCCCTCCTTGTCGATATATTTGCCGCTGACCGCCACCGAGAATTGGCAGAGTTGCTTGCCCCCGGGTGTCGATTTGATTTCCGGACCGTGGCCCAGATATCCCAGGATTTGTATTTTCGCTAAGTTAGGCATTTTGTTTTTCTCTCCACTTTTCGATTGCTCTCGCCTTTGCCGTCACGTTACCTAGAGCACTCGCAACAAAACGGTCCTTCCCCCATTTTGCTCCTTCATTGGGCCGGCGGTCGGCGGCGGGATAAAATAGCAGTGCCGCATATCGCCTTACATCGTCTGTGGCAACGCTCCCTCCGGTGGTCCGGCAAGATTTTCCGGAGGGGGTTGTTCCATGGATTATGGAACGGTCACGAGGCCTTTCTGGCGATGTACAACTGATCGCCAACCGATCCGCCATGAATCAAACATGGCTTCACGAAAATGGTTTCCCCTCGTTTATTCCGGAATCTTTCATCGCGCAGAATTCGGAAGTGACCTCTCCTGCGGTGAGGAGGCATTGCCGGTCCGGTTCCTGTGATATGGTGCTTGATGATATCCACCGCCGAGGGAACGTAAATGGCGCGAAAAATGGGACGGTTCGGCCGGTTCTTCACCCCAGGTTTACCGTGTGGAATTTGATTTCTGGTCACCGGAACCGCCTTATATTTCGGAATGGAGATGTACAACAGTATTTTCACGGCCATCAAGAACAGGAACCGGCGGAGTCTCTTTTCGAAGTCGGAATCGTCCAGGCAATTTCTCCCGTCTTTTCTGAATATATTCCTATATTCCAGGAACTCCCGGATGGCCTCCATGGGGTAAATATTGGTGAATGTATATGGCCCTCCAAAGAAACACATCCGGAATCCGTCTCCCAAGGCTGTCCCGCCCAGACCGGCATAGGCGATGTTCCAATCACGACGGGCCTCCTCCTCGGAGTGCTTTTGGAAAATAAACGTCGGGATCTGAGGATCCTCAAAATAGAATTCCATGCTGTTGAACGGGAACACAATGTCCTCACGGGTGATATCTCTCAGATCCACATCCATCATCTCGTCCGAAAGCTTTTTGTCGATAAATAGCTGGGCGCCGTACTTGGCCTGGCACTCTCTCATGATCACGGACTCATACTCCGTTTCCGCATCGGAACCCGCAATCTTTGCCAATTGAATCAAATAAGCCTGGCACCATTTAACCCCCTTACGGAACAACTCTTTTCGCATGGAATCGTCCAAATAAGGGATGTTTTTCGCGAAAGCTCCCGGCCTCAGCCGGTCATAAACCTCGTTGCTCATTTCTCAACTCACCTTTCGATGCAGGCTCTGCAAAGCCTTTACACCTTTTTCCCGGCTCCGCGCTAACTCCTTTGAACTTTTTCGAGTTACCGCCAGGTACATCCGCCTCAACTCATCCGCGTTCTGTTGAGCCTGCAGATATGCTTTTTGCAGCCACTCGTGATCCCCGGTTGTTTTAATGGTATCCATTGCGCCTCCCGTGTAATTGTCGTTTGCTAGTAAGGGTTGCTGAATTCACGCAGTTCCGGACCAACCATGCGCATTTTTTCTCCGACCAGCACCAGATCAACAACCCCGGTAATGCCGTTTCTGTTTTTTGCCACGCGGATATTTCGGTTATCGGTCCTGACTCCATCCGTCTTCTCAGGCTCCCAAAGCATCATGACGACGTCCGCGTCCGATTCCAGCCCCCCGGATTCCCGAAGATCGGACAGCTGAGGTCCGCCACCGCGATGCTCGATGTTGCGGTTCATCTGCGACAGCGCCAGTACGGCACAGTTGTGATTCATCGCCATCTCTTTCAGCTTTTTCGTCATGATGGAAATTTCCCGGTCGCGTGTCGTCGCCTTCGCGTATCCGGCAGCAGATTCAGGAACCAACAGCTGGACGTAATCCACAACAACCAGGTGCGGCTTCCACCGGTGGATTTCTGCCTGGATGGTCGTACACGTCTGCCCTCCTTCCCCAACGACCCGAATCAACCCCGCTCGATCCTTCAGCCATTTTTCCCATTCCCGGAGCTTCTCGACATCGCCGCGATTCGAAACGCCCCCTTTCTGAATGAGCGAAAAGTCCACCCCGGAGGCGTGTGCCAGCCATCGCTGGTCCAGCTCGTAAGCCGACATTTCCATGCTGTGATAGTTCACGCGAAGTCCGGATTTGATGGCCTGATGTGCGGTCTGTTGCGCTAACATCGATTTTCCGTCGCTTGGTCGACCAGCCAGAATGTAGAGCCGTCCGGGGTGGAACCCTCCACTAAGAAACCGGTTCAGGTCCGGAACCCCCGTACCGATCACTCCTACCCGTGGTCTCGCGGTAATCGCATCTTCCACAACGGCGCCAATTTTTTCGACCATATCCTCCGCTACCGACTTGCCGCCACTTAAAATGCCGGTGAGCGCTTTCTCGATCATGGCAACAACCGTTTCCCGATCCGTGTCCGGCTTCGAGGCGATATCCATCAACTTCTGGCCGAGGTGCATAACCACTCGTAAATCAGCCACGTCCCGCACCCGTTCGGCGTGCCACTGCGCAATCCGTTCGGATCGTACCGCGCCATCCAAGCAGGCCGCCAGCTGGGCCACCGCCTCCCGGTCGCCGTTAAGCATCGATATCACCATCGATGGGTCAATCGTTGCGCCGGGGGTTTCCAGATGCTTTCCGATTGCTTTCCAAATCGTGCGGTGCGACGGTATGTAAAACGAATCGGCCCTCAGACCGCTCTTGTAGAAAAAACCGGCATCCTGTTCTAACAGCACCTGCGCCAGGACGGCACGTTCGTCAACGATTCTTGCCGGCAGGACCGTCTTGTCCATCGAAGCAATGCCTACTGCCATATATCCTCCGTTTTCTGGCTAACGCGTGGGATCGCTTGTGTTTTTTCCTCTTCTTCCTCAGCACGGTGCTGGCGTTGTTCTTCTGCTTCCTGTTCTTGCTTTTTCCATTTCTCAAGTACCGCCCTGGTCCTTGCCCTTTCTTCGATCAACGCCACATCTCCATTCCTGCATCCGTTTCTGCCACCGTTGCCGCTGCCGTTTGTGCTGAATTTCGACTTTCCAGGAATCTCCCTCCTGCCATACCATTCGAGCATTGCGGTGTAGGATTTTGACGACCAAGCGGCACAATAGCCGCTTACCACCTCCTTCCAGAACCCAATGTCATCTGAGCGAACTTCTTCCGTGATTCGCTTTATGGCATTGGCTTTTTTCGTAACGCCGTTGTTTAAATTCCCCGGCGGCCATCTGCCCCCGGCGTCAACGTACGCTTGAGCCTGGGGGGTGATCTTTTCCTCACGGCTTTCTGAGTGATTGGGTTTTTGCACGGAAATTGGTGGGTCGACCCTCTCGACCACCACTTCTTCAATTTTGGACGACAGCTCCGAAGGAGCGATTTTTTCTTTATCTTTATACTGTAAGCCGTAAGCCGTAAGCCGTAAGTCGGCGGTTTTGACCGGGGCTAGGCCGGGGCCAGACCCAGGTTTGTCCGGTTCTTGCCCTGTACATGCCCCGGGTAAATCCGGGGTTGGACCGGGATTTGCCCAGGTCTTGACCGGGGTTTGGTCGGGATTTGGACCGCTTTGGACCGGGGCTTGACTGGGGCTTGTCCAGGTAGTGCCTGGTGCGGGTATGGTGCTGTCGATCTCTTTATGGTGGAAATGCTGGTGCTCGGTGAATGTCCTTATCTGGATATACCTTTTACCTTCTACAATATACCGATGAATGAACCCCAAAGCCTCAATATCTAAAAGCTGTTTATCGGTGTCGGTGTTGTCGTAAGGTTGAATCTGGGCTTTTATCCGGACTGGCCGATCCTCAAGTCGCCCCTCTTTGTCGGCAAGGGTCCATAAGCCGATAAACAACAATCTGGCCAGAGGGTCCAAGAGAGCCACATCGTCATCAATGAAAAACTCCGGTTTAATTTGTCGGATTCTTGGCATTTGCTACCCTCTTTTTTATTGAACCAACGCAGTTATTTTGTGAGTACAACTGTTTTCGCGATAGCCATAAACAACATAAACGCCACCAAAAGACCTTATGTCCCACGGCACGGTGTTGAATTCGTAGCTGATCAATTTTGTTCCCATCCAGTCGCCAGGATAGAATTGGAAGGCAGGAAGTTTCATTTAGGGGCACCTATATAATAGGGAAGGCGGTGCCACGTTTTTGCCACGGAAATGGCTACGAAAGGGAAGGGAAGAAAGGAGGGAAATGCTGTAAAATCAATAGTTTCAGTGGTCAGATAGTAATTCGTAATCAGTAGGTCGTCGGTTCAATCCCGACCGCTGGCTCCATTTCAAGCATCACTAAATGAAGTACTTAGCGGTTAATCCTTCCGAATTTCTATGTGCTGGTGTAAAAGAAAAGCTGTAATATTGCTGGGAAATGC
>CAINFC010000131.1 GCA_903847975.1 uncultured Acidobacteriota bacterium | reverse complement strand
GCGATTGTTGCACACAATTTTTCTCGGGCGTAGCTGATAGCCACTCATCTTGCGTTTCACTCCGCGTGGATTGATGCGGGCCCGACTCGACACAACACGTTCCTCCAAGATTTCCGAAAGCACGGTTTCATGAAATGCCTTCCAGTCCTGAGGGGGGAATGGACGCGAAGCGCGCCATTTTCCGGCGAATCACTCGAACGGTATGTAAAAATGAAACTTCGGCGCTAACCGGAAAGAGACCGGGTGTGCTAAGGAAAAGTGGACCACCGGCCTACAGTGTGGGGTAGTTTAGACAAAACCACAGAGGATTGACATCCTTCCAAGGGATGGTGACGATACGTCACCATGCCCAAAACAACCCAAAAGCCCTGCCGCCAGTGCCATCGTTGGTTTCGACCGGATGTACGAGTAGGGGAACGACAGCACACCTGTGGCCGTAAGGAATGCCAGACCAAACGGCGTCAAAAGAACCAATCCTTGTGGCGAGCTCGGCATCCGGATTACTTTAGCGGCCAACGGCTGCAAATCCGCAAGGGAATGACCCCTTCACCGGAACCCTTACGTCTTCCCCCTCCATTAACAAAACTTCCCTGGGATATTGCTCGGCAGGAAATCAGTGCCTCCGGAGCTGATTTTATAGGGATGATGGGAGCCCTATTACTGCGTACCATGCAAGAACCGTACAAGCGTGAGGCCGTGGATATTCCGACCGATCCGGGGCAACATGCCCGATCATCCGCAAAAGACTAGTTATGGTGTTAACTTCAAGGAAACAAGCCAGTTGCGGGACCACTTGCCTGCATGTGCGGAAAAGACTAGTTAAGGAGGTAAACGTAAGAAAACAAGTTCGTTGCAGGACCACTTCCCTGTAGGGGGAAAAAGACTAGATCCGTTTTCTCTTATCATTAGACTTTGCGAAAAAGGCCGCTAAGCGAAGAGAGATATGGACCTGGAGTTTCATCAACTGGATCTGCGCTACGAAGGGTTACGGGTGCGACGTCCGGAACGAGAGCGACGATTATTGTCTTCGCTGGCGGAACGAGGCCAGCAAGTACCGATTGTCGTGATTGCTTTGCCGGCGGAGCGAGATCGTTACGTGCTCATCGACGGGTACAAGAGGTTGCGGGCGCTGCGAAAACTGGGCCGGGACACAGTACGAGTCACCGTCTGGGCGATGGAGGAAAGCGAAGCGTTGGTGTTGGACCGATCGATGCGCAGCTCGGAGGCGGAAACCGCTTTGGAGCAAGGATGGTTGCTGCGAGAACTGCACGAGCACTTTGCGATGCGGGTGGAGGATTTGGCGCGGCAATTCGACCGGAGCGAATCCTGGGTATCTCGCCGTCTTGCCTTGGTGAAAGAACTGCCCGACTCGGTACAGGAATGGGTGCGTGAGGGAAGGATTGGCTCGCAGGCGGCGATGAAGTATCTGGTCCCCATGGCGCGCGCCAAACCGCAGGATTGCCTACGCTTGGCGCAAGAGATCGCCCGGCACCGATTCCGCACCCGGGACGTGGAGGCCTTGTATGTCGGTTGGCGCGATGGGTCGTTTCCGCTACGCCAGAGAATCCTCCAAGATCCCCAACTTTTCTTGCGGGCTCGGCGCGAAATGGCCCAAGAAGAACCGGTGGCCACCGTCCAGGCATGGTCGGCAACCCTGGACCGTTTGGCCGATTCGGCCCAGCGAGTCCAACAGCAATGGCACGAAGTCTCCGCCGCCTTAGGCCCGGCCGAAAAACAGAACTCCTGGGAATGTTTGCAGACCGTACTCGAAGGGTTACATCGACTGTCGGAATCCATCGGAAAGGAAAAAGAGAAACAGCATGTTGTCTCCTCATCAACGTACCACCATTCTGGAATTGCATCGTCAGGGAGTGAGCAAGCGTCATATCGCACGGACCCTGAAGCTTTCGCGGTCGGCCGTTCGCAAGGTCATTGGATCGGCCTCGGAGGTTCCGCCCCGCATCGTCCGCTCGGAAAAAGCCGAGCCCTATCGGCAGGAGATCCTGCAACATTATGCCTCCTGCCGGGGGAACCTGGTCCGAGTCCATGAGGAGCTTCTGGCTTCCGGGTATGACCTTTCCTATGCGGCGTTGACCGGTTTCTGCCGCCGGCACGGAATCGGTCAAAAACCCCTCCGCCCGGTCGGTCAATACCACTTTGATCCGGGAGAAGAAATACAACACGACACCTCTCCTCATCGCTTAGAAATGGCCGGGCAGTGGCGCACGGT
>CAINFC010000130.1 GCA_903847975.1 uncultured Acidobacteriota bacterium | reverse complement strand
TATCCGTGCGGATGCCGGAAGGGCGCTTAGCCTTGTCTATGTCGTGGTCCGGAGCGGGTGGGATTCCACGGGGATCGCCGGCATTGACTGCCGGCGAGTTTTCCCGGAGGCGATAATCGCCGATCGCCGGGGAGACAAAACGCGGATCCCCGAGCACCGAACCGGTTTCGGTCAGGGGGCCGGAGGACTGGATACGGGCCGTATTGCTGTAGAAGGGGTTGTAGCCGGCCGCCAGCGAGGTCGGGGCGACTCCGGAGGCCGGACACGGGCCGGCCTTGAGAGCCAGCGCATGGCCGACGAAAATGTTGTTGATCATCTCGAGCGGCTGCTGAGCCCAGTCGCAGGCATCGATCCCGCTGGGCTGGTTGGTGACCAGGGTATTGTTGACCGCCAGAATATCCGCGCCGGTGACATGGGTCCCTCCCTTCAGAAAGAAGCCGCCGCCCAGTGCGGAAATAGTGGAGACCGCCAGGTTGTTGCTGAGGACCACCCCGGTAGATTTTTCGACATAGATCCCTCCTCCCAATGAGGCCTGCGCGTCGGTTCCCGCACTGTTGCCGATCAGGCGATTGCCGTCGATCCGGATCTGGCTGACCATTCCGTACAGGTCCTCCAGGATGGGCGCCAGGGTCAGTGCGCCGCCTGCCCCGTTCAGGCCGGTGCGATTGCCGAAAAACACATTGCCGCGGATTACGGAGTCGTGCGCTCCGAAGCAGACCGCCCCCCCAGGCTGCCGCTGCCCGTCAGGCTGGCCTGGTTCTGTTCGAACGTGTTGTCCGCCAGCAGGACCGGACCGAGCGAGTTGTCGCCGGCCAGCAGGGCTCCGCCCAGGCCGGCGGCATGGCCGCTGCCTACGTTGGCGCGAAACAGGTTTCCGGAAATAGCGACCTCCTCCAGGGCATTGGTCGCCAGTCCGCCGCCGCCCGCCCGCATGCTCGTATCGCTTTGCCAGAAGGCACCGTAATTGCTCTCGAAGGTGTTCTCCTGTATCCGGGAATACTTCACCAGGAAAAGAAAAAGTCCGCCGCCGCGCGCGGTGAGCTGGGTATTATAAACATGCCGGAAGACGGCCCAGTTGCCGCGGAAGGTGTTACCGGTCGCGGAAAAATTATCCGTCTGCTGAACGGTCAGCCCGCCGCCATTGCCGACCATGTAGGTCGAGGCCAGGTTTCCTTCGAAAAGGTTGCCCCGGATTGTCGAGCCATGAGCCCCGACAAGGATGGCGCCGCCGCCGCTGCCATAGGGCGAGCCGGTTTCCGTGATCAGAGTCCCCAGGGCGGCGTTGGACCGAAAAACGTTTTTCTCGAGCAGCATGGTGCGCGAAGAGGTCCAGCAATCGATCCTCCTCCACGGATTCTGCTGCTGCCGGGAGCGAACGATCCCGGGAGGCGGAGGAGCGATCGGCGCACCTCCGATTTCCGGGGGCTGGAGATACCGGCTCATTTCTTCAAAAAGGCCACTTCAGCAGCTTCCAATGGAGGAGAACGCCGAGGACAAACAGCGCGGCGAGCGTCACCAGAAAATAATGCAGCTGCTCCCATCGGGTCCAGCAGCGCCTCTTCCAGGCGAGCGCCACAAAAAGCGGAAGTGCGAGTGCCAGTAAGGAAATCGCCTCACCGACGACAAGGCCGATCCGGACGGGTTGCGGCAAGCGGACCATCGGGTCAATGCCTGCGCCAATAAGAAAGGATGCGCTCGTCAGGAGCGCGCCAATCAACACGCCATCCCAGGCAGCAAGAATGCCGCCCAGAAAACGTGCAGCCCATGGCATTTTCGATTTCGGAATGCCGGATCTCATTCGGGCGGGGATCCGCTGGACCAGGAAGGCCACCGGCCAGACCAGGACGGCCGACAGAAATATCAGGGCACAAACCACTAAAGATGCCTGCAAGGCGGGCGGAATCCGAATCATTTCCAGCGATATGTTTCGCCAGGTCGGCACCGCTCCGCGCAGATCCAACGCTTCGCCATGGGCGGTGAAAAACAATCCCGGCCGGTATTCCTCCAGCTTCATATCGTCGACCATGGTATCCAGAAACAGGCAGCCGTTTCGCTTGTGGACCCGGACGGATCCCGAAGGCTGGCCAAAGATCCGGAACCGGTATTTCCCGGTGTAGCGATCCCACTCCGGCTTATCGGGGCCGGAAACATCGTCGGCACCCACGTTGTAGTCGAGGAACTCCCCGTCATTCAGTCGTACGAGGCAGGAGGACAGGCCGGCCCTCTTGCGTACAAACCGGTAATAGACCCGCGTGCCGTCCAGCAGTACAAAGCCTTCGTCTTCGGCGACCCAACGAATCGGCAGGAAGTCCCCTCCGCGCTCGATTCCCAGGCGGCCCTCCTGGAAAGTCAGAACCATGTGGCCGCTGCGGTTGAAAAGATATTCTCCCGCAAGCATGCGTTGACGTGCCGGAGGCATATCGAAGTAATCGGTCACCGGATCCGGGCCCTCCGCCCTCTTCGCTTCTGCCCGGCCCGGCCCGGCGGCAAGGAAGCGATCGAGGATCTGGTTCGGCAGCGTGTTCTGGAAGAGATGATCGGCTGAGTTGGTCAGCAGTACAATCCCCAGCCCGAATTTCGGATACCAGATCATTTTCGATAAAAAGCCGAAACCTCCTCCCCCATGATCCAGAGCGATGGCCTGGTGCTTGCTTCTGAAATAAACGCCCAATCCCAGTCCATACCCGCTGGTTTGCTGCGGCAGCCGAAAGGGGATTTCATACATCGGTTCGAGCAGGTGTTCCTGGAGCAGCGCCCCGCCCTCGATTTGGCCCCGCCGCAGATGGAATTGCACGTACCGTGCCCACTCGCGCGCATTCGTGTACAGCCCGCCCGAGGGAATCATCGGGACTTCGACCGGCTGCGGCAGCATGCCGTGCCCCAAGGCCCGTTTTGTCGAGCCCTTGATGAACTCCATGTCGAACGAGCTGGCTGCCATACCGACCGGATCCAGGAGCTTCTGCTTGGCATACCGGTGAAACGGCATCCCCGATCTGAGTTCCAGGATGTATCCTGCCAGATCGATGCCCAGGTTCGAATAGCTGTAGCGCTGCCCCACAGGAAACCGCAGCCATGTTTGAGATATGCTCTGAATATGCCGCGCGAAGGAGGCACTATCCCCGTCGTAATTGTTGCCTACCGGCGCTTCGTGCGTGAATCCGGCACGGTGACTGAGCAGCAGCCGCAACGTCATCTTCCTTTCCGGATGTTCTTCGAACCGACTGTTTACCCTGAAGCCGGGCATATATTCATGGATCGGTCTATCCAAATCCAGTAAATGCTCCTGCACGGCAATAAGCACGGCGGCCGCCGTAAAGTTCTTCGAAACCGATTGCACGCTGAACAGGGTATCCGGGGTTATGGCGATTTGTTGATGGTCGGCCGTGAAGCCGAAGCTCTCCATCCACAGGATGTCCCGGTCGCTCACTACGGCCAGCGCCAGCCCGGGGACCTGCTGCTCCCGCATGAGCTTCGGGATGGAATTCCGGAAATCGTGGATGATCGTGGCGTAATCCGGTGCCGGCGGCTTCTCGGCCGCCCGCCCGATGGCAGAAGGGATCGTCAGGAGCGCAAGCGTAAAAGACAGCAGGAGGTACCCGCTGCCGGAATCACGACGCAAAGGTTTCATAGCACACCTCTTCCCGGTTGCCAGTGGTCCGGAGAGGGTCGCTCCGTACTCGTGCAGAACGTCACGCCGGACCCCTTTCATCGAGCACCTCTCTGACTTTTGCGGATAGAGCTTTCAAAGTGAAAGGCTTCTGGATGAAATGAAACCCATCTTCCAGGACTCCCTGGCCGGCAATGATGTCCGCCGTATACCCGGACATGAGCAGGCGCTTGAGGCCGGGATACCTCGCCTGCAGCTTTTCCGCCAACTCGCAGCCGTTCATTTCCGGCATGATCACGTCCGTCAACAGGAGGCAGATTTCTCCGGTGTATTCTTCCGAAATACGGATCGCTTCGCTGGGGCTTTTTGTCGCCAGTACCGAATAGCCCTGCTTTTCGAGCATGGTCATGGTCAGATGGAGCACTCCCCGCTCGTCCTCCACCAGCAAAATGGTCTCCCGGCCACGGTGAAGCGGCTCTGGCGGATTTTCGATAGGGTGAGGCTCCGCCGGTCCTACATGCCTCGGCAGGAAAATTCGGATGGTCGTTCCCTGGCCCGGCTTGCTTTCGACAGCCAGAAAACCGTTATTCTGTTCCACTATGCCGTAAACGGTCGCCAAGCCCAGGCCGGTGCCCTTTCCTGTACTTTTCGTCGTATAAAAGGGTTCGAAAATGTGCGGCAATGTTTCCTGGTCGATCCCGCTGCCGTTGTCGATTACCCGGAGCTGCACAAATTCTCCCGGTAGATAGTCCGGGTGAGTCGAGCAGTACTCCCGGTCGAAAATACAATTTTCCGTGGCGATGACGATCTGGCCGACTCCGGTAAAAGCGTCCCGGGCGTTGGTCACCAGGTTTACCAAAAGCTGATCGATCTGCGTGGGATCCATTTTCACGGGCCAACCCCGCAGCCCCGGGTTCCAGGTCAATTGAATATTTTCTCCGATAATCCGGTGCAGCATTTTGAGCAGGGAAGCAACCGTTTCGTTCAGATCCAAAACCCGGGGCACAATCGTCTGTTTGCGGGCAAAAGCAAGAAGCTGCCTGGTCAGATCGGCAGAGCGGACGGCCGCCTTGCGGATTTCCTGCAGATTCTCATGGAGGCGGTAGGTCGAGTCCCCCTGCTCGATCGCCAATTCCGCATGCCCAAGGATGATCCCCAGCATATTATTGAAGTCGTGGGCCACTCCTCCGGCCAACCGACCGACGGATTCCATTTTTTGAGCCTGGCGCAGGTGGGCTTCCAGCCTGGCTCTTTCCAGTTCGGCTTGCCTTTGTTCGGTTATGTTTTGAAAGGAAACCAGAACCCGGGAGAGGGTTTCTTCATAACCCGGCTGTACGGCGAGAGTCAATATCAGGTTCAACGGCTCACCCCGTGTATTCAATATGGGGATTTCTGTCTGGAAACGGGTTTTTCCTTCCGCCAGCGCCAGGATCTCTTCCTGGAAAACGGGCCAGGAATCCGCCGTAAAATACCGCGGGATTTCCTTGATGAGCTGCTCCTCGCTTTCCGCGCCAAGCAGTTCCACGCTCTTCCGGTTGGTGGCCCGTATTCGAACCTTGGCGGCCAGTTCCGAAACCTTTTCCGGATTCGTGTCCAGATAGGTGCGGAAATCGCTAACACCGGACCGGCGCAGTTCGTCAAAACAGGCTTTCATATCGGAGAAGTCCTCCTCCCAAATGGCAACCGGCAATTCTTCGAAAATGTTACGAAACCGTGCCTCCCTTTCCCGAAGCGCTTCTTCGGCATCCAATCGCTCCAGTTCCCCCGATGCTCTCAGCGCCGACATTTTCAGCGTGGCAACCGCCACGGACCGGTTGGCCAGCGGCCGCCGCCCGATTGCGGCCATCAAGCCGATCGGGAGCCCGGTGTGCCCAAAGAAAATCACCCCGACGAAACTTTCCGCTTGCAGATCCTGGAGCAGCGGATCGTGCGGGAAAAGCCGGCGGACATCGGCGGGATAACAAATGACATCTCTTCCCGCTGTTTCACCCCAAGGCGTATCTTTCCGAGAAGAGGAAATGTTATCCTCCCAGGGGCCGTTGCCCCATGAAGCCAAAGTCCGTGCCGGCCGCCCGTCTTCCTGGAGGCGGTGGATGGAAACAAAGTCCATTTCGAGACTTTGAGCCAGGTATCGGGCCAGGGCAGGGAAGAAAAGCCCGTCGGGCGTCGCGCTGGCGGTTTGAGCGAGAAAGGACTGCATGTCTTCGATCTGCTTTCGCTCGGTGATATCCTCGAGCAAAGCAATAAAATAATCCACGAGGCGATCGGCTTTTCGAACGCAGCCCACAGAAAGGCCAATCCAAATTACCTTCCCACTCTTGTGTAAAAAGCGCTTCTCCAATTGGTACTGGTCGATTTCTCCGGCCAGAACCCGTTCGAATTGTCGGAGGTCGGCGGAAAGATCGTCCGGGTGGGTCATTTCCACCCACGTCTTCCGCATGAGTTCTTCCCGTGCGTAGCCCAGGAGCGAGCATATCCGATCGTTGACCTCAATCCACCCTTTGGCCGGCGAGGTGATGGCAATGCCGTGCAACGGCAAATCGAAATAGCTTCGGAAGCGGGCTTCGCTCTCCTGCAAATGGGTCCTTTCTTTCGCGAGAGCCTCGGCGCGAACGGCAACCTGAATGCGCAGGGCCTTGTTCCAGATCAGGTTTCCCGCAACCGCCGCAAAAACCAGGAAGAGCAACAGGCCGAAGGCCGCCCGGAACCGCCAATCCTGATACCAGTTCGCATCGGCGGCATTGATCCAACGATGGTGAATGGCCTTGCGCTCTGATTCCGTTATGGCGTCCAGCCCCTTTTGAAGAATCGCTTGAAGGACGGGCTCGCCGATGGGAGTGCCGATAGAAAGTCGAATGGGGAACGACGTTTCTCCCGCGATGCGGAGATTGGTAATGCCCTTCCATCCGATCAGATAGGACGCGGTTGCCAGGTCGGTAACCGCGGCCTCGGAATGCCCGAAAGAGACATTATAAAGAGCGGTGAGATCGTCGGGCACCAGGTCGGGCACCAGGCCGATCCCTTTGTTGCAGAGATTCTCCGTTACCGCATAGCTTTTGACCAAAGAGACCTTCCGCCCGGAGAGATTTTCCTCGTGCACCGGGCCGGAGTAATCCTTGCGAACGATGAAGACGTTCGGTACGGAAATATAGGAATCGGTGAAGCTAAGAAATGTCGACCGTTGTGGAGTTTTGGTGATCGCATTGATGATGTGGATTTCTCCCGCACGAGCCTTGTCCAGGATCTCCTCCAGGGTCGAAAAGGTTCTCTGCGGAAAGTGAACTCCGATTTTCGATTCTACAAGGAGAAGGTAATCCTGGGCCAGACCGGCAGGGCGCCCGCCGGCATCCAGGAACACGAATGGAGCGTATCCGGTTTCGATTGCCAGCACGGTTCTCGAACGGTTCCGGAGGAGCCAATGCCGCTCCTCCGGGGTGAGAATCCCTTCCGGCTCGCTCCCGGCACAGGCAAAGAGACTGAAGAGAACCCCGAATAAAAAGACGGTACGCTTCCAGCCGCGGAACGCTCGGATCGCAGCCGCAACCGGAGCGCCATCTTCAGGGTGGCAGTTGTCTGTTGGGGTTGCCCATGGGCAGACGGGTACCGGATCGACAGGTGCGAAGAGTGAATAAATCCGCATTCCCATAGTTCCACCGCAACGAGGTAAATCCCCTCTACAATTTAGACCCTTGCCTGGTAGCGGGCCCGCAACATCGAATTCAAACCGTTCTTGAAGCAACTGGCTGGCCGCGCCGCAATCGGCGCTTCTACGAATCGGCCTTTCAGATTAGGGATGAATATACCACGAAATAGTAATACCTTTTGATTCGTTCCGGCCGCTTTCCCGGGTGGGCTTCCGTGCGCCGCGGGGGGATTGCGCTTTTCCGAGGCTCGTTCCCCGTAAAACCTCTCCGGAAGGCCGCTGAATTCGAAGATAACCGCGAACCTGTTGCAGGCCGTCTCCGCTCCTGGGCAAACGGCCACCTGCCTTGGATCGCGACTATTTCAGAGCTCGCCCGGTGCCGGCCCCTATCGAACGGCAGCCGCCGGAAGTCCGGCAGCAATAAATGAATCTGGATAGGGAATCCCTTCCACTGTCCATGGCCGAATCACTGACAGGGTGGGGTGATCGAGGCCACTTGTTTTGCCGTAATGCCAAGGGGCACAACGCAGAGCTCGCTGCAAGCAAGGCACTTGCTGCAGGGTGTGGGCTTATCGGTTCACGGCAGGGATGAAAACCCGCAGAAGCGAACCACCAAACAGAACCGGGCGAGGAAGAATGGAGGACGTTCCGTCTCCAACCTGGCCAGTCTGATTCCACCCCCAGCATTTCACCGCATTTGCGGACGTCAAGGCGCAGGTAAGCTCACTCACGGAGGCAATTGCCAGGTTACCCGACCCGAGCTCACTCAATTCAACCGGGATCGTGGAGTCGATCCGAGTACCAATGCCGAGAGAGCCGAACTCATTGTCGCCCCAGCACTTCACCGCCCCGGCGGAAGTCAGGTAGCAGGTGAGATTGCGCCCGGCAGCTACCGCAACAGCGTCCGTCGTATACCATACATTGGTCGGAGTGTTCCAGTCGTAGCGAGCTCCGGTACCAAGCTGACCGCGGTTGTTATACCCCCAGCATTTGAGACCGCCCCCCGATAGCACGGCGCAGGTGTGTTTGTATCCAGCCGCGATGGCTGCCACACCGCTGGTCAGCCCGCTGACATCCACTGGAACGGTACTGTAACTGCCGGAGACCCCCGCGTCTCCGAGCTGTCCCTTGCTATTGTCTCCCCAGCATTTCACTCCGTTCGAGGCGGTGAGTGCACACGTGTGGTAGGTTCCTGCTACCACAGCCCCGACTCCGGTCAAGCCTGTTACATCCCGGGGCACATTCTGGTCGCTGGTCGTTCCATCCCCCAGCTGCCCGGCGACATTATAGCCCCAGCACTTGAGGCCGCCGGTGTCGGTCCGGGCACATACGTGAAAGATTCCAACAGCCAGGGAGGCTGCTCCGCTGGTCAGTCCGCTGACATCAGCGGGTGTGGCCGAGTAACCGGGAGGCGCGCCGTTGCCTAGCTGACCGTGGTCGCTGATCCCCCAACATTTGATGCCGCCTGCCGAAGTCCGGACACAGCTGAAATCTTGGCCGGAGCCAACGTCCGCAACACCGGATGCGAGACTTGGTACGGCTCCCGGGACGGGTCTGGCAATGAGCGTTCCATCCCCTAGCCCTCCCCAGGTATTGTCGCCCCAGCACGTCACTCCACTTGTCGAGGTTAACGCACAGGCATGCGCAACTCCCGGTGCAACCTTCAAAATGCCACTGGAAAGGCCCGTCACTGCTTTCGGCAGCCACCGCCATGACCTGTCCCCATCGCCGAGCTGCCCTTCATTGTTAAACCCCCAGCATTGGGCTCCGCCCGACACCATGGTTACACAGGTGTGAGCGAGTCCTGCGGAGATGGAGGCCACTCCTGAGGCCAACCCGGTCACGGCGACGGGCTTGGGCGAGGAGTAGGAACTCCCATCCCCAAGCTGATTGTATCCGTTGTATCCCCAACAATGGGTTGCACCGCCTGCGGTCATTACACAGGTGTGGTCTCCGCCGGCATGGATCCGCGAGATTCCGGTCGGCGGGTTTATCACATTTACCGGCGTGTTTGAGTTCGTGTAGGTGTCGTCACCGAGCTGCCCGGTACTGTTAAGTCCCCAGCATTTGATTCCTCCACCGGTGAGCAGGGCGCAGGTGTGCCGGCCGCCGGCGGAGATCGCCTCGACGCCGCTGCCGAGATTGAGAACATCCACAGGCTTGAGTTGGGTAGCGTTATTGCCGTTTCCCAGCTGCCCTTCCTGGTTGGCCCCCCAGCACTTGACACCACCACCGGTAACCAGGGCGCAGGTGTGATGTTCGCCCGCGCTGACCGCCAGGACGCCGGAGGTCATACCGGTGACGGCCACAGGATTCCAAGCCGCGGACGTAGTGTCATCTCCCACCTCACCAGCCGAGTTCGGCCCCCAGCATTTCAAACCACCGCCCGTCACAATCGCGCAGGACTGGTTCTCTCCCACGGCAATCGATAAAACACCGCTGGTCAGGCCGGTGACATCCACCGGGAGCCATTCTTCCGCCCCGCTTCCATTACCCAGCTTGCCGCCATTGTCTCCCCAGCATTTCACACCGCCTCCTGCGGTTCTTGCGCAGGTGTGCTTGCTGCCTGCTGCAACCTGCTCGACGCCACTGGCTAGCCCACTCACCTGGACGGGAGCAAGCGGATCGGTGTTGGATCCGTCGCCCAATCTTCCATTCGCACTTTTACCCCAACACCAAAGTCCACCCGAGACAATCGCGCAGGTGTGGTAACTGCCTGCCGAAATTGCCGCGACATGAACCTGGGGAAGCTTCTGGCCTGAGGAGACCGACTTTCCTTTTGCGGAAGGAGAACTGATTTCTGCAGCGGGATCGAGGCCCCTTTCCGGAGGGGAACTCCCCGGCTGCAAGCAGTGAACCATCTCGGGCCTTGCACTCCGCAACAACGGTGCACCGGTGAGGGTCGCCGAGATCTTCGAGGTAATGGGCTCCAATGCGGAAATTTCCTCTTTTTCGGCCAGTTCAGCCGCTGGTGCCTTTTTTATGGAGCCGGCGCAATAAGCCAAGACCAGACAACAGAACACCAATACAGGCGAGAATCTCCTTTGCCGCTGCATCTCTGGCTTCCTTCCTTATTAATAATGGATAGAAACTATGACAGATAGCGTCATATAGATAATGTGACGGGTGTCCTTCATTGGGTTACAAAGCTTTTCAATGGAAAGCATATGTAATGAAAAATGCATTTACAAGAAGAGCCCCACATTAAAAAGAAGGTACGCGAAGTAATATATGGACGTCAAGGGAAAAGTGGCGCATATTAGCGTCCTGGTAAATAAGGTGCCGTGTTGTGTAACGGCGAAGGTGTCGGGAGCGACTATAGTCCTGAAACGTGCCCATTGAACTATGAAGCATAAGCAAGAAATTGTAGCGATTTCGACAAGACGGCATCCGCCTTTTCCTCCGCAGCCACCACTTTCATGGTCCATCCGTTATCGCCTCGGAATCGTTTGAATCGTGAATTCTCTTCGCCTCCTGGTGCAGATTCTCCCACGAATCCCATATACTAAAGCCTGGTATCGTACTCAACCGGGGTCACAGCTGTGGGTCTTAATATACCTTTGTCAAATATCCTGCGGGTCCTCTTTCCCTTGCGGCTGAGTTTGGATAGAATTGCTGATCTTTTGTCGAAACGGAAAAGCAGCCAACAGGTTTATGGGAATGACAAAACCACCCTTTCATGAAGGGAACGAACTGTTCCAGAAAAAAGAAGCCGCCGCCGCCAGGCAGACATTCTCTCCGACAAGCTCATTTTCTGAATCGTCACCGGATGGTCCTCCCTCCGCAGGCTCTGGAATTCCTGCTGTGGTGCCGGAGAAGGTCGGCGACCGCTATTTCGACTTATTCGACCGGGCGCCGGTGGGCTACGTCACCCTTTGCGGGCAAGGAACGATTCTCGACGCCAATCGCCAGGCGGCCCGGTTGCTCGGGGCAACCCGCGATGAACTCGTCCGACAGCCGCTCTCGCTATACATTCATCCGCAGGACCGGGATTTTTTCGGCCGGCATCTGCACCGGATCTTCGAAACCGGGGAGCCGCAAGGGTTCGATCTGCAAATGGCGAAACAAGACGGACCCGGCTGGTGGGCCCACCTGGAAGCCTGTCTGGAAAAGGAGACCGATGAGGCCCCGCTCTGTTACGTGGTTCTGAACGATATCACCGGGCGGAAACAGATCGAGGAAGTGCAGCTCTTTTTGGCCCAAACCAGCAGCGGATTGTCCGACACTTCCTTCTTTCATTTGCTGGCACCCTGTCTGGCCGGCTGCCTCGGCATGGATTTCGTCTGCATCGACCGCCTGGAAGGGAACGGGCTCTGGGCCCGCACTTTGGCCGTCTGGTGCGACGGCCATTTCGAGGACAACGTATCCTATGCCCTGAAGGATACGCCTTGCGGGGATGTAGTCGGTCAAACGGTTTGTTGCTTCCCGGCCCATGTGTGCCGGCTATTCCCCCGCGATCCGGTATTGCAGGATCTGAGAGCGGAGAGTTATTTGGGGGTGACCCTCTTTAGCCACACCGGCAAGCCGATCGGTCTGATTGCCGTTATCGGGCGCCGGCCGCTGGCGCATCGGCCGGTGGCCGAGTCCATTCTCCAGCTGGTGGCGGGGAGAGCTGCAGGCGAATTGGAGCGGTTGATGATCGAGGAGGTGCTGCACGATATCACCGCCTCGATCCCCGGAGCGGTCTACCGCTTTATCCGCCATCCGGACGGTTCGGTGGAAATACCCTTCCTGAGCGAAGGAGCCGGCCCGTTATTCGGCCGATCTTTGGAGGAGCTCAAGGATTTCAGCCGCATCGCCGAAATCGTCCATCCGGATGACGTGCATGGAATGCTGACCTCGATTGAGGAATCGGCGCATTCCATGCGTCCCTGGGTGCATGAGTTCCGGATCCTGCCAGGAAGCGGGGAGACGAAGTGGCTCAGCGCGCAATCGAATCCCAGAGCTCTTCCCGACGGCAGCATCTGCTGGAACGGAACGATTCTGGATATTACCGGGCGTAAAAAGTTTGAAGAAGCCTTGCAGGAGAGCGAGCGGATTCTGCGAATGGCCCTGCGCATCGGGCAAATTGGGATGTTCGAGGTGGATATGGATACCGGCCGGGCCCGGTGGACGCCCGAGTTCGGCGAGATCTGGGGGATACCCGACGACTTCCAGGGCCGTCTGGCGGACTTTTGCTGGCAGCATCTGCATCCGGATGACCTGGCGCGTATTCAAAAGGATTTCGAGCGCGTCATCCAAAGCCGGGAGGTCCGGGCGATGGAGTTCCGGGTGCGCCGGGACGATGGACAGCTTCGATGGATTCGCTGGCTCGGCCAGGCAGTGCAAATTTCCGGGGCCGGACCGTTGAAAACGGTCGGAGTCAATCAGGACGTCACCGAGCAAAAGCAGGCCGAAGAAGCCCTTCGCCGGGCCGAGATCCGATTCCAGAAGGCCTTTCGCCACAGCCCGGATGCGGTGAGCATCAGTCGGTTGCGGGACGGTCTTTTCGTGGAGGTCAATCCGGGTTCTTTAACCACCCTGGGATACGCGCCGGAGGAGCTCCTTGGCAGGACGTCGGCCGAGGTAGGGATCTGGGTGGAATCGGGCGAAAGGCGGCGCATGGTTGGCTTGCTGCTCAGCCAGGGCGAGGTATCCAATTTTGAAGCCCGCCTGCTGGGGAAAGACGGGTCGGAGCATGTGGTGCTGGTGTCCGCCAGTCTGATTTTCCTGGACAACGAGGCCCATATCCTTTCCACAACCCGCGACATTACCGAACGGAAAAGGGCGGAGACGGAGAGGCGGGAGAGCGAGCGGCGATTCCGGGATATCCTCATGAGCATGGCGGATTGGGTGTGGGAAGTGGATGAGCATGGGGTCTACACCTTCAGCTCCGAGAAGGGCCTGGAATACTTCGGCACCAAACGGGGGGGCATCCTTGGAAAGAAGCCGTTCGACTTTATGCCGCCGGAGGAAGCGGCGAAAGTCGGGCCGATATTTGCCGACCTCATGGCGCGCAGGCAGCCCATCCGCGATCTGGAAAACTGGAACCTCAACGGCAAGGGAGAGCGGATCTGCCTGCTGACGAACGGAGTGCCGATCCTCGACGAGCAGGGACACCTGAAAGGCTATCGGGGGGTCGACAAAGACATCACTGAGCGCAAACGGGCCGAAGAAGAGAAAGTGATCCTGGAAATCCAGCTGCAGCAGGCGCAGAAAATGGAAGCCGTGGGCCGGCTGGCCGGCGGCGTAGCCCACGACTTCAACAACATGCTCAATGTCATTCTCGGACACGCGGACCTGGTCCTGGACCGGATGGGGCCTTCCGATCCGTGGCGCGCCCATTTGGAAGAAATCCGCAAAGCCGCAGATCGTTCCGCCGCCCTGACCCGCCAGCTGCTTGCCTTTGCACGAAAACAGGTTATTTCTCCCAGGGTTCTCCGCTTGAACGAGACCATCGAGGGCCTGTTGGGGATGCTGCGGCGTCTGATCGGGGAGCAGATCGAGCTGGCATGGATTCCGGGTAAGCAAGCGGATACCGTCAAGATGGACCCCATGCAGATTGACCAGATCCTGGTGAACCTGTGCGTGAATGCCCGCGACGCTATCAAGGGAGTGGGGAAAGTAATCATCGAGACCGGTATGCAAACCGGGGAGGAGATGGAATGGTTGAAAAAAACCGATTCTGTTTCCGGCCGATATGTCTGGATGGCCGTTCGCGACAACGGTTGCGGCATGGGAAAAGCGACTTTGGAAAAACTGTTCGAACCGTTTTTTACCACCAAGGAAATGGGTCGGGGAACCGGTCTGGGATTGGCTACGGTCTATGGCATCGTCAAGCAGAATGGCGGGCTTATACAGGTGGACAGCCTGCCGGACAGGGGGACCACTTTCAAAATCTTTTTTCCGCACCATTCGGGAAAGACCGAAACCGGCCAGGAGGCTTGTGCGGAGGAATCCGCACCCCGCGGCCACGAAACGATACTATTGGTGGAGGACGAACCGGCCATCCTGAAAATGACCCAGTCCATTCTGGAGCTCCATGGGTACCAGGTTCTGTGCGCCTCTTCTCCGGAAGGTGCCCTGCAGCTGGCTCAGAAACACACCGGACCGATCCACTTGCTCATGACGGATGTCATTATGCCGGAGATGAACGGCCAGGACCTGTCCAGGAAAATATCCGTTTTTTATCCCGATATTAAATTCCTGTTCATGTCAGGATATACGGCCGACGTGATCGCCGATCAGGGAGTTCTGGCCAGCGGCCTCTTTTTCCTGGAAAAACCGTTTCGCATCAAGGAAGTGGTCTCCAAGGTCCGCGAGGTCCTGGATCGCGGTTGAGTTGCCTTCCGATTGTCAACGGCAGTCGGTATGTTTTTGGGCTCGAACCGACGGTTGAGCGCCCCTCCTCCCGCGGCAATAAACCTTCTATCCGATCGCAACATTGCCTGGATTCCGGCAAAGGAGAAGAAGCGGGCTTTTCCGGGAGAAGCCATGGAGAGGCGCCAACACGCCGCGTTAGCGTTCGCGCGAGGACCGGAACCTGCCTGGGTCCAGCCTTCTTTCATAATTGGCAATTGGGCCAGTACAATCCCCGTATTCAGCGTACAATCAGCGGCAGAAAGAGGCGTTTCAAATCGATAGGATCAGCCAACAGAATGATGGCGTCGAATGGTTGAAGGGAGAGGCCTGCATTGACGGTCTGACCGGTGTTGATTTCAGGAGCCTGGTTGCCCTTGATCCGGCGGATCCCGGTGCGATGAAGCAACCCGCCAAGCTCGGCAGTGGAAAAAATATGAGTTGTCCTAAGAGGGTTGACAAGAACCAGTCCATTCTCGAAATCACGCCGCCAGGGTCCTACGCCTCCCCGGCTGATGCGGAGGTTGTCTATGGCCATCTTACCGCCGCCATTGGCTATAAAAAAACGCAGTTCCCAATAGCCGGCCATCTCAACTGTAAAAGGCATGGTCACCTTTCCCGAGTCCCCCGCAACAATTCCTGGGATCGTGAGATAATCAAGCGTTTGGCCTGCACTAAAAATATCCACGATTTCCTGGTAACCCGGCATGCTCCTACGGATATGCTGCTGCAGCGAATGGGGCGTCTTTGGCGGCACCGGAGGCATGATTCCATCCGGCCGCCGGGAGCCCGAAGGGAAACATGGATTCTCAGCCCGCCCCTGGAACAGGCCAGACAGGATCCGGATGCTTTGGGGAAATCGGCCCACGTTTAGCCCCTTACGTGTTGTGTCGTTCTCTGGATGTATGGAAAGGTCTGTCTTGCGTAAGTCTGCCGGGCCAGATCAGATGGCTGTTGGAGGCGACCTATTGCCGGCAACCGGAACGGGGTCTGATGGCCCGATATCTCCAGGAATTGGACTGCGCCGAAGAGAAATTGCGCCGCATGGCTTTGGGTGGAGTGTCGCGAGGAGGCAAAACCCTTCCCGAAGCCCGAGCGACGACTCGGTACTCGGAGCTGGAAACCACGGAATTGCTGCTCCTTCGCTGCTGTCATATCGGAAGCTTGGCAACGCGAATTGAATTCAGGGATGGCCGGGAAATGGAGCTACCTGCAAATCCCCGGCAGTTGCCGGCAGTGGAATGGCGAAAGAGGGCGGCTGCGCTGCAATGGAACTCCCTGACTCTTCCGGAGTATTTGTCTCCGGAGACGGCTCGCTGCCAGATTCAATGGGCCGAGGATTACGCTTGTCTTGGCGATGAGGAGGAGAACTCCTTTCGCGTGGCACTCATCGAGGAGAATGGCGCTTTAAGGGGGCTGGACGGCAGCCCGGAGCCGAACCGACACTATTTATTGGATTATCACCCCAGGATTGGACTGCGCGCCGTCCAACGGTCTCCATCCTGCTGCTGGTGAAAAGGAGGCCCATGCCTTTTTCGGAGAAGCAATTCAACCTTGTGGATGAACCCTGGATTCCAATCGTCGGTCGGGGTCTTGCCAGTCTCAGGGAAGTATTTAAGGAAAGCTCCTTCCGCTCTTTGGGTGGCAACGCCACCCAAAAAATTTCCATGATGAAGCTGCTGCTGGCGATAGCCCAGGCAGCGTGCATGCTGAAGGACGCGGAGCACTGGAGGGCAATGGGTGCCGGCGGAGTGGCGGCGGCAGCCAACGACTACCTGGAAAAGAAAAAGGATTGCTTCTGGCTTTACGGCCCGAATCCTTTTCTGCAGTTGCCCGTTTCTGCAAGTGCCGAAAGACAACCCATCGGTGCAGTAAACCCGTCTATTGCAACCGGCAATACGACTGTCCTGACCCAACTGCAGAGCGAAAGACCATGGGCCGATGCCGAAAAAGCTCAAGCCATCCTATTTCTTACGGGCTTTGCCCTGGGTGGAAAAAAGACCGACAATCATATCGTTTTTCCCCGAATTACGGCGCAAAATGCAACGACAGGGGCAAGCCTTCCACATTATCTGTAGTTCACCCAATTGTGCGAGAATAAAAGCGGCTATCCCCTGGCTGTTGATCCGGATGCGCAGCTCCCTGTGCTTCTTTTTCCTGTTCCTGAAAGGAAAGACAGGCCGGTCGCACGCCGGACAGCGAAACTCATGTCCCGCTTCATCAAGTCCCTGTTGCAGATAAAGTTTCCCGTGACAATTGCGTACCCGAGGCGGAAAGTCCACATCCTTCGGTCTGACAGAGGGCAAGCGTATCCTGGTCCAGAACGCTTTGGGCAAAAGTCTGGACGGCAACCTTGGATTTGAACCTAGAAAACTCGTCCACCAGGACATAGGGAAAAAGCATTTCATGGCGGGCAACATATAGGCAATCCTTTTTCTGACGAACGGAGTCTTGTTCCAGGATTCCCAAGTTCTTACAGAGGATATCGATCTGCCGCCCCGTGCACTTCCGAATCCATTTTCCCAGGTGCCCGTCCTGGCGGCAGAGGGAGAAGAGGTGATCGTGTGCCATTTCCAGGTCGTTTTCCCAGAACTCCCGCGGTGGCGCACTGGCCGCTTCCAAGGATTTCATGAAGTCATCGCCCATCTCCATCCATCCTTTCCCATAGAGCCGTCCGTCATCCGGCAGCGCTCATGGCCCTGTTCATTACCCCACCCAAAGACAACACAACCCCTATCCAGGCAACCGATCCGGTTGCGAACGATTTTTGGGCTGTTCCGAACGGCAGGATCCGTTTGAGGAGTTATTCTAAAACGCCATTAAGAATTTTGGCAAGCCCCTAAGCACAAGTTAAAACAACTAAAAATCAATTAGCTGGACATTGCATATAACATCTGTTATATTGGTCTAATTCTTGGTGAAATTTCCAGGCACATTCGGAAGCAATGCCGATGGCGGAACAGTTGTTGGTTAGCCAAAAACCAGGGGAGGATTACGCAGATCGTATCAAGCGGCTGCGTACCAATATCGGTCTTACTCAGCAGGCTTTGGCGGATTCCCTCGGTATTTCCTTCGCTACCGTCAACCGATGGGAAAACAACCAAACCAAACCATCCAAGCTTTATTGGAACCAGCTCCGACAACTTGAAGAACGCGCCAACAGGGAATTGCCCCCCTCCGTCAATAAGGCGGATAGGGTACCCGGCATTCTCGACTTTACCGCCCCACCGGAAATGGTCAAAGTTTTGGCCGAAGGCGAACGGTTATCTTTTGGACATTTGTTTAATCCCGCCTTCGCTATCGAGATATCCGGAATCGATCCTCTTCCTCACCAACGCATTGCCGTTTATGACCACATGCTTCCCCAGACCAGGCTGCGGTTCCTTTTGGCGGACGATGCCGGGGCAGGAAAGACGATCATGTCCGGTCTTTATATCCGGGAGATGCTTTCCCGTCGACTCCTTCGCCGGATACTGATCGTTACCCCTGCCGGGCTGGTAGGGAATTGGCGACGTGAGCTGCTGAGCTTGTTCAATCTACCCTTCCGGATCGTAACGGGTGCGGATGCACGCACAGACAATCCTTTTTCAGGCGAATCGGGCGACCGGATCATTATTAGTATCGATACTCTGATCAGTCCCCGGGTGTTTGCCCGGTTGAAGGAACCGAGTGTGGTGCCCTATGATCTGGTCATTTTTGATGAGGCGCACAAGCTGGCCGCGGATTGCGGCAACGATCTGCGCGTTCGCAAAACGGATCGTTACTGCCTGGCGGAAGCACTGGCGGGGATTCAAACCGCAGGCGAACCTTTGCCGCTTGGATGGAGCGCCCAACACCTCCTTCTCTTGACGGCCACGCCGCACATGGGCAAGGAGTACCCCTATTACTCTCTGTGGCGGATTCTGGAGCCTGAAATGCTCTCGACACCGGATGCTTTCCATGAATTTCCTCCCGCACAACGGCAGGCTCACTTTATCCGCCGCACCAAGGAGGAAATGGTTCACCTGGATGGCCGACCGCTCTATCCGAAACGCATCTCCGATACTCTGGGTTATGAACTTGGCCAGGGTGCAGTAAGCGAACAGAAGCTCTACGACGAAACCAGCGAATACTTGCGCCTGGTTTACAACAAGGCGAAGATGCTGAATCGCGAAGCCGCCCGATTGGCCATGAGCGTATTTCAGCGCCGTTTGGCCAGCTCCACCTATGCGCTGCTGCGCTCTTTCGAGCGAAGAATAGAAAAACTGGACGCGCTGATCGACGATGTGCAAAGCGGAAGAATAACCGTGGAGCAAATGGCGTTACTGCAAACGAGAATCCATGACCAGGACATGCTCGACACGACCACCGCCGACGAGGAAGGCGATGAGGAGCGAGGCGAAGCCCATGAATCCTCTGAGGAGAATCTTCTCCAGGGAGTGGTAGCCGCTTCCCTTACCGACCTATTGGTTGAGAAGGAGCAGGTCCAACAACTGCTCCAGTTGGCGAGGAAAGTCCATGAGGGAGGCCATGAATCCAAGTTCGAGCGGTTGCGGGAAGTCCTGATGGATTCCCGATTCAAAGACGAGAAATTCATCGTTTTCACCGAACACCGAGATACCCTGCATTTCCTGGTGAAGCGGCTTGGCGGAATGGGACACACCGACCAGATTGCCCAGATTCACGGCGGAATGAATTACCTGCAGCGCGAGGAGGAAACAGACCGGTTCCGCAAGCCGTTGGATCAAGGCGGCGCCCGTTTCCTGATCTGCACCGATGCCGCCGGCGAAGGAATCAATCTGCAATTCTGCTGGATTATGATCAATTACGATGTGCCCTGGAATCCTGCCCGGTTGGAGCAGCGTATGGGTCGTATCCATCGCTATGGCCAAAAACACGATCCCGTGCTCATTATGAATCTGGTTGCGCCCTCCACCCGCGAGGGCAAAGTGTTGAAGGTCCTCCTCGACAAGCTGGAGAAAATTCGCAAGGAGCTGCAATCCGACAAAGTTTTCGACTGCATCGGCCGCATCTTCGAAGGGGTGTCCCTAAGGCGATACATGGAGCTGGCGATTACCGAAAATTCCGACGACGTGGCTCGACAGCTGGACGGGCGCATGACCAGGGAACAGATCGAAGCCCTGACGGAACGGGAGAAATCCCTTTACGGGACCGGCGGGGATGTTGCCAAAAACCTCCCGCGGCTGCGCCGCAGCATGGAGCAGGAGATCCACTTTCGTCTGTTGCCGGGTTTTACCCGCCAGTACATCCAACAGGTGGCCCCGCTGTTAGACATCGAAATCGATGGAGATATGAGCGGAGTCTTTTCGTTCCGGCCATTGCGCATGGGAGCCATGGACCCGCTTCTATCGGTATTAGAACTGTACTCCGAAAAGTCGCACTACCTCTTTTCCGTGGTCCGCCCCACCGAACGAAAAAATGTCGTCTGGCTTCATCCCGGCGAACCGGTATTCGAACGGTTCCGTGCCTTGGCGAGCGATCGTCTGGCGGATGCCGGTTCTCGTGGCGCGGTTTTCATCGATCCGTCCGCCGACAAGCCATATCTCTTTCACATGGCACTTCTCAGCGTCGTAAGGAAGGCGGATGCCCTCTTCCCGGAAGAAGCAGAAGCCGTCGCTATGTCCCCCTTCACCAGGGAAGAGGTGCTCGATTGCCGCCTGGTGGGTGTACGACAATTCGAAGGCGCCGAAATCGCTTTATGTCCGGTGGAACATCTTATGCTGCTCAAGGGTGGTCAGGGTTTACCGGCATCAGCCCAGCGCCTGGCGGTCGCTGCCGGCAAAGAGAAGGAATTGGCGCGATCTTTCCTGACCGAGCGGATCGCTCGTGAGGTGGCCTTGGAACGAAAAAAAGCCCTGGAGGACAGCATTCCGGAGAGGGAGGGCTTTATCCTTCGCGGATTCGATTACAGGGAAGCGGAGCTGGCTGCGGCCCGAGCCAAACATTCCGAGAAGGCCCGCGCCGGAAATCGCAAGGCCATGGAGGCTCTGGAGGACGTGAAGCGCCAACAACGCGAACTCGCCAACCGTCGGGAAAATGCCCTGAAGATTATGCGGCGCGAACCGGAATTGGTGGCACCGGGGGCGATCACCTTTGTGGCTCATGCGCTTGTGGTTCCGTCCTCCGATCCGTCGGATATCAAGCAACATGATGCCAACATCGAAAAGGCAGCCATGCAAATGGTGCAGGCTTTCGAGGAGGCGGCCGGTGCCAAGGTGACGGATGTCCACACTCCCGAATTGGCGCGCCGGGCGGGTCTGCCCGACCATCCCGGTTTCGATCTTCTTTCCGACCATCCGGACCAGGGCCAACGTTCCATCGAAGTCAAAGGACGCGCTATGTCCGGAGACATCGAAGTTACCGCCAACGAGTGGGCCAAGGCCTGCAATTTGCGGAATCAATACTGGCTCTATGTCGTGTACGATTGCGCTACGCCGCACCTCCGACTGGTTCGCGTTCAGGATCCCTTCGGAAACCTGCTGGCCAAGGAAAAAGGAAGTATGTTGATCAGCGCTAAAAACGTGACCGAAGCCTCGGAGGACCGGGCATGAAGAAACAAGAAGATCCGAAGGAAATGAATGCCGCACAGGGTCTACTTCCAATCGAGCTGGTAGAGGACCTTCAGGCGATCAATCCATGGTGGCAAGGGAAACCCGGCACGCCCATTCCCCGATTCCGGCGTTGGGCGTTTGCCCGCCTGATGCGGCTCGTCGAGGCGGGTCTGACACAGGCTACCATCCTCCGCGGTCCCCGGCGGGTGGGCAAGACCATCCTTCTGCGGCAGGTGATTGAAGAACTGCTGCATCGTGGCGTAGCGCCAACCCAAATACTTTACGTACCGTTTGACGCCACACCGGGAGCGCAAAATCTCATCGAGCCCATTCTTCAAATGGCCCGCTGGTTCGAACGCCAGGTAGTCGGCCGTTCCTTTAACGAACAGGCCAGGGACGGTTTAACGACCTACCTGTTTTTCGACGAAGTGCAGAACTTGAACGCCTGGGCGCCCCAACTGAAACACCTGGTCGACAACCATGCCGTCCGCGTTTTGCTCACCGGGAGTTCCTCTCTGCAAATCGAGTTGGGCCGCGACAGCCTCGCCGGACGGGTTACCACCGTGGAACTCGGTCCGCTGTTGTTACGGGAGATCGCGGAGCTTCGCTTGGGTCATGTCGAGACCGGCCAATGGCCGGGGAATGGTTCCGAAGAGTTGGCCGACTCGGAGTTTTGGCGGCATCTGGCAGACGGCAATCGGAAGACGCTTCCGGTACGACGGCAGGCTTTCGAGCTTTTCAGTCGATTGGGCGGGTATCCCGTCGCCCACGAAAATCCGTCGACGGAATGGCCGGACATTGCCGACTATCTGGTCGAGACCGTCATTCAAAGAGTTTTACAGCATGACATCCCTTCCGCCCAACCGGCACAGCGCATGGATACGCATTTCATCGAGGGCGTGTTTCGTCTGGCTTGCCGCTATGCCGGGCAGGCGCCCGGACCCGCCGCTTTCGTTCCCGACATCCACACCATCCTCGGACAATTCCACAGTTGGGCCAGTATCCGGCGGGCCTTGCATGTGCTCGAATCCACTCTATTGCTGCGTCTCGTGGAACCATTGGAACTGCGGTTGAAACGGCAGACCGCCCCGGCCAAGCTCTGCCTGTGCGACCACGCCCTCCGAGCCGCATGGCTGCAGGAAACCGTGCCTCTCGATGCGGAAGGTTTGGCGGCCAATCCGCATCTTTCGGATTTGGCCGGACGTCTTGCCGAAAGTACGCTTGGCTATTTTCTGGCTTCGATTCCGAACCTGGATGTTGCTCATTTTCCGGAACGTGGCGCCGAACCGGAAGTCGATTTTGTGGTAACCATCGGAACAAAACGCATCCCCATTGAAGTGAAATATCGAAAAAGAATCGATGCTCTGGAAGACACCCGCGGGTTGCGCGCCTTTCTTGAAAAATCGGTTTATAACGCCCCCTTCGGGCTGTTGGTTACGCTGGAGGATGAAGTCAGGATTCTTGACCCGCGCATCATTCCAATTTCCCTCTCCTCCTTTCTTTGGACCAGGTAATTTTCATGACCGACAAACCCCGCC
>CAINFC010000129.1 GCA_903847975.1 uncultured Acidobacteriota bacterium | reverse complement strand
GGCAGAAACGGACGAAAAAACGATTTTTTGCGAAGCTATCTTTCCTGCCGGCTCGGCAAAAGTCCGGGATGCGAACCGTAATAATCGTGAGAATTCCCATGAACCCCTTGCAGGGTTTCCGCGAGAAGGCGACTTTTTGCCAGGGCATCTTTTTTGATGGCTTCGCAAAAAATCGTTATTCCGTCCGGTTCTGCCGTTCCTGACCGTTCCGTAGAGTCCGTCTGAGGCCGAGAAATGAAGGGACGCAGCCTGTGGATGGTTACCGCAATAGCCGATAGGTTGGATTCATACCTTTTTATGGCGAGTTACCGGGTTGCGGCCCGGGACCGGATGGCCCGGTGAACCGTCATGGCAAACCGGGACAGGTCGACCGGTCCGTCCGGTTCGTCGGGCATCGGGTAGCCGGCCTCGTTCAGCCAGCGGAAGAGTTCCGCAGACCGCAAAGGCGAGTCCGTGTCGTTGCGGGGAGTCTGCCAGGTCTTCCCCTCGGCCTTCAGGATACGTGCCAGGCACCCGGATCCCTCGCCGCGACGGAGCGGCTTATTCCCGTCCGCCCTATATCCCGGATTCAGGCCGCGGGCGCCCAGGTACTGAAACGCGGCAAAGGCCGGGTCGTCGAAGGGCAGGTCTTCGAAAAAAGTGATGACTCCTTTTCGCTCCACCAGCAGCTGTTGCAGTTCGGGCACCGGCACACGCCTTACCTCGACGGATTTCTTTACCGCCAGGTGCGCGGCGAGGCCGCACACCTCTCCGAGAGCCATAAAAACCGGCTCCAGCCGCAGGGCATTGTAGGCCACGTGGCTGCAGGAGCAGGAGACCGGCACCAGCAACCCGTCGATTTTCCGGGGAACCAGGACGCCATAGGGAACCTGAAAGGGGGGATGGTCGACGAAAAAATATCCCTCGCGGACGCCGGGGTGTTCCGGATCGTAGCGATGGTGTCCGTGCGGATCGAAAGCCCACTCCAGGACGGCAACGGAATCCTTCCGCAACGCGGTCCGCTGCCATCCCTCATCCAGCCGGGCGTCATTTTCGGTAAGAATGGCCTCGCCGAGAATCCGCCGCCCCTGGCGAACGTACACCTGCCGCGGAATGTGGCCGTTCGAGGGCCACAAATCGCGGTGCCAGCCCCACTGGCAGGCATCCTCGCGCATGGGGGCCGGCACCTCGGGGTCGTTCTGCAAAAGCCAGATGAGCCCTGTGTTGTGCGTTTTGTAGCGCTGATAGATGGCGCGGCGGCGCTCCGGGGTGGCGGTCGGCCAGTCCCAGCAATCCTCAGCCAGGTCCAGCGATTCCCGGGGCACACCGGTGTCCGGATGGGGGTGGTCGCTGTTCAGCTCGAACCGGCGGTTGGGCATGGCGTAGACCTGGATGATATCCCGGAATTTCCGGGCCCGTCCGGAGCGGATGTCTTCCAGCACCCAGTGGTAGTCCTCCCGCCGGTAGCCTTCCGGCTTGCCGATCGGGACCCGTTTGGCCGGGTCGTTGGTAACGTGAAAGCGAAAGCAGTACGCCTGGGTAGCCTGATCGCCCTCCCCGGTGGATCCGGGCAGGGGTCGGGTGGTCCCGAATACCATGTATATATGGCCGGCATGCGGTTCGTTGTACTCGGATCGGCTTTCCCGTCCGGTGCGGAAGGGGGCGCCCGCCATGGCGGCGAGGTCGCCTTCGTAGGTGGCATCGATAAAAACCGATCCGGAAACGGGGATCCGGCTTCCCGGTCTTCCGCGCTCTTCCAGTACAATTCCTTTCAGGCGGTTTTTTTCCACCAGGGCCTGTTTCAGTTCATGGGAAAGGAGAAGGCGGACGCGCCCTCCTGCTTCCCGGATCAGGTCATGGAAAATCTGCTCGGCCACGTCGGCTTCGTACCAGTATCCGTCGTGACACAGCTTGACATTGGTCTTTTCGGGATCGTCTTTATCCTGTTCCTGGTAATACCGAAGCACCCGCCGGGTGAATTCGTAAAAAATCCCGCCCACCGCCTGCCGCTTGCCGATATCGGCGTTGGTCAATCCGTTGGAAACGATGCCGCCAATGTGATCCTCGTATTCGCAGAGGAGGACCGAGTGACCCATGCGGGCGGCGCTGACCGCGGTGGCTATCCCTCCGGGGGTGGCCCCATAGATGATCACCTCCGCCTGTTGGATGGCTTTTTCTCCCTCTGCTGAACCTGCCGCGGTGATCATCATCCATTCTCTTCGATTCATCATAAACCGGGTCCAATCTCTACGACGGCTTCGGTAATCTGTCCCGGATACCGGCCGGCGCAGACCATATCGGCGGCAATTGCAAAGCGCGTCGCCGGAGGTTGCCAGGAAGCGGGTGCGCGGAGAATGAATTGTCCCGCCGATCGGGAAAGCGGCGGCGCCTCGAATCGCAGCAGGTCCGGCTGGATTCCCCGCTCCGCCGGGGCCACCGGGCCATGGACAGGAAACATGGATAGGAAATATGGATAGGAAACCGCTTTTCCACATTTTCTTACCATTTTGCAAGTATACGGTGCAGCCACAGCGAAATCAAGCCAAAAAGGGGCGTCAGGAGTAAACCGGCCATCTTCCGGGGGGCAGCGCGGTAAAAAGAGCAGCGGAGGGCTCGTTTCTGACTTTCAGGGGGTGGCCGGGCGAAAACTTGGGCCGGTTTTTCACGGGCGGGGTTTGCGTGGCGGGTGTTACGAAGGGATAATGCGCTTACAGCTTCAGTCGATTTCTCATCGGTTCCTGTGCCCGGCAGGTGCGCGGGAACAAAAGGCGCTTATACCGCCTCTTTCTTCATCCGGATGCGATTCCCTTCCGGATTGTGTTTGACACTCTGCCTTGCGGACCGATACAATTCGAAATGTCAGGAAATCGGAAAAAGCTTTTGCATGAATTTTGTTATACGCCCTAATTTAACCAGGATTCGATATCTGGTCCTGCCTTTACTCCTGGGGTTTGCAGGTCTGCCTCTTGCCGTTTTTGCCCAGGCGGAACAAACTCGCAAAGAAATTCGTGCGGGCGTTTATAAAAATTATCCACCGCTCTATTTCCCGGATGAAAAAACCGGCAACCTGATCGGGTTTGCCATCGATACGACCAACGAGGTTGCCCGCCTGGCGGGTCTTTCCGTCCGTTACATCGGATTCGACGAATCCCCGCAGCTGAATGGCGCGCTGCTGGAAGGTCGCATCGACATCATACCCAATACTTCCATTTCCAAGGAGAGAGAAGCGGACATGGACTTTACCGGGCCGCTGGAGACGGCCGATATTTGCATTTTTGTCCGCAATACCACATCGGATATCGAAAACATCGAGAGCCTGGAGGGAAAGAAAGTAGCAGTCGTAGCCTACAGCATCGGCCTCTCTCTGATTCGATCCTACGGAAAAGCGAAAATGGTCACTCTTTCCTCTCTTGACGAAGCCATCCTGTCGCTGATTTCCGGAAATACCGATGCCTTGGTTTATTCACGACCAACCCTCCTTCTTGAACTTCGAAAAAGCAAGCTGGAAGAGCGCGTCAAGGCCGTCGGGCAACCTCTGTTGGAACTTAAGCGCGGCATTGCGGTCAGGAAGGGGAACCCGGAACTGCTGAGGCGGCTTAGCCAGGCCGTTGCTGTCTTTGTGGGCTCGCCGGATTACAAGAAAATCTATGCCAAGTGGTATGGAGCTCCGGAGCCATACTGGAATCCGGAAAGAATTACCATTGCCTCCGGCATCCTTCTGGCCTGTACCGCACTCCTTTTCGCCTTCTGGCACTACGGCTCCATGATTCGACTGAATCGCTCCTTGCAGAAATCCCTTCGCAAGCAAAAAGAAATGGAGTCGGCCCTCAGGGAGAGCGAAGAGCGGCTGAGAACTCTGTTCGACCATTCTCCGATCTCCATCTGGGAAGAGGATTTTTCCGTCTTGAAAAGGCGCTTCGATGCTCTTCGCGCCGAAGGAATTACGGATTGGCGTGGCTATTTTGACCGCAACCCGCAATTCCTGGAGGAGTGCATTGCCCAGGTGAAGGTCCTGGATGTCAATCAAACCAGCGTCGATTTCTTTCAGGCAGGAAGAAAAGAGAATTTGAAACGCAACCTGGCCGCTTATTTTACCAAGGAATCCATGCCGGTTATCAAGGAAGAATTGATCCGGCTGGCGGAGGGAGGCACCTCTTTCGAGGGAGAGATTGCAATCCGCAATCTGCAGGGAGAGGAGTTGATTCTTTGGCTGGTGCTCAAGGTGGATCCTAATAAAATAGAAACGCTGGACCGCGTATTTGTGGGTTTTTACGACATTACGGATCGCAAACGGGCGGAGGAGGCACAGCGGATCAGCCAGGAACAGCATCGCATTATTCTGCGGACGGCCATGGACGGTTTCTGGTTGGCCAACCTGCAAGGCCGGCTGATCGAAGTTAACGATGCCTACTGCCGAATGAGCGGATATAGCGAACAGGAGCTGCTCTCCATGAGCATTTCCGATCTGGAAATCAGCGGAAAGGAGGAAGGAATCGTCGGCCACTTCCGGAACATCATGGATCAGGGAGAGCATCGCTTCGAGTCCCGGCACCGACGCAAGGATGGGAGTGCCCTGGATGTGGAGGTGAGCATTCAATACCGCCCCACGGGGGGAGGACAGGCAGTGGTTTTTCTGCACGACATTACCGAGCGCAAGCAAAGGGAAATCGAGAAAGAACAAACGCGACACCTGCTGGCCATTTCGCAACACATGGCCCGCCTGGGGAGCTGGGAGACGGAGCTTTCCACAGGCCGATTGTTGTGGTCCGACGAGATGTACCGAATCATGGGTTTTCCGGTCGGATCGCCGGTTCATCTCGATACGGCTCTCGCCGTTTTCCCGCCCGACGAGCGGTTGCTCTTCAAGGAAGCCATCGACGCTGCGCTGCGGCGCGAGGCTCCCTACCGTATGGATTACGCCATTCGCAGGCTTGACGGTCAGGTCCGCATTATCCACGATGAAGGGGAGGTCTTCTTCGACGAACAGGGCACCGCGGTACGGATGAGTGGGATCACCCAGGACATCACCGAGCAGCGAAAGGCCGAGGAAGAAAAGACCATTCTGGAAACCCAGCTGCGGCAAGCCCAGAAGATGGAGGCTATCGGTACGCTTGCGGGAGGCATTGCCCACGATTTCAACAACATCCTGGCCGCTATTCTCGGGTACACCGAGATGGCCCTGGGAGAGGAAAACAGGGGAATTCAGGAAAAGTACCTGCAGGAAACCCTGAAGGGTGCGGAAAGAGCCGGCACGCTGGTCAAGCAGATTTTGACTTTCAGTCGGCGGGATCGTCAGGAGAGAAAGCCGCTGGACTTCAAAGCCCTGCTGCTGGAAGCTCTCTTGTTTCTTCGGGCCTCCATCCCGGCAACCATAGAAATTCGAAGCCAGGTGACTCCTCAGCCCTGCACCATTCTTGCCGATCCCACCCAGATGCATCAAATCATCATGAACCTGTGCACCAATGCCGTTCAGGCCATGAAGCAGTCCAACGGCATCCTCTCCGTCGAGCTCACCACCGAGACCCTGGCGGAACAGGAAATCCCCGATCAGCCCGAGCTGAAGCCGGGATCTTATGTCCGGCTGACCGTCCGCGATACGGGTTGCGGGATCGAGCCCGGTCATATCCACCGCGTCTTTGAGCCTTTCTTTACCACCAAGGAAAAAGGGGAAGGCACCGGCCTCGGGCTGGCGGTAGTCTTTGGCATTGTTAAAAGCCATGAAGGGGGAGTAACGGTATGCAGCGAACCGGGGAAGGGAGCCGCCTTCAACGTTTATTTATCCAGAGTCCTGCATGAAGAAACGGGGGTAGCTGGAACGGGCGCGCGCGTGGTCGGCGGTACGGAACGAATTCTGCTGGTGGACGACGAGATCTCTTTGGTGAATATGGGAACGCAGATGCTTTCCTCCCTTGGCTACCAGGTGTCGGCGGTGACCAGCTGTCGGGAGGCACTGACTCTTTTTCAAGCCGAACCTCATCGCTTCGATCTCCTTCTGACCGATCTTACCCTCCCCAAAATGACCGGTATTGATCTGGCCAGGGAAATCCTCAGTATACGTCCCGACATGCCCATCATCCTTTGCTCCGGGATCCTGGATCCCCAGGCGGAAGAGGAGGTAAAGGTGCTCGGAATCCGAGCCTATTGCATGAAGCCATTGACCAGGAACGAACTCTCCCGGGAGATCCGAAAGGCTTTATCCTGAAAGGTTGGGATGGGTCAACCGCATGGATGAGTTTCACATTGTTGCGACCTTCGGGCGGCGAAGGTCTATGCGGTTCTTGTTACAGGAGGGGATATGCCATGAAAACCACAATTGCTTTTTTTCTTTGTTCCATTCTCACGGCCGCTTTTTTCACGCATCCGGGGATGCCCGAAGAGCCGGTGCGCGTGGTAAGCGAGGGTATCGATCCGGATGTTCATGACGGCCGTCTGCGTCCGGCCCTCGGTGTCGAAAACATACAGGTCGTGCGGGCGAATCGCACCCATCCGGAAATGGCCGACCGCTTCGGCTGGACGTATAATCACGCACCGATGCTGGCCTACTGGAACGGCAAGTTTTACCTGGAATACCTGAGCAACCCTTTTGGGGAACATCTGCCTCCCGGCCAGACCCTGGTGGCGAACTCCCGGGACGGCCGCAATTGGGACATACCCACGCAGGTATTTCCTATCTACCTTCTGCGGCCAGGTCCGATTTCGGGCAACGAATCGGGCATGGCGATGATGCATCAGCGGATGGGTTTTTATGTCGCTCCCAACGGGCGGCTCCTGGTGTTGGCCTTTTATGGCCACGCGCCAAACCCATCGGGCGCCACGGGCATCGGCCGGGTGGTACGGGAAGCGAATCGGGACGGATCCTACGGTCCGATCTATTTCCTGCGTTATAACAGCCTTGCGGGGCTCAATGAAAGCAACACCACTACCTTTCCATTCTATGCGCGCTCGAACGACCGGGGTTTTGTGGATGCCTGCAACGCGCTGCTTGCCGACAAATTGAAGACCATGCAATGGCGCGAAGAGGATCGAAGCACGGACGGTTTCTACACGGTCCCGGGACCGATCCTGCAGGCGCCATCCGTCTATCATCGTAAGGACGGAACGGCGGTGGCACTGTTCAAAGCATCCTGGGCCGCGCTTTCCTCGGATGAAGGTAATTCATGGAGCGTACCGGTCCGGGTGCCGAGCATCGTTACCGATGGGGCCAAAACATGGGGGCAGCGGACGGAGGATGGGCGCTATGCGATTGTTTACAATCCAGCCGACTTTGGGTCGCATCGGTGGCCCCTTGCGGTGGCCACCGGAGACGAAGGGATTGTGTTCGGGAACATGCTGCTGGTCAACGGGGAGGTCGCTCCCCGCCGCTTTTTCGGCCGGGCCAAGGACTTCGGACTGCAATATGTGCGCGGCATTTCCGAAGGGAATGGCGATCCTCCCGGAAGCGATATGTGGCTTACCTATAGCGGCAACAAAGAAGACATCTGGGTGAGTCGAATCCCGGTGCCGATCCGCGACAGGATGATCGGGCCTGTCGAAGATACCTTCGATGGGCTCGAGGCGGGCGGCCGGATTCCGGACTGGAACATTTATCTCCCGCGCTGGGCCCCCACTGCCGTCGCCGCGTTCCCGAGCGCCAAAAACAAAAGCCTGAAGCTTGAGGATCGAGACCCTTACGATTATGCCAAGGCGGTGCGAGTGTTTGCCGAGGCGACGTCCGTTCGAGTTGCTTTCCGGGTTCTGGCGAGGCAGTCCGATAGGGGTCGCCTGGATATCGAAGTTCTCGATCATCGCAGCTGCCGGCCCGTGCGCATTGTTTTTGGGGAGGAGGGCCGTGTGCGGGCGGCGAATGGAAGCAGCCGAGTGGATGCGGGTCCATACCAAGCCGGCACCTGGTACAGGGTCGAGATCGCGATCAACGCGGGGGAAGGGAAGTACAGCGTTTCCCTCAATGGGAAACCGGTCGTGGCGTCGGCGGTGTTTGCCGAACCTTCGGCCAGTGTGGAAAGGCTCTTGTTTCGCACCGGGGAATTTCGCACCGAACCAACCCGACAAACGGACCGTTACGCCGGTGCCGATTTGCCGGGCGCGGACGAGCCGGTTCCGCCTTCCATCTATTACGTAGACGACGTTGTGATTCGGTAGCTGTTTCGGATAGGATGGATACCAGAAACCAGGACCAGAAACCAGGACACCCATTTTCTGAACAGCCATGCCGTAAAAACGGCTGCCCCCTTCCATGGTGTCCCCTTCCATGGTTGCACTGCCATGGCCTTGGGGTGCCCCGCGTAAACCGTCACAGGACTCTTATTCCGAAGCAAAGTCCCGTCAGGGACGGCAGAACATAACAATACTTTTTTGATGAAGGTGTAAAAAGTAGCAAGAACCCCAAAGGGGTTCCGGAACACAGCCCGGGGTTGCGCCGCAGGCG
>CAINFC010000128.1 GCA_903847975.1 uncultured Acidobacteriota bacterium | reverse complement strand
GGCTGTTCAGACCTCGCAGCTAACCGTATCACTCCGGTTCTCAACGCTTGCCATAGGAGCGTTAACCGGATTTCTGCTTACAAATGCCGTCACCTCCGCCATCCTGTTCCGGACCCTCCGAAAACCGGTTGCCCAGACCGTCAAAGGAACTCAGGCAGATACTCTAGAAGAAGCAGGATGGAACGTTGCAGGAAGCATATTGCGCAAAGGGATCCTTGCAGCCTTGCCGATTATCGCACTGGGTGCTGCATTGCTGCTGATTTTTCTCCCGCAGGGCGATAACGGAAATGCAAGCCCTGCGACTTTATTGCCGGCCGGTGCCCTGCTAATGGCTGCACTGCTTGCTTTCCTGAACCGGATGCTCTTCAAAGCCGCACGGCACCGCTCCACTGCCGTTCCCACCCTCCCGGCATTGGTGATCAGGAACATTTCCCGCAACCGGGCCCGGTTCCTTTCCGTGGCGGCAATTCTTGCAGCAGGTACTTTTTCGATCCTGATAACCGGCGCCAACCGTCCTGAAAATTCAACCCTCCCGGGCGACCGCTCCGGCGGAACAGGCGGTTTCGCCTTATGGGGAGAATCCACAGCCGCCGTGCTGAAGGCCGACTGGGAGGATAACATTCCAGTAGAACGATCAGATCCTTCAATCCGGTTTTTCAGGCTCCCCGTCCTGCAGGGCGACGACGCCAGCTGCCTTAACCTAAACCAGGCCGCAAGGCCTTCCCTGCTTGGGGTCCCTGCAGGGGAGTTTAGCCGCTCCGGGAGGTTCTCTTTTGCAAGCGCTCCGTCTGGTGCATCCGGCTGTAAGCCCTGGGATTTTCTGCGGCGGCCGCTCGCCCCGGGTGTAATCCCCGGCGTGGCCGACCAGAGCGTTATCACATGGGGGATCCGCAAATCGATCGGCGATACCCTGATTTATGGCGACGGATACGGCAACAACGTGAGAGTCGTACTTGTCGGCGGCCTTGAAAGCTCTGTTTTCCAGGGATACATGCTGGTTTCCGACAGCCTGCTGCGCGCCGCTTTCCCGACCGGCACCGCTACGAAGGTTCTTCTCGCGGAGGCTCCCGCTGAACATGCGGATACCCTGGCCCGGGAGCTCGAAGAGCGGTTCAGGGACTTCGGAATGACGGTCGAACCGGCTGCCCACAGGCTTGCGGCATTCCAGGTGGTGACCGAGACCTACCTCGCCGTCTTTCTGCTGCTGGGCGGGCTGGGACTGGTGCTAGGTACCTTCGGGTTCGGCATCGTCACCTTACGCAATCTTCAGGCCAGGCGCCGCGAACGCTCCCTGATGCATCTTCTCGGATTCCCTCTCCGCACCTTATGCCTTCTGTCCTTGGCGGAAAACCTGATCACCCTCATTGCAGGGCTCGCAACCGGCATCCTGGCCGCCCTGCCGTCAATCCTGACGGCCTCAGCCGGCCGGGGAGGATTTCCCTGGGCCATGGCCGGCATCATCCTCGGTGCGGTCCTCCTCAACGGGATGGTCTGGATTTTTATCGCTGCAGGCAGCGTTTCATCCCGGAAAAATTCTTCGGATTTACAGGCGGAATAAATTTTTATGTAGATTTATTCTATATTTGCTTTGACCAAAAAAGCAACCCCAAATCCATCCACTAT
>CAINFC010000127.1 GCA_903847975.1 uncultured Acidobacteriota bacterium | reverse complement strand
GCAAGATTGTAGCCCGGCAATTTATTGCCGGGTTGGCTTCCGCACGGGGCAAGTCCCAGCGGGACGGCAGAACCGGACGAAAAAACGATTTTTTGCGAAGCTATCTTTCCTGCCGGCTCGGCAAAAGTCCGGGATGCGAACCGTAATAATCGTGAGAATTCCCAGGAACCCCTTGTAGGGTTTCCGCGAGAAGGCGACTTTCTGCCGGGCCGTCTTTCTTGACAAGTTCGTAAAAAATCCGTTTTCCCTTCCCCAATACACGGATGGCTTCTTTCCTCCTTCCTGATCTTCCCGTCTTCCTGTGAAAAGATAGGGCTCACAGGAAGAAAGGAAGAGCGGAAGAAAAACGGAAGGGCTTGTCGAATGAAGAGGGTGATTTTTTAACGGATTGTCTTTCTTGAAAACCTCACCATGAGCCGTTCTTTTCGCAATCGCCAACGCAGTCGAAAATGATCCGGCCCGGATGAATCGAAGATGTTTCGCACCGGACCTCTTGATTCCGGAGGCAATTCATTCTAAACTTATCGCGGATTCGGGAGGGGAGTTCCCCTCGCGTGGGCGATTAACTCAGGGGTAGAGTGCCATCTTCACACGGTGGAAGCCGTAGGTTCAAATCCTACATCGCCCACCATTCCTTCAGACCTCCGGCGGATCCGGGTTCGCACCCGCCGGCCGCTCCGCCGCAGAGCGGTATTCCACCACATTCACCTTCTCCATGGTCACCAGTGCGCCGCCGATCATGCCGTCCAGCACCGGAAGAAAGGCGAGTATTTTTTCCTCCTGGTCCACGATTTCAATCACCATGGGCAGATCCATGGACAGGCGCAGGATTTTGGCGGTGTGCAATCGGCTGGACCTGCCGAACCCCAGGGGCCCGCGGAGCACCGTGGCCCCGGCCAGATGATGCTCCCGGGCTTTGAGAACCAGGGCCTCATAGAGCGGGTGGTGGTGGTGGCGGTCCGATTCCCCGATGTAGATGCGCAGCAGAACCGCCTCATGCGTACTTTTCATGGCAGCCTCCGATTCAGCTGTTCATTTTCGCGGCCAGGCTGCTCCCCAGCCAAACGGCCAGCAGGCAAAGAAAAACGGAAGAAAGGATGTTCCCGGCTGCAGCCAACCATTCGCCGGAGCGAATCTGGTTCAGGGTCTGCAGGCTGAAGGAGGAAAAGGTGGTGTATCCCCCGCAGAGGCCGATCATGACGAATTCCCGGGCGTGAAAAGGCAGGAACCAGCGGCCTTCCGGGGCCGAAAGGCCGGAGACGAATCCGATCGCCAGGCTTCCCACCACGTTGACCAGCAGCGTTCCCCAGGGAAAGGTCTCGCCGCAAAGCCGGGCAGCCCAGCCGGAGCAGGCGAAGCGGCCGATGCTTCCCAGGGCTCCTCCCAGGGCCACCCAGAAATAGCTCTGCATGGGAGTCGGAAATCCTAGCGCGCCGCCGGGGTACCGATTTCTTTCAATACCTGGCGCAGGGCTCCGAAAACCGCTTCTTCCACCGAATCCTGAAAGGGCCCCGGCTGGCCGTAGTAGATCATGCTGTCGACCGCTTCGTAGCCGCCCTCCTGCAGAATGCGGCGCGAGGGAATGTACGCCATTACTTCATTGCAGTACCCGGCGGTCAGAAACATCTGCGGCCCGAACTCCTTGCGGATGCGCAGCCCGTAGTCCACCACCACCTCGCCGGCCAGGGCGGTGAGCACGTGACGGTCGCCCAGCCGCACCGCCTGCACCGGATAAGCCACCGAGCGGACCGGGGCGCCGCGATCATAGGCAGCCAGCATCAGCTGCGCCCGGCGACGGCGAAACACGTCCTGCCCCTGGGATTCCTTTTCGAACTGCTCCCGGGTGTGGCCCGCGAATTCCAGGGGGACTTCGCGGTAGGCGGCGCGAAGCGGACCTTTCACCGGCTCCAGCTTCTGCTCGAGAACCTTCTCCACGGCGGCGGCCAGCTCCTTTCCGTAACGCATGACGTGCTCCAGCGTTCCGCGGGGATTCGGATTCTGGTCCGCGGCGCACTGGATGAAGAAAAGGGCGGTGGCCCCCGGGTGTTTGAGCTCCACCTCCACCTGGGCAAATCCGGCGTAGTCGCCATTGATACGGTAGGAATCGCCCCCCAGGGTGGTGTTGTGACAGGCATAGCCGAACAGAACCGCCAGCAGCTGCCCCTTGCGGTCCAGCACCCGCAGAACAGGGACGGTGGTATCCGAGGGGCCGCCGGAATTGGTTCCGATGATCACCCCTTTTTCCGTAGCCTGTCGCCGGTTGATGGCGAAGCCGGCGGAACCGGTGCCCGCGTCGAGTTTGGCCGGCTGCAGCGATTCGACGGCTCCCCCGACCACCTGGACCAGCTTCTCCACCAAGCTGCGCCGATACTCTTCGGCATGTTCGGCGTCCGCGGCGGGCAGATCGTACATCACATTCAGGTTGGGGCGCACGATCGGCCCGGAGTGAGTGTGGGAGGTGTTGAGCACCAGGCAGGAGCGCTCGATCCCAAACTTTTTCTGCACTTCCGCGGCAACCGGCCGGGTGACCTCGGCAGGCAGGCCGATCAGGTCGATGGCAACCAGGGCCACCTTTTTTCCCGCTTTATCTTCGAGGACCAGCGCTTTGGCCCAGAGATTCTGAATCACCTCCTGGGCCGGGCGCGTTCGGGCCGCATAGCCGGACATCCAGATCGGCAGACGGGGTGTGATGTCGACGCGGTCCACGCCGGCCCGGAAATCGGCGGCCCGGAGGCCGGAACCGGCCAGCATCGCCAGAAGGAAACTTCCGAGAGTCCAACGCATCCAACCTTGGTTGATTTTGCAGGCCATAGGCTGACTCCTGAGGTTTAAATTTTGAGCAGGTCGCCGGCGTGGCGGCTTATTTTCGCAACCGCCTCGGCGATCTGGTCCATGTCGCTCTGCTCGCCGAGCAGCATGGTCTGCGTAAACCATACGGCCTCCTCGCAGACCTGGTCGTTGGCCGGACACTGGTTCCGCTCCCACCACTGCTTCAATCGCTGTTCCGGATAGAGCATGCGAAAGGCCTTGGAGCCGATGGCTTCCTTCAGCAGCGGGTCCCGCTGCAGCGGCGCGTAACCGCTCGAAGCCGGAACGCCCTCGGCCCGCAGCGCCTTGAGAAACCGGCTGCGGGTCAAGCCGGCGAACTTTTCCGGCTCGTACCGGAACATGTACAGGTGCCAGGCGCTGCGGCTGTTTCCCGGATAAAGCCTCGCCGGGCGTATTCCCGGGATGGCCTCCAGAAGTTTGGTCAGGTACAGCGCGTTCCGGTTGCGGCTCCGGGCCTGTTTTTCTGTGCGGGTCATCTGCGCCAGGAGCAATCCGGCCTGGAATTCGGTAAGCCGCAGATTGGCGCCGGCGGGGCCCAGATAGGTAAAATTGAGGCTGTTGATGCGGCGGGGCCGGCAGTTGTTGTGAAAGGCAAAGCACTTTTCCGCCAGCGACTCGTCGTCGGTCAGAATCGCTCCCCCCTCGCCGGAGTTCAGGTTCTTGCTGGCCTGGAAGCTGAAGCAGCCGGCGGCTCCCAGGGATCCGAGCTTTTTCCCCTCCCATTCCCCGAAATGGGCCTGGCAGGCATCTTCCAGGATCGGCACCTTTCGGCGGCGGCCGATTTCCAGAATGCTTTTCATGTCGGCCGCCGATCCGCCGATATGCACCGGCATGATCGCCGCGGTGCGATCGGTGATGGCCGCTTCGATTTTTCCGGGATCGATCTGAAAGGTCTCGCGGTCGACATCGACGAAAACCGGCAGGGCGAAGCGGATCAGCACGGCGTTCAGGGTGGCGATGAAGGTGTAGGGCGGAATGATCACTTCATCCCCCGGCCCCACCCCCATCCCGGCCAGAGAGGTGATCAGAGCGCTGGTTCCGTTGGCCGTGGCCAGGCAGTGCCTGGAGCCCATGACCCGGGCATATTCCGCTTCGAAACGGTCCACGGTTTTTCCGTCGCCCCGAAACCAGGTTCCGCCGTGCAGGACATCCAGCAGCGCCTTTTCTTCCGTCTGGTCGGTCACCGGCCAGGAGGGAAAAGGCTTGCTCCGCACCGGGGTTCCCCCCAGAACGGCCGGCTTTCCGGCCGGGCGGGAAACCGGCGCCTGGGCCTGCGGACGGGAGGCGAGCAGCGATCCCGCAGCCGCGGTTGTACCCAGAAACTGACGACGATTGGAAGTGCTTGCTTTCATGGATAATTCCCTCTGTTTACATGGAACAAAAAGAAAGAGACCGGGCGGCAGGCAGAAAAGCGTCTTCCCGCGGCAGCCCGGCCGCCTTCGTTCCCGTTATCCCTTGGCTTTGCCCAGCACCAGGGAAAGAACCAGAAGCACCCCGGCCATCCCCGCGGCAATCCACAGGCCCTGCTGCAGCGAGGAGCCCACGCTGAACATCCCGATGGCTTTGGGCACCAGCATGGAGCCGAGCAGGCCGACGCTGAAAATGATTCCGAAAATGCTGCCATAGAGCTTCGGTTCGTACTTGCCGAAGGTCACGCCGACGATGGTCGGGAAGATGGGAGCGAAAACCAGTCCGATCAGGACTACGGCCACAATGGCCATGGTGGAGGTGGTGGTGGTGGCCAGCAGCCCGATGGCCGCGATGGAAACCACCGCGCAGATGGCGATCAGGTTGGCCCCCAGGGCCGAAAGGTTTTTAATGGAAGAGGCGATGAACCGGCCGACGGCCATCGACAGTCCGAAGAGGGCCAGCACATAGCCGGCGTTGCGCGTGGCCGCGGCGCTGCCCTCCTTGGTGTAGAGTTCGGTCATCAGCGGCTTGATCCAGGTGCTCATGGAAGGCTCCAGGCTCATGTAGCCGATCAGGGCCAGGGCAGCCACCAGAACCGCCGGGCGGCCCAGGAGCTGCAGGGCCATGGACATCTGGAAGCCGGTGGAAACCTGCGGATAGGAAGGCGTCACCGAGGCAATGGCGAAAAGGAAAACCAGGCCGCCCAGGATGGAAAGGGTCACCGTGTAGGAGACCTGCATGTCGCTCATCAGCATGGAAATGAGGAAGGGGGTGACCACAAAGCCGAGCCCGAAAAAGGCGTTGCCGAAATTGCTGGCCCGCGCCGGCTCCTTCCCTTCAAACAGGATGACCGGAATCAGCGTGTTGCCCACCGTGTTGCAGCAGATGGCTCCAATCCCCAGCAGAACCGCGGCCACCGTGGCCATGGTGAAATCCGTGGCATAGGCCAGAAGAAAGATGCTGGCGCACACCACCAGAAATCCGGTGATGGCCAGTACCTTGTGGCCGAATTTGTCTACCATGGGCCCGGCCAGGAGCTGGGTGCCGATGCAAACCAGGAAAAAAATAAAAGTCAGGGATCCGATATCGTTATTGTCGATTTTTAGGTTGGCTTTCAGTTCCTCGGCGATCGATCCGATCAGAATAAAGCATACCGCCAAGGTAAAAACGGCCATAATGGCCACCACCGGGGTCATGGACTTCATGCGATTCCTCCTAAAGAAAAAAATTCAGTCGTTGGTTCCATATTATGTTCGGCATACCTTTCGGAACATGGCACAGCATACCATCGAACGAGTCCGGATGGAAATCCTCTCCCCGTTTTTGGTGTGTTTTTTCGTCCCGGGCCGGCCCTTTTCGGGCGGAAACGGTAGAGCACACCGGAAGGAAGAAGCAGAAGGATGGCGCCTGCCAGCCGCCCCCAAAAAGAATTCGCGGCAAAGGATGGAAGAACCGCCGATTTTGTGGTTTGATACGCTGAATCATATCGGAGAGGAGCACGGCACATGAAACGGCTTATAACGGCAAGTCACTTCCTGTTTTCCCTTTTATTAGCGGCATGGGTTCCCGCGCGGGCCGCCGCACCGCAGGCTCCCCTGCAGGTCCGGGACCTGCGCTGCGAATACCGGACCGAACCGCTCGGGATCGGCACACCCCGCCCGCTGCTCTCCTGGAAGCTCTCCTCCGCGGAAAGAGATCAGCAGCAGCAGGCGTTTCAGGTTCTGGTGGCCGCCGCCCGGGCGCAGCTGGACCGGGACCAGGGCATTCTGTGGGACAGCGGCAAGCAGCCGGCGGATGGGAACACCGGAGTTCTGTACGGCGGACAGCCGCTGCAATCGGTCGGAAGCTACTGGTGGAAAGTCCGCGTCTGGGACCGGCAGGACCGCCCCTCGCCGTGGAGCGCTCCGTCGCACTGGACCATGGGGCTGCTCCGTCCCGAGGACTGGCAGGCCCGCTGGATTGCCTCACCGCGGAAGCCCGACGGCGACCCGGCCGCTGCCGCCGGCACCGGCACCGGGACCGGCTCCCCGCAGCCGGCGCCGCTGTTTCGAAAAGCCTTTGTGGTCCGGAAGCCGGTGCAGCGGGCTCTTCTCTTCGTCGCCGGTCTCGGATTTCATGAAGTTCACCTGAACGGCGGAAAAGTCGGCAGCGCCGTGCTGCAGCCGGGATGGACCAACTATCGGCGCCGATGCCTATACGAAAGCCTGGATGTCAGCGCCCGGATCCGCCGCGGCCCCAACGCCCTGGCGGTTCTTCTGGGCAACGGCATGTACCACGTGCCGGGAGGCCGCTACACCAAGTTCAAGGGATCCTTCGGAGAGCCCATGATGATCCTCGCGCTGCACCTCGATTATGCCGACGGAACCAGCGAGGTGATCGGCAGCGACGACTCCTGGAAAGTCACCGCCAGCCCGATCGTTTTCAACTGCATATTCGGAGGGGAAGACTATGACGCCCGGCAGGAGCCGGCAGGCTGGAATCAGCCGCAAGGCGACGACTCGCTCTGGAGGCAGGCCCGCATCGTGGAGGGGCCGGGCGGGATTCTTTCCTCGCAATCCGCACCGGCCAGCCAGGTCATGCAGAGCTTTTCTCCGGTTCGTATCCACGAGCCGGCACCGGGAAAATTCGTCTACGACCTGGGGCAGAATTTTTCCGGCTGGCCGGCCCTGCGGGTGCGGGGACCGAAAGGAAGCACGGTCAAGCTGATTCCCGGGGAGCGGGTCGACGCGAAGGGGCTGGTCACGCAGAAGAGCTCCGGCGGTCCCATGTGGTTTTCCTACACCCTGTCGGGCAAGGGGGTCGAGTCCTGGGAGCCACGCTTTTCCTATTACGGATTCCGCTACCTGCAGGTGGAAGGAGCCGTCCCGGCATCGGCGCGCAAGGCCGACCGCGCCCTTCCCCGCATTCAATCCCTGCAGGGAAAATTCGTCTACTCCTCGGCCGCGCCGGCGGGAGAATTTTCCTGCTCGAGCGACCTGCTCAACCGGATTCACGCCCTGATCCTGGCCGCCATGCGCAGCAATCTGCAGAGCGTGCTGACCGACTGCCCGCACCGGGAGAAGCTCGGATGGCTGGAGGTCAGCCACCTGCTGGCCGGCAGCCTGATGTTCAACTTTGAGCTGCCCGATTTTTACGCCAAGATCCAGAACGACATGGAGGACGCGCAACTGCCCGACGGGCTGATTCCCGACATCGCCCCGGAGTTTACGGTCTTCAAAGGCGGATTTCGCGATTCCCCGGAATGGGGCAGCGCTTTCATCATCACGCCCTGGCTCGCCTACCAGCGCTACGGGGACCGGCGCCCGCTGGCAGAACATTACGAAGCCATGAAAAAGTATCTGGCCTACCTGGACTCGAAAAGCAAAGAGCTTATTCTGACCCACGGCCTGGGAGACTGGTACGATATCGGGCCCAAGCCACCCGGAGTTTCCCAGCTGACCTCCCCGGGGGTTACCGCCACGGCCGTCTACTACCAGGACGCACGCATCATGGAAAAAACCGCCCGGCTCCTGGGGAAAGAGGAGGAGGCAAAACAGTTTGGCGGGCTGGCCGAGCGGATCCGGACTTCGTTCCACCGGCGCTTCTTTCAGGAGCCGGAAGGCTTTTATGACCGCGACAGCCAGACGGCCAACGCCATGCCGCTGGCGCTGGGGATGGCGGACGCCATGCGGCAGGAAGGCATTCTGGCGCGGCTGGGGCGCCAGATGGAGCAGAACGGCCATCGGGTCAGTGCCGGCGATGTCGGCTTCGACTACCTGGTGCAGGCGCTCTCGGCGGGCAACCGTGACGACCTGATTTTTGAAATGGCGGTTCAGTCCGCCGGGCCGGGGTACGCTTACCAGCTCAGCCGCGGAGCCACCAGCCTGACGGAGGCCTGGGACGCCAATCCGGCTTCTTCGCAGAATCACTGCATGCTGGGCCACGTCGAGGAATGGTTTTACCGGGGACTCGCTGGCATACAGAACGAAGAGGCCGGGCCCGGCTTCCTTCGGTTCCGTATCCAGCCCAAGCTGGTGGAAAAGCTGAACTGGGTGAAGGCGTCCCACCATACCGTCCGCGGACGGATCGGAAGCGAGTGGCAGCGCGAGCCGGGCCGTATCCGGTTTTCCCTGGAAATACCGCCGGGCACCGTGGCCCGGTTTCTGGTTCCGGCGGAGAATCTGGATGCCGTTGAGGAGAGCGGACGCCCGGCCGCACAGGCCAAAGGAGTCCATAGCGCCCGGATGGAGGGGGGCCTGGCGGACCTGGAACTCGGCTCAGGGCAGTACCGGTTTGTTGTCCGCAGCAGGCAGGCCGATGCGGAGAAACCCTGACTTTCCCTTGACTCCTGCTTTCCGACTCCTTAAAATCGTGAGGTTGGCGATCGTATTGGATTGCCGTAATTAAACAACTTCCCCGTGGATCAGAATCCGATGGAGCCCGTTCAACCGATAGCCGCGCTGCAGGACAATTACATCTGGATGCTGAGCCGTGGATCGCACGCCGTGGTTGTGGATCCGGGAGATGCCGGTCCCGTAATCCGCTGCCTGCAGCAGGAGCGATTACACCTGGCCGGCATCCTGATCACTCATCATCACCTGGACCACCGTGGCGGAATTCCGGAGCTGTGCGCCCGCTACCGCCCGCGCGTGTACGGCCCGCACGCGGAAAATATTCCCGGGATTACTCACCCGCTGGCATCCGGAGACACTGCACAATTTCCGGAACTGGATCTGACCTGCGAGGTCCTGGCGGTGCCCGGGCATACCCGCGGCCATCTTGCCTATCTCGGCTGGGAGCATCTCTTTTGCGGGGACACCCTTTTCAGTGCCGGCTGCGGCCGGATCTTCGAAGGGACGCCTGCCGAAATGAAGGACAGCCTTGGCCGCCTGGCTGAACTCCCGGAAACCACCGAGGTGTGCTGCGCTCACGAATACACCGAAGACAACCTGCGGTTCGCTCTGATGGTGGAACCGGCCAATCCCATTCTGCAGAAGTGGGCAGAGGAAGTAACCCTGCTAAGGGCCAGGGGCCGGCCGTCGCTGCCGTCCACCATTGCCCTGGAAAAAGCGATGAATCCCTTTCTGCGATCCTCGGAGCCGTCGGTCGTCGAAGCCGTCTGCCGGCGCCGGGGATCCGCCGGAGATCCGCTTTCGGTCTTTACCGCCCTGCGAAAGTGGAAGGACACCTTTTAGGATTTTGCAAGGCCCTGCGCAACCCGGCACAGGAGGAGTATCCCGCAGCAAAGGTCCCATCGGGACGCCAGAACCGGACGAAAAAACGATTTTTTGCGAAGCCATCAGGAAACACAACCCGGAAAAAAGTCTTAAAGGAGGCTGAAAGCCTCAAATATCCTCAGCCCGGGGCGAAGCCCCGGGAAGGATGGCATTCGGAAATCAGAGCCCTGTAGGGGCGACCTAAATCCAATTGTCCGTTCGTTTTAGGCCGCCCTTACAGGGCTCGACACTCAATACAACATCGCTTCCCGGGGCTTCACCCCGGGCTGG
>CAINFC010000126.1 GCA_903847975.1 uncultured Acidobacteriota bacterium | reverse complement strand
TCTCCCTCCTGCCCGTCGACCTTGAAGGCAAAGCTCATCTTGTCGATCACACCGTTTTCCACGTGGCTGACCCACTCGCGGGCCGTCGGCGTATCGAGCGGGGCGAGCTCCACGCGTAATCCGTACTGGTCCTCGCTGACTTTCAGCGTGCCGTTCTTGGTCGATCCCAGGATCAGATCCCGGTTGTGATTGGCCAGGGCAAAGACCGGACGGTTGCCGAGATTATCCTTGAACGCTCCGCGGCGGATGATCTCGCGAAAGCCGCCGAGATCCTCGCTGTAGGTATCGAAGCGGGCGGCATACCCGACCAGGCGCTTGGCCGGCGGGGGCGTCGGCGTATCTCCTTCCGCACCGACAAAGTGCGGGAAGGACTCGACACGGATCTCGGAACAATCGTATAAGCGGAATTCCTGTTCCTTCATAAGGATGATCTCCTCAGTTGGGCGCCAGGAGGCATTCGCAGCCTCGATGCAGCGCCGGGTGTTGGATGCCGTTCTGGAAGTCGACCGGCTCTTCGTCCTCGCCGAAAGCCAGCGAACCGCCCTTCGGAATGAAGCTTTCCTTGATGCCGATGCGGACGCCGTCGAGTTCCCGGCAGATCGGACAGGCATCTCCGTTGGTAACCCAGGTCAGGCCGGATACGCCGGCAATGGCCCAGGCAAAGCGGGCAAAGGCCCCGCCGGCCTGCACGGTTTCCCGGGAGGCCACGGACTTGGCTTTGGACGGCTCCCTGTCGCTGAGCTTCCCGAGCAAAAACTCTTCCAGATCGCCGTCTTCCTCACCGAAGGAATCGATGGCGCGGAGCAGCTGGGCGCGGTTCAAGGCACTGTAGCGCACGCCAAAGGCGTCGGCATAGGAACGGGCAAAGGATTCGAATCGATCGATGGGTCTATTGCCCGAGCCGATTTCCTCCAGGGCGGCATCGGTTACCTGTTTTCCGTAGGTCAGGATGATCGGCAGCATGGTGGCGGTGGCTTTCTGGGCAAAATCGGCATAGAAGCTGGTGACGAATCCGGACAGGTCGCCGGCATCCCTGTGACGCAGGGTTCGGCGGATACCATCTTTGAGCATGGCAATCTCGCGCTTCAGAATCCTGGAGGCTCCATCCTCGAAAAGGCGCCGGTAGTTCTCCTTGAGCTTTCGCCGGATGGTTACTCCCGGCAGATTGCGACTTTCTTCCGGGCGACTTCTCTCAGCTGGATGAGCATCAGGTATGTTTTCTTTCTTCGCTTCGGCCGGCTCTGGTTGCATCGCTTGGTCCGGGACTGGCGGATTCATTTGGGACGAGCCGGTCAGAGTTTCCGCCGGTACCATGTTCAGGGGAACCAGATAGAGATCTCCCTGGCGGTCTGGCAGCGGGTTCATGTTTTCCAGCCGGCGGATATCGTTGGCAGAAAGCCATCCGTTGTTGCGACCAATGGAATATGCCTGGTAGCGGCTGGCGATATCGCCACGAAGAAGCCCGTCGACCAGAAACTCGATGAAATACCCCCGGTCGTGGTCTGCTTTCGGGAGCAGTGATCGTGACAGAGCCTGCTCCCAGCGGACCAGCCAGGGCCGGATGGTGTGGGTCACAAACTCCAGCGACTGCTGCTCGACATTGCTGAAGGTAGCCCGGGACAGATCACCGATCATGTGAGGCGGAATGCGGAAGAGCCGGGCAATCTCGGTTATCTGGTACTGCCGGGTCTGCAGGAATTGGGCATCCTCGGCATTCATCGATACCTGGTGCCAGGACATCCCCTCTTCCAGGACAGCCACTTTATGTGCCGAGGGCAGACCGGCGTGGCTCGCCTGCCAGGAATCCCGCAGCCGCTTGGCTGCCTCCGGGGTAAGCTTGGCCGGGTGGGTCAGTATCCCGCCGGGCC
>CAINFC010000125.1 GCA_903847975.1 uncultured Acidobacteriota bacterium | reverse complement strand
GAAAGGGCTTCGGTACACAGCCCGGGGTTGGCGCGCTTCGCGCCTACCCCGGGTAGGGATGTTCGGAAGAAACAACCCTGAAAGGGTTGCGCAAAATCCAGCCATACCAGGTATTGCGCAGCCCATACAGGGCTGAATGTGAAATATCCGCCTACCCGGCGTAGCGCCTATGCGGCGCAACCGCGTGCTGTGTTCCGGAACCCCTTTGGGGTTCCTCCGTCCCGCGCGGCACACATACCAGTTCCGCCAGGGACGGCAGACCCGTGACCCGCCCTCTCAACGAAAACCGCGGGGCCTAGCGGCGGCGGTGGAGGACGAAGGAGTCGAGGAGCGGTTTTCCGGACCCGGCTTCCGGCGAAAGCCTCACCACGCGGCCCTGCACCGGGATCAGCCCCAGTGCCGCGGCGATGGCGTCGATTTCCGGACGCACCTCGTTGTGCAGCAGAATGCCCCCCGGGCGCAGCATCGAGCCGATATTGGCCAGAGCCAGCCGCAGTTCCCGGGCGTCGAAGTAGACCAGGATGTTGGTGGCCACCGCCAGGTCGTACCCCGGCGAGGGATCCAGCCGCCCGGTGAGGATATTGATCCGGTCGGCGGTCACCCCCCGGGCGACGTCATTCTCGATCCGCAGGGCTTTGCCCAGGTGCCCGGCCAGCGGCGGGGGAAGGCGCAGGCTCTGCTCGCGGCCGATACTTCCGCCCAGGCGGCGGAAGTATTCCTCAAAGTCGGAGGAAAGCTGCTCGCGCCGCAGCCCCGAGACGAGATGCAGCAGGGGCTCGGAGCGCTTCGAAAAACCCCCGAAAAAATCGACTACCAGGGGATGGATGTCCAGGCAGTGTATCCGAAGCCGGTCGCGGCGAGCCAGGCCCAGCGACAGCAGGGCATCCGCGACGGCAAAGGGCTGATAGCTCTGCGGCGGGAAGAGCTCCAGCATCCCGGTGCGCGGGGCCAGGTCCAGACCGGGCCCGACGATCAGGACCCGGTCGGCGCGCCATTCGGGCTGCAGCGACTGCTGAACCGCCAGTCCGGTCCAGACGGCAAAGCCCGCCTCCACCTGGGTGTCGACCGACAGCCCGCGCTCGCGGTAGAGATCGGCCGGCGCCTGGCCCCTCTCCTGGCGCTGCTCCTTTTCCAGGAGAAAGCGCATACAGCGGTCATACGCGGAGCGTAGGAAGTCTTTCCCCCCGCTGCCGGCGAGCTTCTGAAAGTACGCCAGGCGGGGGTCTTTGCCGGGAGAAGCCCTCAGGAAATCGTCTGCGCGCCGCTCGACTCCGGCCGGCAGCATCGCTTCCCGGCGCCCATCGCCGAGATATTCCCATGCGCTGAGCGCGGGCTCGATGGCCGGCTCAGCCGTGAACTGTTTCGATTGCAGCAGATAGGCGACCAGGTGATCGCTTTCACCTTCCCGGAACCGCTCCCTGGTGCGCTGCTCCAGATCCCGGAGCGTGCTTTCCAGGGAAGATTCCGATTCCTCCCAGCCGGGGGGCAGATCGGCAAAGCGGATGCGGCGGGCCGTCTGCCCGCGACCCGTGCCGGCACAGAGCAGGAGCAGCAGCAGAGCGCCGATCCCGGCTTTCATTTATGGGGATCCTCTCGCAGGAGCGAATAGCCGGAAGGCATGCGGTCCCGCGGCCCTACATCGCGCCAGTCTCCCACCCAGGGCAAAGGTTCTCTCCGGGAGAGATCCGCCTCGGCCCAGAAGACCCCGGTCCGGCAGCGGTTGGACACCAGGACCCGCCCCAGCGGATCGATGACCATGCTGCTGCCGTCGTACACCGAGGGAACCAGGTAAACGGAGCCGTCGCGGGCCCGCACGCGAAATACGCTCTCCCCCTCCACCCGGCCTTCCTGGTCCGGGAAGGTGGTTCCCCAGGTGGGAGCCAGCACGATTTCCGCTCCCTTGAGCCTCCAGATGGAAGCGACCTCCGGAAAAAACCAGTCATAGCAGATCTGTATGGCCACCACCCCGAAGTCGGTTCGGAACACGGGGTAGTCGGTTCCCGGGGTGATCCCGAGACGCCACTCTTCCCGCGGCAGGTGCACCTTGCGGTACTTTCCGGCCAGGCGGCCCTGGCGATCCAGCAGCACGGCGGTGTTGTAAATGGCAGCGCCTTCTTTCTCGTAAAGCCCGGCGACCACCCAGATCCGACTGGCGGCCGCTTCCCGCCCCAGCCTTTCCGTCGACGGCCCCGGAATAGGCTCGGCTGTCTGCGGGCCGCTCTGCCTGGTGCCCACAGCCAGAATGGCTTCCGCGAGGCAGAGAATATCGAGGCCCAGCCGGCCGGCCTCCCGGATCTGCTCTGCAAAGAGCTCCAGGTTGCGCTCCGGGTCGCTCTGCTGCGGCCGAAGGTAGGCCGTGCCGATTTTCACTTTCCTCGAGGGAACGGGCTCCGACTCCTTCAGGCTGACCTTCTCCCAGGTCACCGATCCGCCCCGGGGCCACTTCAGCTCCAGGGAGATTTCCGCCCGGTCCGCCCCGGCGGGTGCCGTCCGCAAGCCCTGGAACAGAAGCCTGCCTCCCGGAAGCGTCTTCCCGCTCAACATGTCCCCCGCGGGATGCAGGGATCTGGCCCCCCGCCGCCAGGTCAGCCGGACCAGGACGGAACGGTAGGGGCTGGAAAGATTCCGGAAGGAAGAATTGACCTCGACCGCATAGGATTTCCCGCCCTCGATCCCTTCGATCTCCTGGTGGATTCCGCCGACACCGAAAGGAGCATCCGGCGCATCCATCTGCAGCCCGTCCGCAGACCTCTGCAGCCGGCAGGCGGCAGAGGTCACCTCCGGCTTCCACTCCGTCCACCCGACGGGAAGGACGGATCCCTCGGCCATCTGCAGGCCGGGATTACGAATCCTCTCGGACTGGCCGAAGACGGCGTGCGCGGCAGCGCAGGCCAGCAAAATCATAAGGGTAGATCTACCCAGTCGTTTCCGCATCTGCATCAGTACCTCCCCGATCCGCAACCCCGGGCTGCGGATGAAAAAAGATCCGGACTTCCGGGAAAGATTATCACCGTTTTTCGCAAAAAACCGAAGGGATTCCGGGCCTTCCCGCTTTCCCGTGCCGCAGACCGGCGGCGGATGCGAGGTGCACTTTTGGAAATCAGTCGCGCTTCAGGATGGTGATCAGGTTGTTGAAATCGTCGGTCCAGGGCTCGATCGTGCTCCGGAACTCCAGCGGCTCGGAGACGTCGCGGAATTCGGTCGATTCGGCAAAGCTCATGTCCCGGGCGGCGATCGCCCAGTCGGTTCCGAAGTTTTCCATCCGGTCGGTTTCCTCAGCATCATCCACCAGCAGGCAGGACTTTTTCGATGCCCGGCAGATGGCGGCCACCACCGGCTGCAGATTGAGATGCTTGTTGGATATGTGCAGGGCCAGCAGGCCATGCGGCTTGAGCCGCTGGAAGTAAAGATCGACGGCCTGCCGCGTAAGCAGATGAACCGGGATGGCATCGCTGGAAAAGGCGTCGACGGCAATCAGGTCAAAGGTCCGGCCGGCCATCTGCTGCAGGGAAAGGCGGCCGTCTCCCTCGACGATGCCTATTCGCCCCGGGGAATCCGCCAGGTAGCTGAAATATTTCCGGGCAATCGGCTCCACCGCTGGATTGATGTCGAAAAAAGTCAGCTCGTCTCCCGGGCGCTGGTAGGAAGCCAGAGTGCCGACCCCCAGGCCGATGACCGCCGTCTGCATGGCCCCCCGCTTTTGCAGCCAGCGTATGGCACGCCCCACGCCGGAGGTTTCGCTGTAATAGGTGAGCGGAAGGCGGCGCCGGTCGGCGGCCACGAACTGCTCTCCATGGTTGATCTCGCCGTTGACCAGCTTGCGGTACTCGAGGCTGGTTCCCTTGAATTCCACATAGACCCGCAGCGTGCCGTAAAAATTCCGCACCTGGTGGATGGTGTCCAGCCGGTGGGCGCGTATATGTCCGACCGTGGCGGCCAGCACGGCAATCCATGCGGCCCCCAGGAAGAGGTCAAGCAGGATCCTCTTCCCCCGGTGCACCAGAAAGAGAATTCCGGCAAACAGCAATAGGCCGAGGGGGAGCTCGTAAAAGCCGGAGAGGAAAGTCGGGGCGGCCAGGCCGACCAGGATTCCCCCCAGAGCCCCTCCCAGCGCAAGCTGCAGGTAAAAGGAGGTGAGATGTCCTGCCGCCGGCTTGCTGCGGGCCAGCTCTCCGTGGCAGATCATGCAGCACACGAACAGCCCCCCGCCGTAGGCCGGTACCAGAACCCAGAGCTTGGCGTTGGACACCCAGTAATGCAGGCCATAGGACATGACCCCGACGGCCGCCAGGCCCGCCAAGAGGTAGATCCGGCGCGGATACCAGAGCGGGCGGTCAAAGGCCAGCGACAGGGTGACGAGGTACAGCCCGAGCGGCAGTATCCACAAAAAGGGGACCGAGGAGACGTTCTGGGTCAGGTGGTTGGTTACCGCCAGCAGCAGGATGGAGGCGCAGCCGGAAAGCAGCAGCCAGAGAATCCGGTCGGAAACCGCCGGCGACGGAATTTCGGCGCCGTCCCCGGACGGGCCCGGCTCCCGCGGATCCGCGCAGTACGTTCCGCGGCCGCCGAGATACCCGGCCGCCAGGCAGGAAAGGACGAACAGGGCAAAGCCCGCGGACCAGAATCGCGACTGGGCGGAAAGCGAAAAATAGGGTTCGATAAGAAAAGGATAGGAGACCAGGCCGGCCAGGGAGGCCAGATTGGAAAGGGCGTAAAGGCGATACGGCAGCCGGCTCCCTTTTTCCTTCGCATACCAGGACTGCAGGAGGGGGCTGGTGGAAGAAAGCAGGAAAAAGGGGAGAGCGACGGAGCCGAACAGCACGCGGAGGATGTCGGGAACCGGTGTGCCGGCATCCGGCATTCTTCCTGCCAGGGTTGGCGCCAGAGGGAGGAGCCACAGGGCGCAGAGCAGAAGGGAGGCGTGTACCAGGCGCTGTCTTGCCGGGGAATGCCGCGACACCAGCAGGTGGGCGTAGAAGTAGCCCAGGAGCAAAACCACCTGGAAAAAAACCAGGCAGGTGATCCAGACGGCAGCCGCCCCACCGAACCAGGGCAGGATCATCCGGGCGATCAGGGGCTGCACGAAAAACAGGAGGATGGAGGATAAAAAGGTCGTTGCCGCAAACAGAATCATGGCGGCGAAATATATCACAGAAGTACATTTGTAGGGTATGATAATCGCATCGGGCCTATCGTAAAACCGATCCGGCTTGGAAAAAAGCAGCCCGGGAAAGAGAGGGATTGGGATGGCCAAAATTCTGGTGGTTGACGACGAACCGAACAACCGCTACCTGCTGGAAGTGATTCTGAAGGTGTTTCAGGAAAAGGGAGTCGGAATTCTTTATGCGGTGGATGGCAAAGAGGGACTGGAACTCATCCTCCGGGAAAAGCCGGATCTGGTTTTCCTGGACATCATGCTGCCGGAGATGGACGGCTACGAAGTGTGCTCCCGGACCAAGAAGACCCATGGCCTGACGCAGGTCTACATCGTCCTGCTGACCGCCCGCAGCCGGGATTCCATCCACCAGAAAGCCGCCGATGCCGGTGCCGATATGACCATTTACAAACCCTTCAAGGTCCTGACGATTGTCGACACGGTCCAGAAGGTTCTGGGAATCAAGGCCTGAAGGCAGACTTATGAAAGACCGATCCGGCACCTGGGAAAGGCGCGACTGCGCGCCAGGGGAGGGCTGCCTGCTGCGGCAGCATTCCTTCCAGCATTTTTTCTTTAACGCCCTGAACAGCGCGGTGTCGCTCTGCTCGATCGATCCGGGGCGGGCGGCTGACCTGCTGGTGCAGATCAGCCATTGCCTGCGCGCAGTCCTGGAGGATGAAAAGGAACTGATCCCGCTGGAGGCGGAACTGGACACGGTGCGCGCCTATCTGGACATCCAGAAAGTGCGTTTCGGAGACCGCCTGCAGGTCGAATGGGAAGTCCAACCGGTCCCGGGCTGTTTTCTGCCTCCTTTCCTGGTTCTTCAGCTGGTGGACAACGGGCTGCGCCACGGGATCATGAAAAGAAAGGCCGGCGGCAGGATTGTGGTTCGCGTCCTGCCCTGCGGAGACTTTATCCGCATTCTGGTTTCGGATGACGGCGTCGGGATCCCGGAGGACCGGCAGCGCGGACTTTTCGAAGCCGGCGCCCCGGAAAACTCGGTGGCCCGATTGCGCGAGCTGGTCCGGATGAAGCTGGGAGCCGATCTGCTTCTGCAAAGCGCTCCGGAAAAAGGAACCACAGTTTCCGTTGAAATTCCCGGGAAAGGGCGGTTGCCGCAATAAACCAAGGTCAAGGGATGGATTCCATGAAAGCGTTCTTACCTATATTCGGCCGGGCCCTGCTTTTTTTCGCGGCGGTATCCGGGCTGCGGGCCGTGCAGATCCCCCTGCAGCGTTACTCGGTGGATGACGGACTTCCCCAGTCCACCATTTTCTCCGCCCTGCAGGATCGGCAGGGGTATATGTGGTTCGGAACCCAGAACGGCCTGTGCCGGTTCAACGGCTTCGAGTTTACCGCGTACAGCTACGAAAAGGACCGGGTTTCCGAGGGGCGAATTTATGGACTGTATGAAGACCGGGAGGGTCACATTTGGGCCGGGGCGCAGGCCGACGGTCTCTTCCGCTTTGACGGCAAGGGCTGGAAGCAGTTCACCACTCAGGACGGACTTCCCAGCAACGCCTTCCGCGGCTTTTTCCCGCTGCCCGGCGGGGATTTCGTCGCCAGCATGGCCGGCGGCCTGGTGTACCGGGACGGGGAACGCTTTGCTGCCTATCAATTCCCCCTGGAGCTGCAGGATCGAACGATCCTCAACCTGGCCGTCGACTCCAACCGGCACGCCTGGTTCAACACCCCGGACGAGGGAATCCTGAAGTATGACGGGAAATCTCTCCAGAAAATCATCGGAGTTCAGGATCTCCCCAAAGCCCTGATCCTTCGCATTCTGCCCGACAGCAAGGGGCGGGTTTGGATTGCCACCAACGGGCAGGGGCTCTGGGTATGGGACGGGCAGCGAACCGAGCCGGTGAAGGTGGCCGGTCCGAGCCCGCTGGACGCTTACGTTCTGGCCTTGTATGAAGATCGCGAGGGGAATGTCTGGGTGGGTACCCTGGCCGGACTGTCCCAGTACTCCGAGCGGGGCTGGGTGCATCTGACGGAGCGCGACGGGCTGCCCAACAATGCGGTGCAGGTGATCCGCCAGGACCGCGAAGGGAACATCTGGATCGGCACCGGAGGAGGCCTGGCCAAGCTGACCAGCCTTAAATTCCGGAGCTTCACGGCCCGGGAAGGATTGCCGGACAACCTGGTCTGGGGCGTCCACCAGGATGCCGACGGCAGGATCCTGATGGGCCTCAACCGCGGCGGTCTCATGGAATTTGACGGCCGGCAGTGGCGTAAGATGGAAACCCTTCCGGTCCTGGACAATGCCGCCATCCGGGCCATTTTTCTGGACAGCCGGGGGCGTCTCTGGGTGGGCCATGCCGGAGGCATCGCGGTGCGTACCGGGGGCCGGTGGGCCGATTCCAGCCAGGAGCTCGGCGGCGCCCGCCCGGCGGTTTTCTCCATCCTGGAAGACCGCGGGGGGCGGATCTGGTTCAGTACCGGCGCCGGCGTGCTGGTTTACGACGGGAGCTCCTGGAAGCAGATACGAAAGAAGGACGGTCTTCCGGGAAACGAGACCCACTGCCTGTTCCGGGACCGCGAAGGCCGGATCTGGGTGGGAACCAGCAGCGGTGCGGGTGTCTGGGACGGGACCAGCTGGAAGGCCTTTTCCGTCCGGGACGGCCTGAGTCACAACTACATCATGGGAATCACCCAGGATGAACAGGGCCATTTCTGGTTTGCCACCTTCGGCGGCGGCATTTGCCATTGGGACGGCCGGAAATGGCAGGTTTTCGATGCCCGCAAGGGACTGGCCAATAATTACTGCTATTTTGTGATTCCCGATCGCGATTTTGTATATGTCGGCACCAACAAGGGGCTGAGCCGTTTTGATGGCCGGCAATTCAAGATTTATACGGCCCGCGACGGCCTGCCCGCCAGCGAAATGAACCAGGGAGCCGCCTTCCGGGACCGCGACGGCTATTTCTGGTTCGGGACCTGCGGAGGCGTGGTGCAATTCGACCCGCGGCTGGACCGGCCGAACCCGGTGGCTCCGCCGGTCTTCATCTCCCGGGTGGATGTGTTCGACAACCCGGCCGGCCTGGGACAGCCGCTGCAGTTCCGGCATTTCCAGAATTTTTTGCGGTTCGATTTTTTCGGAATCAGCCTTACTTCTCCGCAGGGAGTACGCTACCGCTACCGCCTGGAGGGAGTCGACGAGAACTGGGTGGAGACCTCGCTGCGGTCCGTTTCCTACGTGAAGCTGCCGCCGGGAGATTACACGTTCGCGGTGAACGCCTGCAACGCGGAATCCGTCTGGAACCGCAACCCGGCGGTCCTCTCCTTCACCATTTTGCCCCCTTTCTGGGCCACCTGGTGGTTCCGGGTAGCGCTGCTCACTTCGCTGGTTCTGGCCCTGGTCGCGTACCGCTGGTATGAGACCCGCAGCATCCGGGAGCGGAACCTGATGCTCAAGCAGCTGGTCCAGGCGCGCACCCGGGAGCTGGAAGCCAAGACCCAGGAGCTGCAGGAGTCCAACCAGCGGCTGGAAGAGCTGGACAAGCTTAAAACCAATTTTCTTTCCACTGTCTCCCACGAGCTGCGCACCCCTCTGACCTCCATTCGCGCTTTTTCGGAAATCCTCCTGGACAATCCCCGGGAGGCGGAGGAAAACCGGACCCGGTTCGTCAAGATCATCAACGACGAAAGCGAGCGCCTCACCCGGCTGATCGAGGACCTGCTGGATCTTTCCCGGATCCAGTCCGGAAAGCAGAAGTGGGTGATGCGGCCGCTGCGCTTTGCCGATGTGGCCGAAAGTTCCATGGAATCGATCATCGGCCTGGCTACGGAAAAAAATCTGCGGGTACGGACCCATCTGCCTTCCGATTTGCCGGTGATCGTCGGGGACTTCGACAAGCTGTTGCAGGTGGTCACCAATCTGCTGAGCAACGCCATCAAGTTCACACCGGAGGGCGGAGAAATTGTCCTGTCCGCCGAAGCCCGCCAGGAAGAGGGGAAAACCGGCGTTTACTGCACGGTTGCCGATACCGGGGAGGGCATTCCCGAAGACCAGCTGGAGGCCATCTTCCAGAAATTCTACCAGGTGGACAGCACCGCTACCCGGACCAAGGGCGGAACCGGGCTCGGACTGGCCATCTGCCGGGAAATCATCCTCCACCACCACGGCCGGATCTGGGTGGAAAGCGAGCTGGGTAAGGGAAGCCGCTTCCACTTCTTTCTGCCTCTGGAGACCGGGGCGGCCGGAGAAGAAGGTCGGGTCGCGGTTTCGCCTTCCGGGGCGCCCTATCCCAAGATCCTGGTCGTCGACGACGAGCCGAATATCCGGGAATTCATCCGCTACGAGCTGCAGAAGGTCGGCTACCGCGTGCTGGAAGCCTCCAGCGGCGAGGATGCCCTGGCGATCGCCCGGGAGGAGCATCCCGCGGTGGTGCTGCTGGACGTGCTCCTTCCGGGCATCGACGGCTTCGAGGTGATTCACCGCCTGAAGGAGGATCCCGAAACCCATGACATCGAAGTGGTCATCGTCTCGATCATGGACGACAAAGAGCGCGGCTTTCAGCTCGGGGCCTACGACTACTACTGCAAGCCGCTGGACAAGGAGCGGCTGCTGCAGACGGTGTCGCAGCTGATGAAAAAGCTCTCCAAAGGCCGATCCGGAGGGATTCTGATTGTCGATGACGATCCCTCCATCGTCGAGCTTCTGGAGACGCTGCTGACGGCCGAAGGGTACGTCACCTACAAAGCATACGACGGTAAGCTGGCGTTGCGCCTGGCCGGGGAGTTTGTTCCCGACCTGATCCTCATGGACATCAAGATGCCGGGGATGGACGGGTACGAGGTGATCAAGCGCCTCAAGGAGGAGGAGCGCACCCGTCACATTCCGGTGATCGTGCTGACCGCCTCCGACATGGGGCGCAGCCGGACCAAGTCGCTTCTGCTGGGTGCCGCCGACTACTTTCAGAAACCTTTCCCGCGGGAAGAATTCATGGAGGGGCTGAAGCGGGTTCTGAAATCGGCCTCGCTCTCCCGCGAGGAGGAGTCGGAATGACCGCCAGGGTGTTGATCGTGGATGATGAGCTCTATATTCTCGAGTCGGTGAGCTACGTGGTGAGGAGCGCCGGGTTTGAGCCCCTGACCGCCGAAGACGGGGAGACCGGACTGCAGCTGGCCTGCAGCCAAAAGCCGCAGCTGATCATTCTGGATGTGATGCTGCCGCGCATGACGGGCCTGGAGGTCTGCCGCCGGCTGCGGCAGAATCCGGACACGGCGGCTATCCCGGTGGTCATGCTGTCGGCCAAGGGACAGGAGATCGACGAAGTGCAGGGGATGCAATCGGGCGCGGACCGCTACATGACCAAACCGTTCAGCCCCCGCCGGCTGCGGCAGCTGATTGAGGAAATGATTCGCGGAGATGAACCCTCTCGGACCTGAAGACAAGAAGGAGGCGGAGAGCCTGCGGCGCAGGCTGGAGAGCCTGACCGTCAATCTGCTGGACTCCTACGAGGAGCTGGACCTGATCTACCGGACCGCCGAGCGGATCATGGTTAATACGGAGATTCACCGCCAGCTGCAGCTGATTGTGGAAGAGGCCAGCCAGGTCTTTGAAGCCGAATGGAGCTGGATTTACCTGCCGGACGTGCACGGTTCGGCGCAGGTCTTTCCGGGTCGGGTGCCGCAGCCTTTTCTGCTGGATATCCTTCATGACCGCATTCTGAAAGGCCGAATGCCCAAAGGCCGGACGTTCACCCTGAACGCGCTGCCGTCGGATGTCCCGGACTTTGAGCCGGCGTCGCCCTGCGGGCTGCACGCCCAGGTCCTGAAATCGGAGCAGGAGGTGTATGGTTTCCTGTGCGTGGGCTGGAATGCGCCGGGGCGGTTCTTCACCTCCGGGGAAGCCAAGCTGGCCAATGTCCTGGGAACCATGGCCAGCCTGGCCCTGCAGAACGACAGCCTCCATCGCCAGCGCCGGGAAGAGGAAAAGGCGCTGCTGCGGATCCAGGAGGAGATGCGCCTGGCCTCGCGCATCCAGCGGGACCTTCTGCCGCAGTCTGCTCCGCGGATTGAAGGCTACGACCTTGCCGGCTATACCCAGCCGGCCCTCACCGTGGGAGGAGACTATTTCGATTTCATTCCGCTCGGCGGCCAGCGACTGGCGGTGGCCCTGGGGGATGTCTCCGGGAAAGGGCTGCCGGCTTCCCTGCTCATGGCCAACCTGCAGGCTACCATCCGCGGGCAGGCCCTGCTGGACGCTTCGCCGGCGGTGGCTTTGCAGGTGTCCAACCGGCTTTTGCTGGCCTCGACCAGCGACGCCAAGTTCGTCACTCTGGTGTATGGCGCCCTGGATGTGAAGGATCACCGGTTTCTCTATTCCAACGCCGGGCACGATCCTCCTTTGCTTTTCCCGGTGCACGGCGCGCCGCGGGAGCTTTCGGTGGGAGGCCTGGTACTGGGAGTGATGGATAACGCCGCCTACCGGGAGGAAGGGGTGTCGCTGCAGCCGGGGGAAATGCTGCTGCTTTATTCCGACGGGATTCCGGAAGCGCAGAATGGCGCAGAGTGCGAATTCGGGGTGGAAGCCCTGGTCCGCCTGGTGCAGGAGCACCGGGCCGAGCCCGCCCCCCGGCTGATCGAGCGGATTTTTTGCGCGGTGCGCGAGCACTGCGGATCGGATGTCCAGCAGGACGACCAGACGGTGATCCTCATCCGCCGCCTCCCGCTCAACAAGGAAGGCCCCCATCCTTCCTCCGTCCCATCCGCTGTTTCCGTGTAACTTTCAGCCAGTCCCGGATTCCTGAATAAGAGCAAAAGAGCGCACCTCCCCCCCGGGGGGGGCAGGGTGACCGCAACAGTATAAAGCAGGAATCCCGGTTTCTCCAGGAAACCGCGGACCTTAACCTTTTTTCGATTCCAGAAAAGTTCTCCTTCTCCGGCAGCGGCCAGGAGTCTGTTGCCCTGCGCCACGCGCTATTTTCGGGTCAACGGAACGAACACGACGCTGCCCACATGGAAATCGACGCTGTAGGTCTGACCGTTATAGAATACTTCGAACCGCCAGACTCCCAACGGCTCCGATGCCGCCATGGTAAGCCACCAGTACCAATAAGATGCACTGTAGGTACCGGGGGAATTGTGGTTCCAGGTCGAATAAACCGACGAGTCCGGTCGGTAAATCGTATACTTGCTGGTCTGCCCCGTTACTTGATCGCGGTAGTATGTCGAAAAGTAAATCTTGCTCCCTGGAGCAAAAGTCGTGGAAGCATTCGAAGTTTCCGGGGAACAATCGGGAAGAACGGGAGCCGCTATTCCCGTGGTGAGTTTGTTTACTGCCGAATCGCGATAGGGGCGTTGCGCAGACCACCATGACGGAATATTGTTGCAGGGCCCGCTGTACGGATCGATGATTTGACTTGCCGGATCGTGCAGCTCAAAGTGGAGGTGCGGTCCCGTCGAGCCGCCGGAACTGCCGATAAATCCCAGGCGCTCGCCGGCGTTCACCGAATCACCCACCGCTTTGGTGGTGACCGAACCATTTTTCATATGCCCGTACCATGCCACGGAACCATCCGCATGTTGGATGTAAACGGCATTCCAGGGGGTGCTGCTCATGGCGCAATTGCGATCGTAGTTACCATCTTGCTTGTAAACGATTGTGCCCGGCGCTGCGGCGATGATCGCCACGTGGTTGTTATCCATCTTGTTCCAGAGAAACGGAGTAGGAAAGAAATCCGTACCGGTGTGATTATGACCCGATGTTAAATCGTACGAACGTGTGCCGCACATGTAATCTTTCAACTGACCGATAACGGGATCGTGATCGACGAAAGCGGAGATGCCGTAATAGCCCGGATCGGTCATCCCGTTTGCGGCTTCGAGTGGCCAATCCATCCGGATCAGGCCGGGGGCAGGATGAACAGGCAATCTGCCTTGCGTCTGCAGCGTCAGGATATTCAGATCGATCCGTGCCTGAATGTCCGCGCGTTGTCGCTCCGTAAGAGGCGGAAGATCGTTCTTAAAGATCAACTCTCCACCGCCGCTTCCTTCCGGTTCCTCTGCGGATAAAACCACAGGGGGGTATCGTTCAGGAATCCCTCCTGCGACTCCGAACAGGACAACCGAACACATAATTATTCTGAAATACGCTCGAAACCTTATGCCTGCAATCCTTTTCGAGATGTTTCTGAATTGGGTCCGCACCGTTTCCTCCTGGACTATCCGTTCCGAGTACAGACTTCAGGCTGACCAGGGCGGGCTGGCGAAGTAAGTAATCGGATCGGTCACCCGCAACCTGCCGCGGCTGAAAGGTGCGCGGAGATCCTTTACCACCTGCACGGCCCCGGCCGGATTCAGTTTCTCGGCGAAATGGACCAGGGGCCTGGCAACGTCGCTTCCCGAGCACTTCGCCTCGACCAGCTCCTCGGCCACGCCGTTGCGGACGACCACGAAATCGACTTCGCGGCCGTCCCTATCCCGCAGAAACGACAGTTCCCATTTTTCTCCGGTATAGTCCTCCAGGAACTGTACTTTTTTCAGCAGGTGTGTTGCGACCAGGTTTTCGAACCGGGCGCCCGACTGACGGTCTTCCGGGCAGTCCACGTCGAGGTTGTCGTAGAAGTAAACCTTGAACGGTTTCTGAACGGCACGGGCCACATTTTCCACATAGGGCCGCACCACGAAAATCAGGTACATCCGGCTCAGGATTTCGATCCAGTTGCCGACCGTCTGGGGTGCGACCTGGATTTCCCGGGCCAGTCCGCTCAGGGTGACCGTAGAACTCACCCGCTCCCGCAGGAGGGATAGCAGGAGCTCGAGACTCGGCAGGGATCGCAGCGGTTCGAGGTCCCGGATGTCGTCGCGGACGATGCGCTGGTATCTTTCACGACGCCAGCGGCGCGCTTCCCGTTCGTCCCCGTCCAGGAACGGCTCCGGGAAACCGCCCACCGTGAGCAGCCGGCGGAGCGCTTCCGGCGGATCGAATCCCCCGGCGTGTTCCCAGAGCGAAAACGGGTGAAGCCGCCAATAGTGGTACCGCCCCAAAAGGGAATCCCCTCCCCGCTGGTACAGGTCCAGGCGCGCGCTCCCGGTGACCAGGAAAGACTGGCCGGGCGGCCGTGAATCGTAGATCCCCTTGATCCATGACTTCCACTTGGGAAATTTGTGCAGTTCGTCAAAAACCACGAGCCTGGATGCTGAGGCCCAGCGGCGTTTGAGAATTCTGCCGTGGTGATCCGGGTCGTCCCAGCTCAGGTACGCTTCAGGATCCTGGCCCAGGATATGCCGGGCAAGAGTTGTTTTCCCGCATTGTCGCGGCCCTCCAAGGAAGACCATTTTTTTCGATAGATCTTTTTCTATGAATGGTTTAAGGTAACGCATCGTCTTTGCTTCGGCAGATTTAAAGTCCATATGCAAATTGCCTCGGCATAATCTAACCCAAGACACGAAAAGCCGTCAACTGGTTTTTTAGCGGAAGGGCAGCCAGGTTGATCCTGTGGCTGTTCCCTTGCGGGAATCGTTTTACCTGTTAGAGCGAATCCACAAAGATGGCTGTTGTCGAAGCAAGGCTCAGCGGCCCGGATTCCGGTAGGGCACGGTGAACCGGTATTCTCCGGATTGCAGCTCAAACACCGCCTTGCCGCGGTCGTACTTGCGGAAGGTCACTGCCACCGCCCCGGATGCCGCCCGGCCTTCTTCCATGATCTCCTCGGCGGATCCGGCCGGCTTCCGTTCCGGCGGAACTGCCACCTGACCGCCGAAGCCGCGCCGGCCGCCGATCAGCCCCGGGGCTTTCCGGTCTCTGCTCAACAAGGTCCTGTTAAACAGCTCCTTGCGCCGTAAATAGAGCTCCCGGTATTTCGACTCCTCCGAAGGCAGTTCAGGAATGCCGGCCACCCGGGCCATGATCGCCAGGTCACAGACACGATAGGCGGACGCCAGGAAGGCGGAGCCCAGCTGATTATTCTGCGGTCCGAGCCAGTCTCCAGGCTGCGAGTCGGAGCTGATGCCTGTCCTGGGATCGACGGCGGTTTCCAGGTAAGACAGGCAAGCCGCCATGGTCTTATGGTTTTCCTCCAGCAGCCTTCGGTCCCGGCAATGCTGACCGGCTTCCCAGGGTACGACGATGCCGGCGCTGCCCCAGAGGAGGCCTCCGAAGCTGTCCCCGACCGGGGCCACATCCGCAAAGCGTCCGGCCGCAGACTGCACATCGCGCATGGCCTTCATGGGGCGCGCCAGGAACGGCCCGGCCTGGGAACCATAAGTTGCCGTCCGGGAAAAAACGCTGATGTCCCCCGACCAGCCCATGCGCTCGTTGCGCTGCGGGCAATCGGTGGGAATGGTCGGAAAACTGTCGATATTGGACCAGACCAGGTTGGACCACAGCCGGTTCACCTTAGTCATTGGATGTCCAGGAGGCCTTATTGGATGTCCAGGAGTCCTTTGGATGTCCAGGATTCCTCTGTAAAACCAGGAAGATATTGGCTATGCCGAAGCGCCGGTTTGCCGAGCCACGACAGGGAATGGCGGCGGGCTAGAACAGGATCTTCAGTGCAATCTGTCCCATTCTGGGCGACCAGGCGCTGGTGACCACGCCGAAACTTCCGCTATTGATATCCACGTTGGGATTCAGGAAGTTCACCTTGTTGAAAACATTGAACAGTTCCAGGCGGAATTGAGCCTTTATCCCTCGGCCGGCCAGTTCCACCGGGAAGTTCTTAAACATGCTCATGTCGAAAGTAACGATTCCGGGACCGCGTAGAGAGTACCTCGGCAGGTTCCCGGCCTCGCCGGGACCCGGATTGCTCAATTGCGCCTGCCGGGCGGGCGTAAGGGTAATGATCCGGGATCCGTCGTCGAAAGGTTTCGACAGATCGAAGCGATCGCCGCTGAAGTTCGGAGTGCTGGCGACATTTTGATTGAGGTAGGCCCTGTTGGTCGTAATCGCTAGCGGGCGGCCGGTAGCCCAGTTGAAGATCCCATTGACCTGCCATCCGCCGAGGAAGCCCTGCAGGAGGCGGGACGTCCCATGGAGGAACCGTTTGTCCTTGCCGAAAGGCAGTTCGTACAGCCAGTTGGCGACCACTGTGTGAAGGGCGTTATAGGGCGAGAGCGCCTTGTCGAGATGCGGATTGGCATTATCGCGATAAGCAAATTGGACACTCTGGTTGGGAACATAATTGGTAAAGCCCTTGGCGAGGGTATAGTTTCCCTGCAGAAACAAACCGGCGGCGAACCGCCTGGTAACGCTCAGTTTCAGAGCATCATAGGTGGAATGGGAGGTGTTGCCGATCACGTTCAAATGGAGGACTTGAGGATTGAAGCGGAAGAAGGTCGCCGGAAGCCCGGCCAGCTCGATCAATCCGCCTCGATTCCCGGTCGTCAGAGGGGTTGTGTCGAGAAAGTTGGCCAGTGCGGCCGCCTGCCCCTGGGCAATCAAGGTAAATTGGCTGGAGGGTATCAGGGTAAACAGGGATGTCAGGCTGCCCAGGCTCGCTCCTTTGGTGGGGCTGCCGTTTTGGGCCAGGTTGCCTTGGGCGATCTTGAACGCGTCGAGGAAACCGTTTTTCCGCATTTCGACCTGATTCAGGTTCGGAGCCTGCCATTGGCCGACAGCGTGGTTGCCGACGTAAGCCGCTTCGACGTTCCAATTCCTGCCCACCTGCTGTCCGATCCGCAGAGACCAGCCCTGCACATAAGGCGTTGCCAGGTTGGGGTCCAGAGCGTAAGCCGTGCTGTCGCGCGTGAAGCCCAGGGGAGCAAAGACCTGCGGTACGGGAATCGGAAGGATGGTTTTATAGAGGTTGGGATCCGACAGTCGCGCGAACGGATTGAGAGTTACCGTGGTGGTGGCGCCGTAATTGATACTGGAGAATAACGCCTGGGTAATCAACATGGAGCGGTCATAGGAGATCCGGTAATAGCCGCTGATCGTCGTCCTGCCTTTTGCGAATGGGTCCCAGGAGAAACCCAGATACGGCGCAAAGTTATTCCTGTCGGTGGGATGGGCCGCGCGGCCCTTATCGGCAACCAGGCCGAAGCGGGTCGGCTGTCCCGTCGGTCCCTGGATGCCCAGCGCCCCGGCAACGCCGCCCACCGGCTGTATGTAGATGTCGTTGGCCATGTATCCGAGGGGCAGCACCTCGAAACGCCAGCCCAGGCTCAACGAGAAATTCGGCATTACCTTCCAGAGGTCCTGCATGTACAGGGACCATTCGACATTATGGATGGGCATGTACGAAGGACCGTAGGGAGCGTAACCGGTTTTATCGGTGAGGAAGAAACTCTGGCGGATGTTGCCGATGGCGCCGGTGAGGTCGTTGGTCAGTTGCTGAGCCCGGCCTCGATCCGTAGGGTTGAGGCCGGGCAGCGCGGGTACATTGGCCGGATTGCTCGCATTGGAAGTGTCTATGGATGGCCATCCTCCGGCGCCAACCTTGATATTCAGGGTTTGCAGCCAGCTTTCTCCGCCGAAGCTCATGGTGTGGTTCCCTTTAATCCAGGTCACTCCGTCGGAGAAACCCAGGTTGACACCGGGATTACTTTGGAGCCCGCGGTTTTGTACATAAAGGTAATTGCCGCTCAATCCGCTGGGGTAAACACCGCCGGTCGGGGTTTCCTGATCCGTCTGCACCCGGCTTTTGAACCACACGCGATTGCCGCCGACGCTCAACTCGTTGATAAACCGGGTCGTGAAGGTTGAGACCAGGCGCAGCTGTATGCCTCTCTTGCGGGTCTGGTAAATTTCTCCCGGTTTCCCGGTAATCAGAAAGTTGTAGGGAACCGTGATCACCGATCTTGAGGCCGAAATCGCCAGCTGATGACGGGCCGAAAACTTATGATCGATCTTGAACAACTGTTGGTCGGAAGGGGTGCTGGCCGGCGCCAGAAAACGGTAACCGCCCAGATTGAAGCCGTCGCCGACATCGTAATTATTGGGCAGAGGCATGGCTGCCAATAGCTTCGGCAGGAAGAAAGTGTCTTTGCCCTGGCGCGTCGGGTCCACCGTGAGGAGGTTGATGGTTCCGAAAGGCACGCGCGGATTTCCGCTGCCGTCGACATTCGACCCGGAGTTTGGACCTTGCGTATGGTAACGGAAAATGCCGTCGCGCAAAGTCTGTGTGTAGACGGTGTAGTTTTGGACGGAAGACGCTTTGCGACGGTCCCATTCCATGGTGCCGAAGAAGAAGGTGCGATTCCGGATGATCGGCCCGCCGAGGCTCCACCCGAATTGATTGCGCTTGAAAGACGACCGCGGAGTGCCGGCCCGATTATTAAAAAAGGTATTGGCGTTGTAGGCCTCGTTGCGGTTGAATTCGAACAGCGAGCCGTGAAAATTGTTGGTCCCGGATTTGAGGGAAACGGAAACCTGTGCGCCCGATCCGCGACCGGTATCGGGTAGCCCGCCGGAGGTAGTAATGCGATATTCTCCCATCGCTTCCTGCGGTATGGGAACTGCTATGTCCGCCGGCGAGAAGTCGAAGTCGGCATGACTCGCGAAGACCCCTTCGACCTTGGTGTTGCCGGTGTGGGGCGCCAGGCCATCCGCACCGCCGACCTGCTGCTGGCTGCCGCTGCCTGCCATGCGATCGTAAACGTTCATGCCGGACGCCAGGTAGTACAACATGAGGGTGTTGCGGTCCGGCAGCGGCAATTCCTGCGTCTGCCGATGTTCGATTACCGCTCCCAGCTTGGCCGTGGTCTGGTCCAGCAAGGGGGCCTGCTCCGTCACGGTTACGATCTCGTGGGTCCCTCCCGGCTCGAGGATCATGTTGATGGTAATCGCGTCGCCCACTTTCAAAGCGATGCCGTCGCGCACGGCCTTCTTGAAGCCGGGCAGGGATACGGTCAGGGAGTAGGGTCCCGGCGGCAGCGTGACGAAGACATACCGCCCCGCCTCGTTGGTGACGGCCTGGTAGGAGATGTTGGTGGCGACGTTTCTGGCGGTGGCCGCTGCGCCCGGGACCACAGCCTGACTCGGATCGCTCACCACCCCTTCCAGCCGGATGGAGACAACCTGCCCCGGTAAAAATGAGGCGGCCGTCATGACCAGTAAGGCAGTCCAGCAACTGCTTTGAAGTAACTTGACCAGCCAGCGTTTCATTGTCCTGGAAAATCCCTGGGATTCAAAATCCCATCTCCCTGTGAATTAAACAGAACGGAGCTCAGGAAGGTCGCCCACCGATTTCTGAGTCGCTTTGTCTGTTGTCTGCCGGGAAGTCAATAATGGATAACTTTTCGGTTATCCACGTCTTTTGTCCGTGCTTCAAGTATACGACCTCTTGCCAACGAAATCAAGCATCCAAGGAGAAGAAGGGGGGGCGTCGGAAGAGATTCGGCGGTCTGCCGAGCGTCAAACGGTGTCCCGGGGCGGGTGCGAAAAATGCCGCCTGCCCGGCTGGATTCCCGGCAGCCTGTCCGGAAAGTAACGGGAGATTCGTGTCGGGTCCGGATCCTCGAATCTCAGAGGGCCGGCACAGAGCGCCTCACGCTTCGAGAATCTGACGGACCTTCGCCGCCAGGTCCCGGACCTTGTACGGCTTCGTTAGGAGGTGCATGCCCGGGGGAAGCAGGCCGCGCCTGTCGAGAATGTCGGCCGTGTAGCCCGATACAAAGAGGCATCGCAACTCCGGAAATTGGGAAAGCAGCCTCGTGGCCAGCTCCTGTCCCGTCATTCCCGGCATGATTACATCGGTGACCAGCAGGCGGATCTCGGTGCCGTGTTTCAGCCCCAGGGCAAGGGCAGCCTCCGGCGTGGCTGCGGAAAGGACCGTGTAGCCCAGATATCGGAGGTGCCGCTCCGACAGAGCCAGAAGGCTGGGTTCGTCCTCGACAAACAGCAGCGTCTCCCGACCGCGAGGCGCAGGAGCGGTCGCCTCTGTCGGGGATGCCGCGCCTCCCTCCCCGAAATGCCTTGGGATGTAAACCTCGAAGGTCGACCCCGTTCCCACCATGCTACGGACTTCGACGAAGCCCGTATTCTGCCGGACGATTCCGTATACCGTCGCCAGCCCCAATCCCGTACCCCGTGCGAGCCCCTTCGTCGTGAAGAAGGGCTCGAAAATCAGCGCCAGGGTCTCCTCATTCATGCCACATCCGGTGTCGGTGACGCTCAGTCGCACATAGTCGCCTTCGATGGCGTCCTGGTTGCGCAGGCATTGGTCCAGACCCACGGAAACGTTCGCCGTCTCGATGGTAATCCGGCCCACGCCGGCGATGGCGTCTCGGGCGTTCACACACAGGTTGACCAAGACCTGGTCGATCTGGGAGGGGTCCATATTCACCCGCCAGAGACTGCACCCGGGCTGCCAGGCAAGCTCGATGTCCTCGCCGATGAGGCGGCGGATCATCTTCAGCAGGCCCTCGATCGTCTCATCCAGGAGGATGACCTTAGGGCTGATGACCTGCTTGCGTGCGAAGGCGAGGAGTTGCTTCGTGAGAGCGGCAGATCGCTCGGACGCTTTGAGGACGTCGTGAAGGTCGGACACGATGGGGTTGTCCGGCGGCATGCCCTGCAGGACCATCTCGACAAGGCCCATGATGACGGTGAGCTGATTGTTAAAGTCGTGGGCAATTCCACCGGCGAGCCGGCCGATAGACTCCATCTTCTGGGCCTGGGTGAGGCGTGCCTCCAGATCGGCCCTCTCGGCCTCGACCCGCTTGCTCTGCGTAATGTCGTCGATGACGCACACAAACTGGCCTGGTGCCGGGCGAAAGGCGGTCACGGAGTAATGGCGGTCCAGGTCCTGGCTGTAATCCGTGAGATGGGTCGGCTCGCCGGTGGCAACCACCCGGGCGTAGGTTTCGATCCAGCGGGGCTCCAACCCGGGAATCAGTTCCCGAACGCGTTTGCCGACCACGTCGTCGGCGTGAAGGCCCGTCATGCGCTCAAAGGCGGGGTTCACGGCCAGGAAACGGTAGTCAACGGCCCGGCCTTGGTCGTCGAAGAGCATCTCGTGGAGGGCGATACCCGATGGCATCTCCCGTACGAGTGTCTGATAGTCGCGCTCGGCCTTTCGATGGGCCGTCACATCCCGGCTGATCGAGAGCACCGACCGAACCTGACCGTCGGAGTCGCGCTCGGGTACCAGGCGCCAGTTGAAAGCCATATCCCCGGAGACTCCGGCAAAGACAAACTCAGTCTCGACCCGCTGGCCAAGATCGAAGGCGCGCTGGATGGTGTCCTCCCAGAACTCGCACAATTCCGAGGGGAAGCCAAGGTCTCGGTGCGTCCGGCCCAGGAAAGCCGGAGCGGGGATTCCCGCGACCTCCCCTACGTTGTCCGAAACATAGAGGTGGCGGCCCTCTCGGTCGAAGCGCATGACGACGTCCGGCATTGCCTGCAAGAGATCCCGGTGGAGCGTCTCGCTCCGGCGGAGTGCCTCCTCGGCACGCCGCATGTCCGTGATATCGAGAACCACGCCGGATAACCGGAGGATCCTGCCATCGTCATTCGCGACGCGCTCGCCCGGTGTCGCCAGCACGACCCGAACCGACCCGTCCGGCCGAACCACACGGTACTCGAGGGGTTCGGGTCCGCCGCCATGCCAGACCGCCTCGTTGGCGTGGCGGACCGCGGCGCGATCGTCAGGGTGGATGGAATGGGCGATGACCTTCTCGAGATCGCCGCCATAGTCGGCTGGGTCCAGCCCGAAAATGCGCTTCATCTCGTCGGACCAGCTAACTCGGCTCGATCCGAAATCCCACGTCCAATGCCCGACGTGGGCCACGCGCTCCGCCTCCAGCAGGCTGGCCTCGCTCTTTTGCAAGGCCTCCTCGGCCCGCTTGCGCTCGGTGATATCCGTTGCGATACCGCAGAGGGCTACCGGAGCGCCCGAGGCATCGCGGACAGCATCGGTTCGGCACAGCAGGTGGCGCGCACTACCGTCCGCGGCGAAGTTCACGACTTCGCCCTGCCAGGAACCGTCACGGAGAGTGGCCTCCAGAATCTCCCGCTGGATAGCGCCCTTCGCGGAGTCTTCGCCCAACATGACGATCGAGCGGCCCAGGAAATCCTCCTTGGGTCGTCCGAGGGCGCGGACTTGTGCCTGGTTGACGAAAGTGATCGTGCCGGCTGTGTCCGTCACAATCACCTGGTCGTGGATTTGGTCGAGGACCAGTGCCTGAAGGCGTATCTCCGCCTCCTGGTGCTTCTGTAAGGTGATGTCCCGGTTGGAGATACGTCGACCAGTGACGGTTCTGTCCTCGGCGAACACCGGCCGGCAGACGTGCTGGATCCACCGCACCTCTCCATCACGGCGGAGGATGCGGAACTCCAGCGATAAATCGCCGCAGGAAGTTTCTCCCGCCAAACACCTGTGGGCCGCAAACAACTCGCCGTCCTCAGGATGGACGATGCGGGCCACCAATTTAGGATCCGCAACGAACTCGGCCGCCGTGTAACCCGTGATGGCCTCGCACGACGGTGAGTCGTAGATGTGCGATCCGTCGGGCATGCACCAGCACTCCCAGTCGGCGGTAAAGTCGACGAAAGTGCGGAAGAGGTACTCGTTGTGGCGCATTTCGCGCTCCGCGCGGCGGGTGGCGAGGAAGTCGGCCGCAGACGCGGCCAACAGCCCCACCCGAGCCATGTCATTCTTCTCGTACTGGACGGCCTTGTTGGCGACGCCCACCACAGCGATCACCCGCTGGTCCCACACAACCGGTACGCCCATATACCGGGAAATCGGCACATGGCCCTCCGGCACCCCGCCCCTCCCCGGCGCCGAGGAATAGTCGTTGACGATGATCGGCTCGCGCCGGCGGATGGGATCGGCCCACAATCCGGCCCCTTTGAGCGAGAAGCGGAGAGGCTTCTCCGGCACGCTACAGTCGGCCATTGCGCCGGGCGACCACACGTGGGCGATCATGGCTGCCCCGTCCGGCTCGATCATGCCGAAAAATCCCATAGGGCTATCGGCCTGGAGAGCGCACGCTTCGCACAGCACCGCCGATATGACTTCGTCGGGTTCATTACGCATCTCCTGGATTTTCAGCAGCACCTCCCGCCGGTGCCGCGACCAGTAGCGCTCGGTGACATCGAGATGGCTGCCGCGGAAGCCGAGGAGACCTCCTTCGGGAGCGAAGAAGGGTAGGGCGTTCGAGGAGATGCGGACACGCCGGCCGTCCTTGTGGCGGCACCAGTACTCGAGGTCGCGAACAGGCGCGCCGGTCGTGAGGATCCCCCGGATAAGCTTACCTATCCGTTCTCCGTCCTCGGTATCGATCACAAACGCCGGGTTGCGGCCGAGGATCTCGTCCGGCCCATAACCGAGAATTTCCCGGACCCGACCGGAGATATGGGTAGTAACAAACTCCGCGTTCACCTCGTAGAGGATGCCCGCATGGGCCATAGCCACATCGCGGAAGCGGGCCTCACTCTCGCGGAGTGCCCGCTCGGACTGCTTGTGCTCGGTTATGTCGCGCAGGAACGCGACGCTTCTCCCGCCCTCCTCCGGACGGTACTGGGCGCTGATCTCGACATCGAAGACGTGCCCGTCTTTGTGGCGGTGCTTGCTCTGGAAGCGGGTCCATCCTCGTTCGCGCAGCAGCCGCAAGTGGGCGGTTACCGCCTCTTCGGTCTCCAGAGCTTCCAGGTCGGCAATGCGCATGGAGAGGAGTTCCTGCCGGCTGTAGCCGCTCATGTTGCAGTAGGCTTGATTGACCTGCTGCAGCCGCCCCTCCATGTCCGTCAGCCAGAAGCCGTCCATGGCCGTCTCCAGGATGGTGCGGTGTCTCTCCTCGCTGGCGCGGAGGTCCTCATGGGCTTGGCGGTGCGCGGTGATGTCCCTCGCCGCCGCATAGAGAAGGCCGTCGGGCCCTGGCGAAGTGGTGCGCCACGAGAGCAGGCGGTAGGTGCCGTCCTGGTGTCGGTAGCGGTTCTCAAAAGCGAGCGTCGCCGTTCCTCCCGCAATCGCTGCCATTTCGCGCGCCGTGGCCTGCCGGTCGTCCGGGTGAACGAACATGGCGAAAGGTACGGCGGTGAGCTCCTCGGCGGTGTAGCCCAGGGTGTTGCAGAAGGCCCTGTTCACGCGGCGAAAGCGGCCGTCAACACCGGCGATGCACAGCAGGTCGGGAACGAAGTCGAAGACTCGCTCGAATTCGCCGTGCGCCGCGGGGGGGACCTCCGCGACCCGTTGGCTGTCGGTAATGTCGTGCCGGATATTAACCATGACGGGGGCCGCTTCAACGTTCAGAAGCGCCCCTTCCCTGGGCGGTTGGATGGGCTCAAAGCGAGACCTGCGGTCCGGCCTGCGGCACGGACAGCGTCATCCGCGGAATCGATTTGCCCGATGCCCGGAAGGAAGGGGTAGCCGATCGGTTATTCATATAAAAGGAGAATATACTTGATAGGAAATCCTGGGTCAAGAGTGTCAAAAAAGGTCGGACCAATCGTTTTCACTCGCAGATTGCGCCTGGCGGAAATGTTCCCTGGCGAGAGCGTTTCGGCGGCGTACCACAAATTTTATTGGCTTCAACGGAGCGGGATGCAAGGTGCGGAACAGGAAAAGGGGCTCCTTTTGCCGCCGCTTACGGAGTATAATGTCTTTATTCTTTATGCTGATAATAAAGTATTTCGGGTATCCGCTCCGAGGCGCGATTCTTTTCCTGTTTTTTTTCGGTTGGCCGGACCTCCGTTCCGAGCCGATATTGAATTATCGGCGCTTTACCCCGGCAGACGGTCTCGCTTATCAGGGAACCCGTGACGTTATTCAGGCCGCCGATGGAAAAGTCTGGATTGCCACCTGGGGAGGAGGGATCAGCGTTTATGACGGCATCCGCTGGCAGACCATCACCACCAAGGATGGATTGACCGACAATCTGGTTCGCGCCCTGGCGGTGGAACCTCAGGGAGGCATCTGGGCGGCCACGCCCCAGGGAATCGGTTATTTCGACGGAAAGGCATGGACCACCTTTCATTCCCGGAACACACCGGCACTGAAAAACGACTCCGTCTTTTGTATTGCCGTTCGAAAGGATGGAACCGTCTGGTTTGGGATGTCGGGCGGATATATCCAGGTTTTCAATCGATCAGCCGACCCGGACAAACGATGGAGTCTGCTTGTCGGGCCGGAACTTTTCGGCAAACAGGATATCCGCGCCTTCCGGGAGTCGGCGGACGGCAAAATGTGGGTGGGTATGAGCCGTGGTGTATATCATTACGACAATCATGGGTGGACCGGGTACCTGCCTGAAGAAAGGGTGTTCGCCCTTGATTTCGGTCCCGACGGCAGTTTGTGGATAGCCGGGTTGATTTCCATTTACCAGTATAAGAATGGAGTCTGGAAAAACTGGGCTTTTCCCAAGAAAGAATCGATTCAGGGAATCCTCCCTCTGGCCGATGGTTCCGTATATGTAGGAACCACCGTAGGATTGCAGCAATTTCATGACGGGAAATGGACCGAGGTGCCCGTTTCGCCCGATTATTCCTTCCCTAATATCGATGCCATTCGCCAACTGGGAGAGGACGTTTGGGTGGCCACCCGGACCGGTCTATTTCTTATCCATCCTTCCTATTGGTCCTGCTATCGAAACAAAAACAACGGACCGTTCCTATTCACCGCTTCGCTCGACTCTCAACCCCTGCGGATTCTTTCCGACGGGCAGGTGGAGATGTTTTCCGAGGAGCGATGGAAACCGGTCGGCCTGTTGCCCTCGATAACCGACTTGTCGACCATTTTATTTTTCAGCGGCGACCGTTTGATACTGTCGGACATGGCCTCCATCTGCGAATACGACTTCCCTTCCCTGAAACTGCGCAACAAAATTCCACTGCCCAAGGGAAACGCAAATGCTCCCGGCTACGCTCGCGACGGCACTCTTTGGGTTCTCAACTTTGATGGTTTGTTTCATTGGGATGGTCGCCAATGGAATCCCGACCCGACGCCCCCTCCGATTCTCCGGGATGCTTCTTCCTCGCGACCTTCTTTTAAGGTGACCGCCGATGGAACCCAATGGGCTTCCCTTGGCAGTTTTCTTCTGCAACGAAGCAAGGGAAAGCAGCCTTGGAGCAGGATCGAGCCGGTTTACTTTCGCGGTCGTAACCTTAGCGACATCCTGGTCTCTTCCAACGGCACGATCTGGATTGTAACCAGCGGTTCCGGCGTGTTTGCCCTGAAAGACCGGCTGGCAAGAAATTATACCCATCGGGATGGCCTTTCCAGCGATGTGGTTCATTGCGTCTATGAGGCCGCCGACGGCAGCCTGTGGTTCGGGATGGACGATTCCATGGTCTCCTCCCTTCGGGATGGACAATGGATCCAATTTCACAAAAAGGCTCTGCAACTGGAAGGCAAGGTCGAATCGATTACGGAAGACCCTCAGGGAGCTCTTTGGTTTAAGTTGCGACCTTCGGGCCTGGTTCGCTATCGCCCTGAAAAAGAAGCCCCGATAACCGAAATAAAGGTAGCCCCCCAAAACCTGGTGCCCTTTGGGCAAGGTTTTTTTTCCTTCGGGGGCCGGGACGTCTGGAACAATACCGAATCCGTGGAGTTAGCTTACTCCTGGCGGATCATGGATGAAGAACTCCGAAAACCATTTTGCGACTGGTCCCCTTTTTCCGCGGAGACATCGGTCAGCACGAAGCCTTTACCTCCCGGCTCTTATCGTTTCGAAGTCCGGGCGGCGGACAAGGAAAGGAATGTCGATCCTTCCCCGGCTACCGCGGCCCTGGTGGTGGAACCTTATTTTTATAGAAAGCCGGGTTTTCTGATTCCCGTAGGAACTTTTTTTTCCCTGGCACTCGTTTTCCTGACTTTCCTTATAAGAAAACATCTGGATCTGCGCAAGAGCCGCGGTGAGCTGCTGGCGGCTATGGAGCAAACCGAGATCCACGCCCGAAAAGCGGCCGAAGCCGCACAAGCCAAAGGATCTTTCATGGCCAATATGAGCCACGAGATCCGGACGCCGATGAATGCCATTATCGGCATGTCCTCGCTGGCCTTGCAGACCGACCTGAACGCCCGCCAGCGAGACTACCTGGACAAAATCCTCTTTGCCGCCCGAAGCCTGCTGGGCCTGATCAATGACATCCTGGATTTTTCCAAGATGGAGGCGGGCAAGCTGACGCTGGAAGCCATTCCTTTTCGTCTTTCCGAGGTACTGAACCATTTGAGTTGTCTGCTCAGCATCAAAACGGAAGAGAAGAAGCTGGAAATGTTGTTTGATATATCCCCGGAGGTCCCGGACGCTCTGATCGGAGATCCCTTGCGCATCGGTCAAATCCTGACCAATCTGGTTTCCAATGCGGTGAAATTCACCGAGGAAGGGCACGTGATTGTGAGGGTGCGCAGTACCGCGCCGGAAGCGGAGGACGGTCTTCAAATCCGGCTGCGGATCTCCGTGGAAGATACCGGCATCGGTATCAGTGCGGAGGAGCAGTCCCGCCTTTTTCAGAGTTTCACCCAGGCCGACGGGTCTACGACCCGAAAGTATGGAGGTACCGGTTTAGGCCTGACCATTACCAAAAAACTGATTGAGCTGCAGGGCGGTTCCATCGAGGTCCATAGCGTGCCGGGGAAGGGAAGCTGCTTTGCGTTTTCCCTGCCGCTGCGCATCGACGGGCGGGCTGATGATTCCGTCCCGAACATAAAAGGACTGCGTCCCGGGGACCACGTCCTGGTAGTCGATGACAATCCCGTGGCCCGGGAAATCCTCAGCGGTATATTAAAATCGTTTTCCCTGGAAGTTACTTGTGCCGCTTCGGGAATGGAAGCCATGGAATTCCTGTTGGCTGGAGAAAGAAGACGTCCTATCCGCCTGGTCTTAATGGATTGGAAAATGCCGGAATGGGATGGAATGGAAACCGCCCGGCGGATTCAGAAAGCCGGACTGCAGGATGTGCCCAATATTCTCATGGTCAGCGCCTTCGGCCGTGAAGAGGTACTTCGCGAAGCGGCACAGCTGGGGATAAAAGCCTTTCTGGCCAAACCGGTGCATTCCGCACTTTTAAGGGAGACCATCGAAGAGCTTTTCTCCGGTCAAGCGAATCTTCGTTCCCAAGGTGAGTCTCAATCTCTGATTTCCATGGTGGAAAAGGAGCGATTTCGTGGAGGCAAGGTCCTGGTCGTCGAAGATAATCGTCTGAACCAGCAAATCGCCGTGGAATTGCTGGCCCTCTTCGGACTGAAAGCTGATGTGGCCAATAACGGGCAGGAAGCGGTCGATCGGTTCCTTCGCAGTCCGCGTGAATGGGACGTCATTCTGATGGATATTCAGATGCCGGTTATGGATGGATTTCAAGCCACCGCTCGGATCCGGGCTCAGGAACAAACCCTTCCGGGCGGATTGCCAGGCAGCGGAATACCCGTGATCGCCATGACGGCCCACGCCTTTCCGGAGGAAAGAGAAAAGTGTTTTGCGGTGGGTATGGACGACCACATTACCAAACCGATCGAACCGCATCTGCTTCGTGAAACCTTAAGCCGGTGGATCAAACCCCGCAACCCCGCCGGGGAAAGCTGTCCTTACGAAAGAAAGGAGGACCATTGCGGAGAGGAGAGTTCGCCGGTTCTTCCGGGATTCGATGTGGAATCGGCTATCCGACGCTTAGGTGGCAATCGAGCCATGTACCGCCGGATCCTGATTACCTTTTGGGAGGAATACCATCAGATACGGAAGCCTCTGGAACAGGCCTTCGAACAGCAGGACTACGATTACCTGAGGAAAGCGGCCCATACGGTAAAAGGGTTGGCGGGGAATATCGGCTATCCGCGCTTATTCCAGGCGGCCCAAGCGTTGGAAAGCGGCACGCAGCCGGGCAGAGAATCGGAGGGCTGCACCGCTCTCCAGGATTTTGTCTCCGTTTTCTCGGAAGTTCTCCTGGCCATTCAAACCTGGAAAGACACTCTGTACAGCCGACCGAGCGAAGGAGAGTTCCAGCCTTCCGCCGCAGACAGCGAAACTCCTGCGAACCTTCATCCGCTGCTCGTCGAGTTGATGGAGCTGGTGCGCCTTGGGGAGTGCTCCGCTTTTCAAAAATGGGAAGAGCTTAAGCCCATGCTCCGCGGATCGGAGTGGACGGAAATCTCCCGGAAAATCCACACCGAAATGGAAAATTACGATTTCGATTCCGCTCTGTCGCACTTGCAGATCGTCGCTGACCGATTGAGCCCGAAAAAGAATAAGTGAGCATCCTTTTGCCGTTTCGATTTGTTTCGGGAATTACGGGAAAATAACTATGGATTTGGAAAAACAGACCATCCTGATTGTGGATGATGAGCGATTGAACCTCGACATCCTTACCCGGGAGTTGCGTAACGAATACCGTGTGCTGGTCGCCAAGGATGGACGGCAAGCCTTGCAGCGCCTGGAATCCAACCGGGTCGATCTGGTGATGTTGGATATTGTTCTTCCCGGCATGGACGGATTTGAGATCATTAAGATCATGAAAGGTCGGGATTCCTGGCTGGACGTGCCTGTTATCTTTATTACCGCCAAAAGCGAAGTGGAGGATGAAGCCATCGGACTGCAGCTGGGAGCGGCCGATTATATCCGCAAGCCGTTTAATATTCCCATCGTCCGCGCCCGGGTGAAAACGCACATGGATTTGCGTCGGAAGGGATTACTGCTGGAAAAACTGGCCTCCCTCGATCCCCTTACCAGCCTTCCCAACCGGCGCAAGGTGGATGAAACGGTGCTGGGGGAATGGAAGCGCTCCGAGCGAACCCTTCAGCCGATTTCCCTTATTTTCATCGATATCGACTTTTTTAAAAAATTCAACGACCAATACGGTCACCGTAGCGGCGACGAGTGCCTGCGGCAAGTCGCCCTGCAGTTGAAGAGCGGCTTACTTCGGGAAAGCGATTTTATCGGTCGGTACGGCGGAGAGGAATTCCTGGGAATCCTCCCCGTGACCGAAAGCGACAGTGCCGCGGGTGTGGCCGAAAGGTTGCGCCGAGGAGTGGAATCGCTGGGTATTCCCCACATCCAAAATACCGCCGCTCCGTGTGTAACCATCAGCCTGGGAGTCGCTTCTACGGTTCCCGATGCGGTCAGGTCCTCGCCCCAGCAGCTATTGGATGCCGCCGATCAGATGTTGTATGAAAGCAAGACGCAAGGAAGGAATCGGGTGACCTGTCGCCAGCTGTAGCCGCTACGGGACGCATCCCCGGGCTGCGATCCGAAGCCCTTCAAGCCCATGGTACTCTCGCAAAAGACGATGTTTCATTAAGTTCTGGCGTCCCTTGCGGGACTTGCGTGTGTGCCGTACGGAGCGAAATAGCGGACATCGTACCGTGGCGCACCGCCATGGCCCTGGTGGGCTCGGCGTAAACCGGCACAGGACTTGTACTCCGAAGCAAAGTCCCGTCCGACCGACTCGGTTTTGGAAACCGGGTCGGTCGGAGCTTCGAGGACTTATTGTGCCTCCCTCTTTTCTGATCTGATGCAGCGGTAAAAAGTCTTGAAGGAGGCTGAAAGCCTCTCACATCCTCAGCCCGGGGCAAAGCCCCGTGAAGGATGGCATTTTGAAATCAAAGCCCTGTAGGGTCGAGCTGTACCCGATTGTTCGTTCGTTTCAGGCCGCCCTTACAGGGCTCCACACCCAATACAACATCGCTTCCCGGGGCTTCACTCCTGGCTGGAATCGTTTCGCCCCTTCAGGTCTTTCCATACTTTTTCGAGATTATCTTTGTTGATGGCCCGGTAAAAAGTATGGAACCCCGGAAGGGGTTCCGGATCACAGCCCGGGGTTGCGCCGCATAGGCGCTACCCCAGGTAGGCGAATTTTTAACTGGCAGCCCTGGAAGGGCTGCGCACACACCTGACATTCCTGGATTTTGCGCAACCCTTTCAGGGTTGTCGCCTGCGGGTGTCCCTGCCCGGGGTAGGCGCGCAGCGCGCCAACCCCGGGCTGTGTTACGAAGCCCTTTCAGGGCTATCCCCAACGGAAATCCGAAGATGTGGGACTTTTTGCCGGGCCATCTTTGTTGATGGCGTCGCAAAAACACAAACCATATTTTTTCCGGAAAAAGCCAAGGGCTAAAGGCCCGGCACATAATAGCCTGGGGTGGAGCGTAGCGCAGCCCCAGGTGCGCAGTTAAGATAAACATAAGGGCTGAAAGCCCGAGACATTCTTTCGTTCTATTCCCAAGGCCAAGGGAAGGTCCCGGGAAAAAATTTTTGTAAGGGATCGATCACAGATGATTCGTCCCGGGCTTTCAGCCCTCAGGCTTTTAGGCACACCGACCTGGGGCTCCGCTGCGCTCCGCCCCAGGCTGGTGTGTCAGCGGGCCTTCCGCTCGCCTTGCCCAATACAAATCATTTTTTTTTCTGACAGGTGTAAAAGTCCCCGTCTGCCGGCGACAGGCGATTCCGCATTTCTACCCGCTCGTCCTTTCTTTCTGTGAGCCAATCCAGGTAATAGAGCAGGCTCCTGCCTGAAAGCGGCCCCGCCGGCCGGCAGGGGAAACGGTCAGAACACCAGCTTCAGCGCCAGCTGTGCGTTTCGCGAGTCGTTGGCCTGGGCCGAAGAAACCACGCCGAAGGAGGAGCCGCCCGGCTTGTTGTTGGGCGCGACGAACCAGGGGCTGTTGGTCAGGTTGAAGGCCTCGGCGCGGAGCTGCAGGTTTATCCGCTCGTAAATCCGGAACGTCTCGAACAGAGAAAAGTCGACCTGGGGAGCGCGCAGAGTGCGAATGTTGGGGGAGCGGGTGCGCAAGGTGCGCTGGATATCGGACGGTTGAACCGTGAAAGCCACCGGCTCGGAAGCGCGGATGCCATTCTGGCGAACTCCGGCAAGGCTCAGGGTAAAGGTGTTGAACCAGTGGTCCCGGGTCCGCTGATCATCCGGTATGCCCGGGTCGATCCCGGTGGAGCAGGCCCCGCCCGGGGTTCCGATGTGTCCTGGGCCTTCAGGTAGCCGACCGCTTCCAGCGATTTCGAAAGCGTGTAGCTGGCCAGGAAGTGAGTGCTACCGGACGACCGGATTGGAATTGCGGATTTCCGGGGATACCTTGTCTTCGTGGAACTTGAAGTTTTCCGTAAACAGGATGGCCAGCTTGCGGGCCTGGGCATCGTAGGCCGCCGCATCCGCCCAGGTTCCCTTGGGCAGAAGAATTTCCGCGGGAACCTCGGGGCAGGTCGTCGACACCTGAAAGCGGAAAAGCGGATCCTCCTGCATGGGGACGGAATCGAGCTGCCCGTTCAGGGCGGCCCGCACCATGGCCCGGGTAAGAGCCAGGGGAATACGCTGGCCGATTCCATAGGGGCCGCCCGTCCATCCGGTATTCAGAAGCCAGACTTTCACTTTATGCCGCGCGATCCTGTCTCCGAGCAGATTGGCGTAAACCCGCGGAGAGAGGGCCATGAACGGCGCGCCGAAGCAGGCGCTGAAGGTGGCTTGCGGCCGGGCGGCCTTGTCCTTGCCGGAGACCCGGGCCGCATAGCCGGAAAGAAAGTGATAAATGGCCTGCTGCGGATTCAGCAGGGCAATGGGCGGCAGGATTCCGAAAGCGTCGGCCGTGAGCATGAAGATATGTCGGGGATGATCGCCGAATCCCTCTTTAATGGACTGGGCTATGTGGCTGATGGGGAAGGCGGCACGGGTGTTTTCCGTGAGCGAATCGTCTTCCAGGTTCAGCCGGCCGGTCATGGAATCGTAGGTCACGTTTTCCAGGATCGTTCCGAAGCGCCGCGTGCTCTCGTAGATGTCCGGCTCGGCCTGCGGATCCAGGCGGATCACCTTGGCGTAGCAGCCTCCCTCCAGGTTGAAAACGCCGCGGTCGCTCCAGCCGTGCTCGTCATCGCCGATCAGCTGGCGGTCCGGGTCGAAGGAGAGAGTTGTCTTGCCCGTGCCGGAGAGACCCAGGAAAACGGCCACGTCCCCCTCGCGCCCCATGTTGGCCGAGCCGTGCAGCGACAGGACGTTCTTTTGCGGCAGCAGGAAATTCAGAACCGTGAAAATCGATTTCTTGATCTCCCCGGCATATTGCGTGCCCCCCACCAGGGCGATTTTCTGGCCGAAATGAATCACGATGAATATGTCCGAGCGGGTTCCGTCCAGCTCCGGCACGGCGTGAAAGTTGGGGGTATGGATCAGGGTAAACGCCGGCACATGCTTCTGCAGCTGCTCGGCGGGGGCCTGGATGAAAAGATTGCGCGCGAAAAGGCTGTGCCAGGCGGTTTCGGTGATGATCCGCAAAGGGAGCCGGTAGACCGGGTCATGGCCGGCGAAGCAGTCCTGGACGAAAAGGTCCTTGCCCTGCAGATAGGCCAGCAGCCGGGGAAAAAGGTTGGAAAAATGATGCGGATCCATCGGCCGGTTTACCTTGCCCCACCAGACCTTGTCGATGGCGCTGGCATCCCGCACGATCAGCTTGTCGTTGGCCGCCCGGTTGGTGTGCGAGCCGGTGCGCACCACCAGCGGTCCCAGGTGGGCCACTCTTCCCTCTCTCCGCCGGATGGCTTCCTCGTACAGCAGCGGGGTGGAGAGGTTCCAGTGAACCAGGTTGACGTTGCGGATGCCATGGTTTTCCAGGCCATAGCTGCTGATGCTCGGTCCGATCGATTGCATGTTATGTGTCCATTGATGTTTGGTGTTGGCAGGTCATCCATCTTGGTTTCTGTATGACGACCATACCCCTTTATTTTAACCCATCGGCCGGAAACTATTCCCTTGCCCCGATGAATCGTTTATTATTGGCGGTATGAAATTGCAGGCAGCGGAGCGGCGCATTTATCGGATTTCCGAGCTGAATGCGGAGATCAAGGGGGTCCTGGAAGCCCGGATGGGGAGCGTCTGGGTGGAGGGGGAGATCTCCAACTTCAAGCTGCACTCTTCCGGGCACGCCTACTTCTCTCTGAAGGACCGGGATTCCCAGCTGCGGGCGGTATGCTTCAAGGGTTCGCTGCGCGGCGTGCGCTTTCGCCCGGAAGACGGATTGTCCGTGCTGGCCCACGGGATGATCACGGTCTACACGCCGCGCGGCGAGTACCAGCTGGTGGTGGATGCCATGGAGCCGCGGGGGGCCGGATCGCTGCTGCTGGCTTACGGGCAGCTCAAGCTTCGCCTGGAAAAGGAAGGGCTTTTCGATCCGGCGCGGAAAAAGGCTCTTCCGCTTCTGCCGCGGCGCATCGCGGTGGTAACTTCTCCCACCGGGGCGGCGATCCAGGACATTCTCAACATCCTCGGGCGGCGCAACAGCACGCTGCACGTGCTGCTTTATCCGGTGCGGGTGCAGGGGGAAGGAGCCGCCGAGGAGATTACCGAGGCGATCCGCTACCTGGACCGGCAGCCGGGGATCGACGCCATGATTGTCGGGCGCGGGGGCGGATCGATCGAGGACCTGTGGGCCTTCAACGAGGAGATCGTGGCCCGGGCCATTGCCGCGTGCCGGGTGCCGGTTATTTCCGCCGTCGGACATGAAACCGACGTCACCATTGCCGATTTTGTCGCCGACGTGCGCGCCTCGACGCCTTCGGCCGCCGCGGAGCTGGTTTCGGGCCGAAGAGAGGAGCTGCTGCAGAAGCGGGCGGTCCTGGCCAGCCGCCTGCAGAAAGCCATGGCGGCCCTGCTGGCCGGCTGCCGAAGGGACTGGGAGCTGCTGTCGCGCTCCCGCGCCTTCGGAGTGATGGGCAACCGCATCCGGTTTCTGGACCAGCGCCTGGATGAGCTGCTGCTGCGCTCGGCGAATGCCGTGCTGCGGATGGGCGCGGAGAAGCGGGCCCGCCTGGCCGGCTGCAGCGACCGGCTGCAGCGCCAGAACCCGCGGCAGAAGCTTCAGGCGCAGAAGTCGCTGGTGGAGCTCGACCTGGCCCGGCTGCAGCACGGCATGAGCCGGCGGCTGGAGGCCTGCCGCCGCCGCCTGGCGCAGCTGGGCGGAAAGCTGGAAGCCTTGAGCCCCCTGGGAAGCCTGGGCCGGGGTTATGCCATCTGCCGCGACGTTCGCGGGGCGGTGCTGACCGACGCGGCCCGGACGGCGGTCGGCGAGCAGGTCCGGGTGCGGCTGGCCAAGGGGCAGCTGGAGTGCCGGGTGGAGGGAGTGGAGGCCGATTCCGCCTTTTAACCTTAATGGAACGATTATGGAAAACAAGGAACCAAAGGATTTCGAAAATGCCATGCAGTCGCTGGAGGAGATCGTCAGCCGGCTCGAAGCGGGGGATCTTCCGCTGGAGGAGTCTCTGTCCCTGTTCGAGCAGGGAGTGAAGATCAGCCGGTTCTGCCAGGCCCGGCTGGGAGAAGCCGAGCGCAAGGTGGAAATACTTCTCAAGAATGACCAGGGGGAACTGGCGGCCGTCCCGTTCGAGAAGGATCCGGCCCATGGCTGATTGCGGGCCGGCCGGCCTTCGCGAATACATGGCCGCCGAGCAGGAGCGCATCGACCGCGCCCTGCGGGAATACCTGACGGTCGATCCCTCCTCGGAATCGGCCGTCAGCCGGGCCATGCACTACAGCGTTTTTGCCGGGGGAAAGCGCTTCCGCCCGATTCTGGCGCTGGCTGCCGGACGCGCCCTGGAGGCACCGGAGGAACAGTTGCTGCCGGCGGCTGCCGCCCTGGAGATGGTGCACACCTACTCGCTGATCCATGACGACCTGCCGGCCCTGGACAACGACGACCTACGCCGGGGGCAGCCGACCTGCCACAAGGTTTTCGGGGAAGCGGTGGCCATCCTTGCCGGGGACGGTCTGTTGACCCGGGCCTTTCAGGTGCTGGCCGACCACCCGGAGGGCCGGGAGTTCGATGCCCGCAAGGTCGAGGCCCTGCGGGTGCTTTCCCGCGCCTGCGGGCCGGAAGGGATGATCTCCGGGCAGGCGGAGGATCTGGCCTGGGAGGGGCACGAGCACATCACCGAGGAGACCGTGCAGCGAATCCACCAGGGGAAAACGGCGGCGCTGATTACCGCCGCGCTGCGCATCGGGGCCCTGATGGCCGGCGGATCGCGGGAAGCGCTGCACGGGCTGGAAATCTACGGCGAAAACCTCGGCCTGGTCTTTCAGATCACCGACGATATTCTCGACATTGAGGAAACCAGCGAGGAGCTCGGCAAAACCGCTGGCAAGGACCGCGCGCAGAAGAAGGCCACCTACCCGGCGATTCTCGGCCTGGAGGAATCGCGCCGCCGGGTGGAGCGCTACCTGAGCCTGGCTCTTGCCGCCCTGGCGCCCTGGGGAGACAAGGGCCGGCGGCTGCAGCAGCTGGCGGAGTTTGTCGCCACCCGCCGTAAATAAAATGGCCCGGATGTTGTTGACAAAAGGCACACAAGGAAAAAAAGAAACGGCAGCAATACGCCCGAAGCATGCTGTAAAAGGATAAGCGGATCAACAGCCGCATTTCATCGAAGGATCTCGATGAGGTGCAGGTCCTGGCAGCCCGGGAATGCATCCCTTACCAGACTTTGGTATCCAGCATCATTCACAAATATGTATCCGGGTCTCTGCGGGAAATATAAAGAACCTGCCCCGCGGAGAACCGAGCGAACCCGGGTATCCATTTTCCTTAACGATGAAAAACGGGATACGGCTCCCATGGGGAGATTTCCAGGTTAAGAGGTTGCGCCGCCGGGGCTGCATCGGGGCAGGCACATCCCGGGCGAACACCAGGTACTTCAATCCCGCCTGCCAGGCCAGCTGCGGCATCTGCACCGTCTGACCGAAGGTATCGATGTTCCAGCAGGTGCGGATATCCGAACCGAGAACCTGTTCCAGCCAAGGCTTGCCCAGCAGAAACTGCCGGGTGAGCGACTCGAAATCCGGTTCATTCACCTCCGGCTGAACCGGCATCCCGGTGGCTACCTCGAGGCGTCCCTCGCGAATCATCCGCTGCAGGAACTGGCGGTCTTCAGCCTGAAGGGTATCCCAAAAGGGTTCCAGCACCGAGAGCATGTCCTGCAGGAAGGCATAGTGGGGGTCCTGACGGAGGATAACCAGGGCCTGACGAAGATTTGGGATGGCCGTCGCGCGGGTCGGGTCGTAGGTCCAGAACCATTCCACATCGATGTGGCTGTGAGGTACGACGAAGACGGTGTAGCCGCCCGCCGGGGCTGCTGCTGCGGGAAAGCAAAGCAACCACAGGCAGAGAACGCCCAGCAGAATCGACCTTGCGGACCGAAAAAGAAATTCAGATTGCATTTCCACTCCCCACTTCGTTTTCGCGGGAATTCCACGGTGAGATTCCAATCGGATCGTAAACCTGCAAAATACCAAGAAAATGTAGAAAAGTGACTGCCTATCTATTGTATACTCAGGGCCGATCTTTAATATCAGGAGATCAGGATCTCATTATTTTATTAGCTTGTTACTCACATGAGGAATTTAAACATGAAACTGCAGCCGCGTTTTTTTCCTACCATGCTTTTTGTTCTCTCTTTTCTTTTTGGGCAAGCCCTCCACGCGGCCACCGGCCAGGCAATCGTTGTAGATCAAAGCATTCCGTACGATGGTACGGCGGCCAATCTGGCCGCACAACTGAAGAGTGCGGGGTACACCGTAACCATTACTCCCGCAACCGTTCCCGCCAGCCTGACCGGCGTAAACCAGGTCTGGGATCTCCGGTACGATCAAGAGTTGTCCAATGCCGAGATCACTACCTATACAGCCTATTTGGCGGCCGGGGGATCGCTCTTTCTTACCGGCGAACATGTCGGCTTCATGAAACGAAATAATTCCATTAAAGCGTTTATCGCCGCTCTGGGTGGAGGTTCGATCACCTATTCTGCGCCGCTTTTCAATCAGACCGTTCAAGCGCCCTTCAATAGCCCGAACAGTGTGACCGCCATAACCTTTCGGGACTGCTACGGCACGACCACAGCCGGTACAGGCTCCTTCATAACCAAGGATGCTTCGAATGTGGGGGCTGCCATCGTTTTTGGCTCAGGGAGTCTTTCCGCAGCAACAGCGGGAGCTCTCATCGTGGTTTGGGATGTAAACTTCCTGGACAACGCCCGCACTCCTGCAGAATCAGCCCTGTCCGGTAATTTGATATCCTACTTTGCCGCACGGGTGGCGTCTACGCCGACCAGATCTTATAACACGCCCGTGCTCACCGACTGGGGCTTGATCCTGCTGGGAGCGATGTTCGGATTGACTTCTACGCTTTTCTTAATGAAACGCTAGCCACAAAGGAAAATCGAAGTTGAAGCGGGCCGCGTAAGCACTGGGAGTTGACCTCCCGGGTTCCCGGAAGGACCGTATCCAATCCTTCGCTGATCATTTCCCGGACGTTCTTATCGGCATCGAGCACGTCGCGGGTCTGGTCCACATAGGCCTGCCGCACCGTTTCTTCCAGGCGGAACTACCCGGAATCGGGTAGTTTTTCTGTCCGGTGATCATCCGAAAAAGAGTGGTCTTTCCCTCCACGTGGGGTCCGACGAGGCCAACAGCGGCCTAGGCATCCTTCAGCGCTTTCGAATCCGCCGCTCCGATGCTGACCGGAGAGATAAACCCTCCGCGGCTCTTTTTATCCCTCGCCCGTTGCGCCGCCAGCTGGCGAGCCATTTCCCAGGCGATGAGCCCGCCGCCGCAGTAGCCGCCGATCCAGCAGGGCGCCTTCCTGCCGACGGCGCGAATCTCGCCGGGCAGGCGCTCGGCCAGGTCCTCGACCCTGCCTGGCGTCTCCTCCCGGTTGCGGCCCGGGGCTTCGAGGAAACAAATCGGACGCTCGGTGCCGAGGTGGCGAACCAGGTGCCGGCGAGATCCGCTTCGACGCCATCCGCCGGCGGGCCCGCATCCGAATCGAGCACGCCCGTCGGCACGGACACGCGCAGAAGCGCGGCGAGTTCATCGATGCGGTTCCCCAGTTCGTCTTTCCTACCACCGCGTTATGATACGGCAGTGCGACAGCGAAATCCAGAAGGGCCTGGGGGATCAGGGACCGATCCGCTGTAATCCGTATGATCCGCTGTTTCCGCGTAACCCGAAAGGCGGGTGCCCTGGTTTCCGGATCTCAGGAAAGTTCCACGGTATCGAGGTAGTCCGGTATTTCGGAATCCCAGCCCAGCTTTTCCTTCAGCCGGCTCTGCAGCCCCCGGCTGGCCGCCTCCTCGCCGTGCACCACGAAGGTTTGGCGCGGCGCCTTGCGCATCGGGGAAAGCCAGCGGATCAGCTCCTCGCAGTCGGCGTGCGCCGACAGCGATTCGATCGTCCGGATGGCGGCCCGGGCGGGAATGTAGCGCCCGTGGATCTTGATTTCCGAGGCTCCTTCCTGCAGCTGGCGCCCGCGGGTGCCGATGGCCTGGAAGCCGACGAACAGAATGGTGTTGTGTGCCTGGGGCAGGCACTCCTCCAGGTGGTTGAGGACCCGGCCTCCGGCCAGCATGCCGCTGGCTGAGAGAATGACCGCCGGGCGCGGATCGCGACAGATAGTCTGGGACTGCTGGAACTGGCGCACAAACTGGGTGTTGGAGGTCTTCAGGGGGTTGCTCTTTCTGGCTTCTCTCTGCATCTCCTGGTCATGCTCTTCGCGGTGATTGCTGTAAATGGTAGTGGCATCGATGGCCATCGGGCTGTCGATGTAAACCGGAACCGCGGGAATCTTCCCCTCCTGCTCCAGCTCGTGAAGAAGATAGAGGAGCTCCTGTGTCCGTCCGACGGCAAAGGAGGGGATGATGACCTTGCCTCCGCGGGCCAGTCCTTCCCGGATGACCTCGCCCAGGGCCTCTTTCGGCTCCGCGGGATCATGCTGCCGGTTTCCGTAGGTCGATTCCACCAGCAGGGTGTCGGTTTCCTCCACCGATTCCGGATCCTCCAGGATCGGCCGGTTGTAGCGCCCGACATCACCGCTGAAAAGAACCCGGCGCTGCCGGTCTCCGCGGCCGATGGTGAAGTGCACCGAGCTGGAACCCAGGATATGGCCGGCGTGCAGGAACTGAAAGCGCAGATCGGGGCGCAGCTCCACTTCGGTGTGAAAGGGAACCGTTTTCAGCAGGGGAAGGGCCTGCTCGGCGTCCTCCTCGGTAAACAGGGGCAGGGCGGGCTCATGCTTGGAGTACTTGCGCTGGTTGGCCAGGCGGGCGTCTTCTTCCTGCAGGTGCCCGGTATCGGGCAGGAGCAGGCGGCAGAGATTCCGGGTAGAGGGAGTGCAGTAGGCCGGACCCTCGAAGCCTTCCTTCACCAGGCGGGGGAAAAATCCGCAGTGGTCGACATGGGCATGGGTAAAGACCACCGCCTGAATCGACTGCGGATCGTGGGGGAATGGCTCCCAGTTCCGCAGGCGGAGTTCTTTCAAGCCCTGGTAGAGGCCGCAGTCGATCAAAACCTTGAATCCGTCGAGGTCCAGAAGGTATTTCGAGCCGGTGACCGTTTTGGTGGCGCCGAGAAACTGGAGCGTGGCTAGGGGTGAGCTCATGGCACATGTCCTTTACAATGATGGAGTAAGTCAGGGGGCCGGGTGCTCCCGGCGCAGGTTTTCCTCGATCGAGCGGAAAGGGGACCGGAAAAGAGCCCTGGCTTTGGTAATGTTCATGGATACGTTGGGGGCCCGCGGCGGAACGGAAACTACATCCTCGATTTTCCGGGCCGAAAGAAGCGAAGGAGGAAAGCCGAAATGCCCGGCGATTTTGCAGCCGAACTCGTAGCGGCTGAGGCACTCGCTGCCGGCAATGTGGACCAGCCCGGTGATCCGCTCATCGGCGACCTCGATCAGCTTTTCGGCCAGCTCTCCCACGGAGGTCGGCGTCCGGTACTCGTCCTGGAACAGGGGAGTCGTTTTCCCCTGCTTCCAGCTTTGCACCAGCAGCTCATCGGCCCCGCGGTTTCCGCCCCGGCTGCGGCCGAAAACCAGCGCCGTGCGGGCAATGCACCATTCTCCTCCGTGGGAGCGGACCGCTTCCTCTGCGGCGAGCTTGCTCCAGCCGTAGACGCTGATGGGGCGCACCGCATCCTGCTCGGAGTAATGGCCGCGGGTACCGTCAAATACCAGGTCCGTGGAGACATGCAGGAAAAAGCAGGAGTGCTCTGCCGCCCATTCCGCCAGGTGGAGGGTTCCTCCATAATTGACGGCAAGGGTCTCCATGGGATACTTTTCGCAATGCACCGGCTGGCAGGATGCGGCGCAATGAATGAGGATCGCAGGACGGATGCCGTCCAGCGCCTGGTGCACTTCCTCTCTTTTTTGCAGGTCGACCGACTGCCAGGATCCGGGCGTAATCTCCGGCCTGGCGCAATGGTAGAATCCGAATACCTCGCCTTTTTCCTGCAATTGCTGCATCAGGCGGTGTCCGACCAGCCCGGCGGCTCCGGTGACCACGATTCTGTTCATTGCGGGCCTTCCCATCGCAGGAGGAATTCCATCGCCTCCCTGTATCGTTCCACCCGGTGAATATCCTGGGCCAGCACTTCCGGCAGCCGCGACAAATCGAGGTTGTCCTTCAGATCCGCTTTTTTGACCTGGCGGGCGGCGGGACGTCCGGCGCAGCGCTTCACGTAATCCATATAGACCTCGCCTCCTCTCCGGGTCAGGGCGTCCACTTCGGCGGCAACCTCATGGCCGAACTCCTGTTCGATCTCCGTCAAGGTGGTTTCGGTGTCTTCGACCAGGTCATGCAGGATGGCGACGGTTTTGAGGAAATCGTCCTCAAATCCGGAGGCCACACGCTCGGGATGCCCGATATACGGCTGGCCGGCTTTGTCAAGCTGGCCGGCATGCCGCCGCCGGGCCAGGTCCAGGGCGCGATCAAAGCAGGGTGTTTTCATTCGATTTTCCGTGGGAGAAAAAATGGGATGTGGGTCTATTCGTCGGCCAGAACGCTGACAATGGCATCTTCCATCCGCTTGGCCCGGATTCTGCCCAAAGTTTCGTTGATGAAGATCGAAAAGGCCAGGTCTCCGCGCCGGGGCGCGGCCACATAGCCCGAAAGGCAGCTGACACCCGAGAGAGTTCCGGTTTTAGCGAAAATACGGCCCTGGGTTTCCGTCGAAGTCAGCCGCTCCCCGAGCGTGCCGTCCATGCCTGCCCAAGCCAGGGAGTCGACGAAGATGGGGCGCAGCTGGTCGGAAAAGTACATTCTCTGCAGCACCGCCATCAGGATATCGGCCGACAGCTGGTTTTCGTGGGAAAGACCGGAGCCGTCCTTGATCTGGAAAGTGCCCGGTTTGAATCCCAGCTCCCCCAGATATCTGCCCAGGGCCTGTGCCCCTTTTTCGAAGCTGCCCGGCGCGCCGAGAATCTCGGCTCCCAGCGTCTTGAAAAGCTGGTCGGCGATGAAATTATTGCTGTTTTTTCCGATGATCCGCATGACTTCCATCAGGGGCGTGGAATAGTGAACGGCAACCCGGTGGAATCCGCTACGTTCCGGCTCGACTTCCCTGGCTTCCGGCCTTTGGCTGCTCACTTTAACGCCTTCCTTTTGCAGGTGATCTGAAAACGCGCAGGCAAAGAAATTTTCCGGAGAAAAGACTTTGTAGGTTCTATACACGGAAGGCGAGGAGAGGGATAGATTTCCGGAAATGGCCAGGGTGTCGGTGGATTTCCGGTAGGCGACCGAAACCATCGAGCGGGCTTTGGCGGTCCGGGCCCGGTTGGAGACCTGGATCTGACTGCTGGTCGGGGACAGCTCCACCAGCACCGGACTGCCGAGCCGGGAGCCGGGAGAGACGATCACCGAGAGGAAGTTGAAGGAATAGGAGAGCGCGGATATGATCGGATCGTAGTAACTGGTGCTCTCGGGCAGCACGCCCGGGCCGTTCCGCACCCCGTCGAAATAGCTGTCGTCAAAATAGAGCTGACCCCGGATCCGGCCGATTCCGGCATTTCGTGCCATCTGGGCCAGGGCCTGCATGTCGGATTCCAGGAAATACGGGCTGCCGTATCCCTTGACGTAAAGATTGCCGTTCAACGTTCCCTCGGTGATGGGTCCGTCTGCCCAGAGTTCGGTCTTCCACCGATAATTGGCACCCAGCTTCTCCAGCGCGACCGCCATGGTGAGAATTTTCATGGTGGAGGCAGGTGCAAAATTCTTTTCATTATTAAGGGAATAAAGGGTGGAACCATCCTGCAGGGATACAACCTTGATCCCCAGCCCGTTTTTGCCGATGTGTCGCAGTCGGATCAGAGAATCGATTTTGGTACGGATATCGGCGGGAGCCGGCTCCTGCCGGGATGTCCTGGTTCTTCCTTTGGAAAGTCCCGGACCTGGCACCAGGAAGAGGATAAGAAGCAGGGACAGACTTCGAAAAAGCGAAAGATGTTTGTTACGGTTCGAGTTCATGATTCGCTTCGGTTTATTCCTTTTAAATTTAAAAATTAGCTAATATTTATAATATCTTAAGTAGTGTTCTCTAGAAATTACCTAAATTCCGGTCCCAAGTCAAAAAAATTGTAGTGTGAGGCGTCGTTCGTCCTTTCCCAGATCGTCGATATGGATTCGCCATCCGTGGGAAATCCAGGGTGAGGCGAGTTCACCCCACTCGATCAGGACCACTCCCGACCCGTCCTCCAGGAGGTCGAACAAGCCAATGTTATCCAGGTCGCGGTCGGAGGACAGGCGGTACAGGTCCAGGTGATAGATCCGAAAGCGTCCCTGGTACATGTTCATCAGCGTATAAGACGGGCTGTTGACCTCCTCCTGCTCCTCGACACCCATCCCGGACGTCAGGCCCTTGACCAGGGTGGTTTTGCCGGTACCGAGGCTCCCGGTCAGGAGGATTGCCAGTGGTGGGGAAATCCTGGCCCCCAGGGTTTTCCCCCAGGCCATGGTTTCCTCGACGGACCGGCTGAGGAACACCTCCGTGGCCTTGTCCGGGAACAGGCCGGCCACCGGCTGTCCGGCGGGCGGCAGTCCTTTTGCCGATGGTGTCCGGGCGCTCATGAGACCTTTTTTCTGGAGGCCGGCTCCGGATGCAGCGGCAGAAGCCCTCCGGGATCTATGGTCTCCGGGGAAAGAAGCAGGCTGTGGGTTTCCGGGAGATACCGGATCAGGTCGGTTGCGGTCACGGACATCTGCCCGCCGGCAGCAGCGGCGGCATCGCCCGCCAGGCCGTGCCAGTATACCGCTGTATCCAGAGCCTGGAGGACTTCCGCGGGTTCCAGGCGGCCTCCGGCGCTGCGCAGCAGCTGTTGGCCGAGGAGGGAGGCAACCAGGCCGGTGAGCACATCGCCGGAGCCTGCTGTGGCCATTCCGGGATTGCCGGTGGGGTTGATGTGCACCCGGCCGTCCGGACTGGCCAGAATGGTCCTGGCACCCTTGAGAATGGTGTAAAAGCCTCTGCTGACGGCGACTTCCACGGCAATTCCAATCCTGTCCCGCTGGATTTCCGCAGCACTTTTTCCTGTGAGCCGTGACATTTCCCCCGGATGAGGCGTGATCACCACGATCCGTTCCTCCGCTCCGGGAATTTCGATCGGCCAGGCGGCCAGGCAATTGATGGCATCCGCGTCCAGCACCACCGGGCAGCGGGTTTCCCGGAGGACTCCCTCCAGAAAGCGAGCTACATCCGGATTCTGCCCGATTCCCGGCCCGATGGCCACCGTGTCATGCGCCCGAATCAGATCGACGGCTTCCGGCAGGGCGTCGCCGGAAAAAAAGCCGGCTGCTGTTTCCGGCAGGCCCTCGGTCATGTATTCCGGCGAGAAGCTGCTGACCACGCTCTGGATCCCCCTGGGAACCGCCACTTTTACCAGTCCGGCTCCGCTGCGCAAGGCCGCCATGCCGGCCATAGCGGCGGCTCCGCACTTGCCGGAGCTGCCGGCCAGGATCAGGACGCGCCCGAAGGAGCCTTTGTGCGCCGCGATCTCCCGGGCTTGCACGACCGGACTCAGCAGGGAAGGGGTGATCCACTCCGGGCCGGCGGGGACGGAATCCAGCAGAAAGGAAGGCGTTCCGATCGGGGCCACCCAAGTCTTTCCGCAGCAGACGCAGCCGGGGGGCAATACATGGCAGAGCTTGGGGGAGGTGAAGGTCACTGTAGCATCCGCGCAAACGACCGGACCGGACAGCATTCCGGAGTCGGCTTCCATTCCGGAAGGGAGGTCGACAGACAGGACCTGGCCCTTAAATTTGCCGTTGATCCACTCGATCGCCTCGGCGGCCCTGCCGGAAGCCGCCCCCTTGAGTCCCGTTCCCAGGATGGCATCGATGACCGCGTCGAAATTCGTCCAGTCTTCCGGCCAATCGGCAGCCGGCCTGCCGGCCATGAAATGCAGGGGAATCCGGGAGAGAGAGGTCATCCGGTAGTTCTGAGCGGCATCCCCCTGCATGTCCTGGGGGGCGGCCAGGAGGCAGACCTCCGGACAGGCTCCCCGTACGGCCAGCAGGCGCGCAGCGGCCAGACCGTCCCCACCATTGTTCCCTTTCCCGCAAACGATCAGTATCCTGGCCCCCTGCATTTTCTCCCGCCCGAATTCCAGGGCGCGAACCACCGCCTGTGCGGCGTTTTCCATCAGCAGCAGTCCGGGGATTCCCACTTTCTTTGTGGTGGAAAGGTCGACCTCTTGCATTTGTCGGGCGGTCAGAATTTTCATAAACACCTCGTGATGGATTGACGGGGCTGCCGGGCTGTATTACGATTAATTTGGAACCTTTTATGGACTTGTGAAGTCTATAATAATGATATTTGCTGCCTGCCGCCACGACGGCTGCAGGCCGGAAACCCTTTTTCAGGATTATTATTGTAGCAGGAGAAACGGTCATGAGCCAGATTCGAATCAAATCTTTAGGGTGGACATTGACCCTGATGGCTCTTATTCTCGGTTTCACGGGCATTGTGGAAGCCAGCAGGAAGTTGGGCGATATCGACAAGATTGGAAATCGGGATATCAACGGGCGAATATTCGGTCTTTTCCCCAACTTTGTCTCCTTCGACAAGGAAATCCAGATCGGGTCGCAGTTTGCCGCCGAGTTCGAGCAGACAGCCAAGATGTACGACGACCCGGTGGTTTCCGAATACGTGGACCGCATCGGCCAGAACATCGTCCGGCACTCCGATGCCCGCGTACCTTTTCATATCAAGGTGGTGGATACCGATGAGGTGAACGCCTTTGCCCTCCCCGGAGGCTATTTCTATGTGAATAAGGGGCTGATTCTTTCGGCGGAAAATGAATCCGAACTGGCGGGGGTCATGGCTCATGAGATATCTCATGTCACGGCCAGGCATGCCACCGAGCGGCTGAGCAAGGCCCAGATCATGCAGTTTGCCTCCATCCCGGTTCTGTTCATGGGAGGCTGGATCGGCATGGCGGCCCAGAACGGGATGGGCCTGGGGATCAACCTGAGTCTGCTGGGCATTACCCGGGAGTCGGAGCGGGAAGCGGATCAGTTGGGAATTCAGTACATGTGGAACACGGGGTATGACCCGAACGCTTATGTTTCTTTTTTCGAAAAGCTGATGGCCAACGAGAAGAAGAAGCCGGGGACTTTTGCCGGATGGTTCCGAACCCATCCCAGCACGGAAGACCGGATTGTGGCGGCGCTCGACGAGCAGCGGTTCCTGCCGGAAAAAGACGATTACATGGTGGACACCTCCGAGTTCCAGCGGATCAAATCGCGTATCAAATCGATCGATAACGTAGCCATGAATGCGGAGGGATCCAAGTCTCCTCTGGAAAGAAAGCGGCCGACCTTGAAGCGGCGCTCGGGCGGAGGCGACGATGGCGGATCGGATCCCTCCGATCCGGATGGCAAGCAGGAGCCCAAGAAGAGCAAGCCTACCCTGAAGCGGCCCAACGAAGGGCCGGCCGACTCCGGGGATCCCGCTCCGGAAAAAACGCCCGCTTCCACGGACAGCGGAAAGCCGACGCTGAAGGACAGCACCGATCCTCAGCCCGATTCCACGCAGACGGCGCCGGAATCGACCAGCAGCTCCGGAAAGGAAAAACCTACCCTGAAGAGAAATACGGACACGCCGCCCCCGCCGACGGAGACCTCCACCGAAAAGACGCCGCCGCAGGATTAGGGGAGCCTCCGTATCGCCGGAAGCAGGGGCAGATGCGCCTCCATCCGTCGTGATGCCCTGGTACAAAGTCCTGCTCCACGGCGGGAAGGCCCTGCCTGCTCCAATCTTCCTTCCCGACCTTCCCGTCTTCCTGTGAAATGATTGGGCTCCCACAGGAGTTCAGGAAAGAAGTTGACATCTCCGAAGGCTGACGCTAAGATATGGGGGTAATGCAGACGAGAAAATTGAAAGCCCAAGAGAGCGCGCCTCTTTTTTCAGCGCATGAACAAATTCAAGGAGAACGGGCGTGATTGCGGACTTGCAAGCGCTGATTGATCTACAGCAAATCGACCTCAATATCCTCGAATCCGATCGCCGGATACAAAGCATTCCCCTTCAACTCCAGGAAATTGATTCCTCCATCGAAAAAGCAGCCGAACAGCTGAATTCCCTCAAGGAACAGCTCGCCGAAAAGCAGAAACAACGCCGCCAGGACGAGCTGGAAGTTGAGTCCCTCAAAATCAAGCTTGCCAAATATAAAGAACAGCTCATGGCGGTGAAAAACAACCGCGAGTATTCTGCCATGCTCAAGGAAATCGAGCTTTGCGAAACGGAAATCCGCAAAACGGAAGACCGGATTCTGGAGAGCATGGAAACCATTGAGGCCTGTCTCAACGGAATCAAGGAATCGGAAGGCGTTTTCAAGCAGGACGAAGGGAAGCTCCTGATCCAGCGGCGCGAACTGGAAGCCATTGCCGCCAACCATCAGCAGGCCCACGACGGGCTGCTGGCCATCCGCGCAGAGGCGGAAGGGAAGGTGAACCGCGATTGGCTGAGCCAGTACCGGCGCATTGCCGAACGGCGCAACGGCATCGGACTGGCGGAAGCCCAGGGCGGATGCTGCATGGTCTGCCGGGTCCGACTGCGGCCCCAGGTTTACACGGATATCCGCAACGGGGATGTCCTGCGGCAGTGCGACAGCTGCGGGCGTATACTGTACCGCCTTCCCAGCCCCAAGCCTCCGGTTCCGGAACCCGCCGGCCGGGAGGCATCCCACGCCGCAGACGAGGTTCCCACGGCAAGCTCCGCCGGCTAGACGGATACCTTGGTGCCCAAGTCCGGCTCCATGCCGGGCTGCGGTCGGGAATAAAACGTTTTTATTTTTTTCTAATCCATTTTCTGGGAGGATTTCGGATGAACTCATTATGCCGTCTCTGGACCGGTTTGTTTTTTTGCCTTTTGCTTTCGGCGGTCCTTTGGCCCGCGATTTTCGCTCAGGGGGCGGCCGAGCTGGCCGGCACCTGGGATATGAATGTCAGCGCCCCGGCCGGCGAACGCCAGGTGGTCGTCACTTTTAAAAAAGAGGGAGAAGCCTGGAGCGGGGCGCTGCGTCACTCCCGCGGGGAATTGCCGTTTCAGAGCGTTTCCCTGAAGGGAGAAGACATGGAAATAGTCCTCAAGATGCCCATCGAAGGCCAGGAGCAGACCTTTCATTTCAAAGGGAAAATTCAGGGGACATCCATGAAGGGGGAGGCCGACCTGGCATCCTACGGGAATGGGAACTGGACGGCGACCCGCCGTGCGGAAGCCCCGGCCCAGTCCGCGGGATCGTCGGGTCTGACCGGGCCATGGAAATTCGAATTCGATACTCCCAATGGCTTGCAGACGGCGGACTTCCAGTTGGCCCAGGAAGGGGAAAAGCTGACCGGAACCGCCAAAAGCAACATGGGCGAGACCCAGATTACAGGTTCCGTCAAAGAGAAAAAGATCGAGCTTTCCTTCCAGGTGGTATATCAGGGGGAGCCGATGAAAATCAAGTGCAGCGGGGATATCGAAAATCCGGAGCGCATGACCGGCTCCTTTACCTATAACGACATGGGGCCCGGTTCCTGGTCGGCAAAGAAGGGATCCGGAAATTAATCCGTTTTCCAGGGCCTGAAGCGATCCCAGAAAATCAGGCCCATATAAAGCAGCCCCTTTTCATATTCGAAGACCAGGTTGCGGATTCCGTTACGGCTTTGCCACCAGCGGTCGGGATCGAAATCGTCGTAGGCGGTTGGGGCGGACAGGATTTCCGTGGCGGATCCGAAAACCTGCTGAAAGGTCATTTTCGCCCGGCGGGAGTGGTATCGGGATGTCACCAGGAGAATCCTTTGGGGCGGTTCATTGCCGAAGAAAGCTCGGGTCAGGCGCGCTTCGGACAGGGTGCTGTCTGCCCGCTCCGAGAGAAGGAGGATTCTCTTTTCCGGAACCCCGAGCTCCAGCAGGGTTTTCCGGTCGATTTCCGTGAACTCGGGGTAGCGAATTCCTTTTCGCTCCAGAGCCAGCTCTGCCGCTCCCCGGGTGGGCTGGGTCAGAAGAATAGTCGGCGCCAAGCCCTGCCTGTAAAGCTCCCAACCGCCCAGCGCCCGGGCGGGGGAATCGCCGCTCAGCACCACAATAAAGGCGGCCTGCGCGGGCGCATCCTGGGCCACCAGCATCCGGCCGAGGAAGGGAAGAAACGCCGACGGGAAAAGCCAGACGGCCAGAAGCATCACAGCCCCGAACCCCAGCAGGAACAGACAGCCGAAAAGCTTTTTCATCTTTTACCCCTTCGCATTCCTGATTCGTTCATAAAAAGTCCGGAAAGCCATGCAAGTGCTTCTGCGAGAACCATTTTTGCCGCTTCATCATTTCTGATAATCTCGCAAAAAGTCCTAAAAAAACCCGAAAACAAACTTACACACGAAAACCGTTTTGAGTACAGCCTTCAGGCTGCGTGCTACAAGCAGGTTTCCGCTTGTGCCAGGCAAGCTAAAGCTTGTACTCTGAGCAAAGATTTTTTGCGAGATTATCATTTCTGATGGTCCGGCAAAAAGTCCCACACCTGTGGATTTCCGTTGGGGAAAGCCCGTATGGATCTTCGTAACACAGCCCGGGGTTGGCGCGTTTCGCGCCTGCCCCGG
>CAINFC010000124.1 GCA_903847975.1 uncultured Acidobacteriota bacterium | reverse complement strand
GGTAGGCGCGAAGCGCGCCAACCCCGGGCTGTGTACCGGAGCCCTTTCAGGGCTTCCCCCTACGAAAATCCACAGGTATGGGACTTTTTGCGAGATTATCATTTCTTACAGCCCGGCATAAGGGAACCCCGAAAGGGGTTCCGGAACACAGCCCGGGGTTGCGCCGCACAGGCGCTACCCCGGGTAGGCGGATTTTTGAAAATCAGCCCTGTAAGGGCTGCGCAAACACCTGCCAGGGCTGGATTTTGCGCAACCCTTTCAGGGTTGTCGCCTGCGGATCTCCCTACCCGGGGTAGGCGCGAAGCGCGCCAACCCCGGGCTGTGTACCGGAGCCCTTTCAGGGCTTCCCCCTACGAAAATCCACAGGTATGGGACTTTTTGCGAGATTATCATTTCTTACAGCCCGGCATAAAGTACCCATCTGCTGGCGACAGGCTCTTGCTCTTTTCTTCCCGGTCTTCATTTCTTTCTGTAGACCCAATCGGCTCACAATTCGCTTCCAATGGTGCAGGCTCGTGACCGCAACCGGTTGAGCAGCTTTCCGCTGCACCTGCCGCAATGCCGCGCCGTGAGGAGCGATCCCCCCCAAAAAAAATTGCACCTTGCCCTCCTTTTATTGGAGAAAAAATGTGCTATATTTTTCCTGCCTTTTCAAAAGCAGGAAAAACCGAACGCGTACTCTGTCGGTTCGTTGTCCGTTTTTAACACGAAGATTCATTCTTTTTTTGCATTATTGCGAAAATTATGGCGACAGTAGAGACCTACCGAGTTGAGATCCCCGACCTCTCCTACTGGAGGAGGCAGATCAAATGTCAGTGGAGCTGCCCCGTGGGAACGGATGCGCGGGGATACGTGGTTGCTGTGGCCGAAGGGCGCATCCTGGACGCCTACCGGATCGCGCGGGAACCCAACCCGTTCGCCTCCATCTGCGGCCGGGTTTGCGGGGCTCCCTGCGAGGTGGACTGCCGGCGGGGGAGCATCGATGAAGCCATCACCATACGGGCTTTGAAGCGATATGCCACCGAGCGTTTCGGCGTGGAGGCAGCGGATCCCGCCGGCACCGTGCGGTTCTCCACGGCCCGGAGAGGAGCGGACCGTTCCAAAACCGGCACTAGGGTGGCGGTGATCGGCGCCGGAGTGGCCGGGCTGACTGCGGCCCACGACCTGGCTCTGCTTGGCTACCGGGTCACGGTTTTCGAAGCCGGCCCCGTTGCCGGCGGCATGCTGATGACCGGGGTTCCCAACTACCGGCTTCCCCGGGACCTGGTGCAGATGGAAATCCAGGCCATTCTGAGCCTCGGCGTCGAGCTTAAAACCGGCACCCGGGTGGGCCACGATACGACCATTCCCAAACTTCGCCAGGAGGGTTTTCAAGCCTTCCTCATTGCCGCCGGGCTGCAGCGAGGGCGTCATCTTCCGATCCCGGGAGCCGATCTTCCCGGAGTCATTTACGGCATCGATTTTCTCAAACAGGTCAATACCGGCGAGGAAGTGCACCTCGGGGAGCGCGTGGTGGTCATCGGCGGCGGCAACGTGGCCTTCGATGTCGCCCGGTCGGCGGTGCGGGTCGGAGGATCGTACCGGGCGGAAGCCCAGGATTTTTACGAGGCGGCGGATACCTCCCGGCTGGCCCTGCGCACCGGATCCAAGGAGGTGCACCTGGTCTGCCTGGAATCCCGCGCCGAAATGCCCGCCGACGAGATCGAAATCCACGAGGGAGAAGAGGAGGGCGTGGTTCTGCATCCCTCCCGCGGGCCGCTGCAGATCCTGGAAAAGAACGGCCGCGTCGCCGGACTGGCCACGCGGAGGGTCAAGTCGGTTTTTGATGCCCAGGGGCGGTTTCATCCGACGTTCGAGGAGGAGCCGGGAGAAACCATTCCCGCCGATACAATATTGTTTTCCATCGGCCAGACCATCGACGAGGCTTTTCTGCAGGACCTCCCGGAGGTGGAGCTACAGCGCGGGCTGATCCGCATCGACCCGCAGACCAAGAGCACCGGAGCCCCGGACGTGTTCGCCTGCGGCGACGTGGCCGAAGGCGCCCGGCTGTTCATCCACGCCATCGCCTCGGCGCAGCGCGCCGCGGTTTCCATGGACCAGTATCTGCGGGGGAAGGAAGTGGAGGAGGTCGTGGTCGGGCAGTTCGCCATCCCCGCGTCGGAGCATGCCATGCGGGACGGATATCTGCAGCTCGAGCGGGTCAATCCCCCGGTTCTGGCCCCGGAAAAGAGGGCCGCCTCCCAGCAGATTGTCGAATCGGGCTTCGAGCAGGGGGTGGCCCGGGAACAGGGCTCCCGCTGCCTGAAATGCCATATCAATACTATTTTCAACGGCGAAGCCTGCATTCTTTGCGCCGGCTGCGTCGATGTCTGCCCGACCTACTGCCTGGCCCTGGTGCCCCTCTCCCGGATCCGGCTCGAGCCGCGCCTGGAAGCGGCCCTGCAGACCCGCTACGGGGTGGATGTCCGCGAACTGCTGGAAAAGGAAGGATTCCGGGCAGTCAACCGGCTGGGCTCCGCCATGATCAAGGATGAAGAGCTCTGTATCCGCTGCGGATTTTGTGCCCGGCGCTGCCCGACGGGGGCCATCACCATGGAGCACTTCTCCTTCCAGAAGCAGTTCCGTTAACCCGAATCAGAAAGGAAAAGCCGATGCTGGTATCGCTCTATTTTCTGGTGTTTCTCAGCGTTGCTCTGGGGGTCCTGTTCGCCCTCGGATTCATTTATGCCGCCAAGACCAATCAGTTCCGGGACGTGGAAGAGCCCAAGTACCAGATGCTTCGCGATCCGGACTAGAATCCGAAATCACTTCGTCGACAAGGAGTCCTTCCGTGAAAAAAGAAAATCTTCGCATGCAGCAGCCGGAAATGGACCGCCGGCAGTTTCACAGCCGGCTGGGATGGCTGGGGGTGGCGGCCTCAGGCGCCATTGCCGCGGCTGGAAATCTCCTTTATCTGAAACCGGCCGTGGATTACGGTCCTCCCACCCGGATCCGTGTGGGGCGCCCGGAGGAATACAAAGAGGGGCTGAAGGAGATCTATGAAAATGAGCGCATTGTGGTGGTGTGCGAAAAGGATGGCTTTGCCGCCATATCCGTAAAGTGTACCCACCTGGGATGCACGGTGCGAACCTCCGACAGCGGATTTGAATGCCCCTGCCACGGCAGCCAGTTCGACAACGACGGGTTTGTAACCGGCGGCCCGGCCCCGGCCCCGCTCAACTGGTATCAGATCAGCCTGACGCCCAACGGCGAGCTGGAAGTGGACAAGTCTGTGGTGGTCCCCTCCGGGACCTATTTTAAAGTGTAAATCCGCCGCCGGCCGGCTCCGCGCCGGAGGGCAAAAGGATGCCGGCCGGCGGGCGCAGCGCAAGCGAACCATGTGGCGATACCCATTGGAAGAATGGAGAATAGCGGACGATGGCACCCGATAAATCAACCGAAAAAAAATCGGCAGGGATGGAGTTTTTCGAGAACGTCTACCGTTCCATATTTCGCTACGGCCGGATCCCCCAGGATGGAGAGGGAGCCTCCTATGCGGTTTTCAACAATCTTTTCCTGCATATTCATCCGGTCAAGGTATCCAGGCATTCCCTGAAATTCACCTACACCTTCGGCCTGGGGGTGATTGCCACCAGCCTTTTCCTGATCCTGACCTTCACCGGCGTGTGGCTCATGTTCTACTACTACCCTTCCGCCACGGAAGCCTACGGCCGGATGCTCGATCTGCGCTCCTCGGTCGATTTCGGATTCGTTTTGCGCAACGTGCACAAATGGGCGGCGGAGGCCATGGTCTTTTTCGTGGTGCTGCATATGGCCCGGGTCTTTCTGACCGGGGCGTACAAGCCGCCGCGGGAGTTCAACTGGGTGATCGGCGTCATCCTGCTGCTGCTGACCCTGGGCCTTTCCTTTACCGGATACCTGCTTCCCTGGGACCAGCTGGCCTTCTGGGCCATTACCGTGGGCACTTCCATCGCCGGCTATGCGCCGGTCATCGGCGAACCCCTGCGCCAGTTTCTTCTCGGGTCGGACAGCGTCGGACAGGAGGCGCTCATCCGCTTCTACGTGCTCCACGTCGTCATCCTTCCCGGATTGCTTTATGTCTTCCTGGCGGTCCATTTCTGGAGGATCCGCAAGGACGGCGGTTTGTCTCATCCCAGCGAAAACGAACCGCAGGACGTTGCGGAGAAAGGAGCGGAGTTATGAAAGAAGTCGATACCACCCAGGTTTATCCGCAGGATCCGAACAAAACCTACGGTCTCATGGAGCTGGTGCGGGGCACCAAGCCGACCGTCGGGCCTGCGCCCGAGGATATGGTCTATTCCTGGCCTCACCTGCTGATCCGCGAGCTGGTTATCTTTCTCACCGTTGCAGCCTGCCTGCTGGTCGCCGCCTTCCTTTTTAATGCTCCCCTGGAGGAGCTGGCCAACCCGAACCATCCTCCGAATCCCGCCAAGGCGCCCTGGTATTTTCTGGGGCTGCAGGAGCTGGTCAGCTATTCGGCGTTCGTCGGGGGCGTGGTGGTTCCGGGCCTGCTGGTGGTTGCCCTGATCCTGGTGCCCTACATCGACCGTAAAAAGGTGGGCGTCGGTATCTGGTTTGCCAGGGAGCGCTGGCTGGCCAACGGCACTTTTCTGGCCTTCCTGATTTTGATGTGCATTCTGATCATCGTCGGCATGTACTTCCGCGGTCCCAACTGGGGCTTTGTGGTGCCCTGGGAGTAGTCCCGGCCGGGACGGACCAAAAGCGAGCAAGTGGAAAGAAGGAGCAACGATGCATATCGGCAATCAAATGAAATCCGTACTGGTGGTCAGCGCCCTGCTACTGCTGGTCGGCAACGGATTTATCCTTTATAAAAACTACCAGACCGAGTGGAGGAAGTACCAGCAGGATTACCTGAAGCTGGCCGTCGAAAAGACCACCGATGCCTCCCTGCGGAAGATTCTGGAGGGGCGCTCTCCGCGCATCGAACAGATCGTGGCCACCGGTTTCGGAAGAGAGCGGGTGGACCGCTGCATCACCTGCCATGCCGGCATAGACGACGAAAGATTCCAGACGGCCCCCCAGCCTTTCCGCACCCATCCCAAAATGACGGGCCATCACCCGTACCGTACCTTTGGCTGCACGACCTGCCATGACGGAAACGGCCGGGGACTGTCGGTCAGCGATGCCCACGGAGAAGGGAAATACTGGACCGAGCCCCTGCTGCAAGGGGATACCATCGAATCGAGCTGCGCCAAGTGCCACGGATACGACCGCAAGGAAACGCCCAGGCTTCGCGCCGGAGCGGAACTCTTCCTGTCGAAAGCCTGCTACGGCTGCCATAAAATCGAAGGGGTATCCAACGGCAAGCTCGGCCCGGAGCTGACGCGGGTCGGGGCCAAGTGGCCCCTGGACTACCTCGAGGAATCCATCGTCTGGCCCAGGGCCAATAATTTCGAATCGATCATGCCGATCGCCGAAGTTTCCAAGGAGGAGCTGCGGGCCCTGACCGTTTATCTGAAAAGCCTTACCGGGGAAAACCTGATCCGGGGGCCGGTGGAGCGGTTCGTAGAGGTCAAGAACTGGAAGGCCTCCCGGCCGGCGGAAGTGCCGGTCACTGCGGAATCCGGCAGGAAACTGTTTGAAGAAAAGCACTGCAACGCCTGCCATTCCATCAACGGCTCCGGCGGCAAAATCGCACCGGATCTGAGCGTCGTGGGACTGCAGCGGACCAGGGAGTGGGTGATCCAGCACCATCGCAATCCGCGATCCCTGGTGGGCGGATCGGCCATGCCCGATTTCAGCTACTCGGAAACCGAGCTCTCGGCCATAGCAGAATACCTGGCCACCCTCCAGAAGCTGGAAACCGACAATGCCGCCATTTATACGGCGGCCAAACCCATACCGGAGCGTCTGCTGCACGCCAAATGATATGATCGAATACGGACTCATCCTGGTTGCCGGATTCCTGGCCAGCCTGCACTGCATCGGCATGTGCGGAATGATGGTGCTGGCCTATTCCGTTAGCTCCCGGCCGGCGGGCCCGGCCTTTGCCTCCCAGCTGGCGCTGCACTTCGGCTTCAATGCCGGCCGGGTTCTCTCTTACGCTGCCCTGGGTGCCCTGGTGGGTGCGGTGGGCCTGACCCTGTCCTGGTCCGGGCAGTTCAGCGACTATGTCGCCCTGGCCTGCGGCTTTCTGATGGTTCTCGGCGGCCTGGCCATGCTCGATATTCTGCCGATCCCGTCCCGGCTGGCGGCGGCAGGCTCCCGGTCCTTTTTTTACCGGCTGCATGCCCGGCTGATCGGGCAAACCACCTTCCAATCCAAGCTGCTCCTGGGAGCCCTCACCCCGCTGCTGCCCTGCGGTGTGCTCTACGCCATGCTGGCCAAGGCGGCGGCCGCCGAAGGAATCTGGGCGGGGGCTCTGACCATGGGGCTGTTCGGGCTCGGCATGACGCCGGCGCTGATGGCCCTGGGAAGCTTTTCCTCCTTTTTTTCCTCGAAGGTGCGAAAGGGGGCGGAAAGGCTGGCGGCTGTTACGATTATTCTTTTGGGAATCATCCTGCTTCTCAGAGGGTGGCACATCCCTTTTCTGAGCTTTCTGCCGACCGGCGGCGGGCAGCACCCGTCCTGCTGTTCCTCCGCCGCGCCCATGGAGTGAAAATGAAACCATCCGGAATCAACTGTCGAATTCTTGCCGCAGCCGCGGGAGCCCTGCTTTTTCTTCTGCCGCCTGCCTGGAAGGCCTTCGGAGAAGAGAGGCCGGGCGCGCCGGCCTCCACCCCCGAATCGGTCTCTGCCGGCAAAGCGGTTTTTTTTGAGTACTGCTCCGGCTGCCACGGCAGGCGTGCAGATGGCCGCGGCCCTCAATCGATCAACCTGGTGCCCAAGCCGCAAAATCTGCGCAACGCCCAGTTCATGAAATACCTGACCGAGGAGCGCATGTTTGCCTCGATTGCCGGAGGGGTTCGGGGGACTGCCATGCCGGCCTTCGAGCTGAACCTGCCGGCCGAAAAGCGCTGGCAGGCCATCCATTACCTGCGCTCCCTGACCCGGGGCGACGCCCTGCAAATTTCCAATGCGCCCGATCATCAGGCCGTCCCTGCCGAGAGCAGGAACCCGGTGGCTTATTCCGCCGAGGCGCTGGCTTCGGGGAAGAGGCTTTTTCTCAACTACTGCGCCAGCTGCCACGGCGCCAGAGCGGACGGACGCGGGGTGATCGCTCCCAACCTGGTGCCGATGCCACGCAACCTGGTAGCCATTGCTTCCTGGGGCGAAAAGCCGTTCATTGACTACATGCCCGATTCCCGGCTGTACGATTCCATCACCAACGGCGTTCCCGGAACTTCGATGAGCCCCTGGATCAAGGTGATGAACGACTCGGAGCGCTGGAGCCTGCTTCTCTTTCTCCGGGATCAGGCCCGCGAAGAGCGGGAGAGAAGCGAAAAAAACGGCGGCTCCCCGGCCCAATAGCTTTCCAGCCAGATTTTTATAATATTCCGCGTGAAAAGGAGTGCGTTCATGGAACAACACGAAGACAAGAGCGCGCGGTGGTTCATGTATACCTCCGTGCTGTTCTTCCTGGTCACCATCCTGATCGGCCTGATCATGTCCATCCGGTTTATCGCTCCGGAGTTTCTGGGCGGAATCGCCTCCCTGAGTCACGGCCGGATCCGGGCGATTCACACCAACGGCGTGCTATTCGGCTGGCTGCTGGCGGCCGATATGGGGCTCTGCTACTACCTGGTCCCCCGGCTGGCCGGGGTCAGGCTTTTCAGCGAAAAACTGGGGATGGCCACCCTGGGGCTGTGGGTGGTCATCATTCTTGGGGCCGTGGTTACCCTGGGGATCGGAGACACGCAGGGCAAGGAGTACCTGGAGCTGGACATGGCGCTGGATATCCTGGTTACCATAGCTTGGGTAATGTTTGCCATCAACATCTTTGCCACCATCGCCAGGCGGAAATACGAGAACATGTACGCCAGCCTTTGGTATGTGATGGGAACCATTCTCTGGACGGCGATTCTATGGATTGTGGCCAACCTGCCGGTCTACGCCGGGGTGAATGACGCCAACGTCAACTGGTGGTTCGGACACAACGCGGTCGGTCTTATTTTTACCCCGGTGGGATTGGCGATCGCCTATTACTTCATTCCCAAGGCCACCGGGAATCCGCTTTACAGCCACAAGCTTTCTCTGATCGGGTTCTGGACCATCGCCTTCCTGTATATATGGAATGGCGCCCACCACATCCTGTTCGGGCCGATTCCGACCTGGCTGCAGACCGTGGCCATCCTCTTCAGCATCTCTCTGCTGATCCCGGTCTGGACCGCGGTCACCAACTTTTACGGAACCATGCGCGGGAAGTGGGCCCAGGCCAACACCGTCGTAAAATTCTTCCTGGCCGGGACCACTTTTTACCTGTTGACCTGCTTCCAGGGGCCGATGCACTCCCTGCGCACCGTGAACCAGATCGTCAGCAAGACCGACTGGATTGTCGGTCATGCCCACATGGCGGTGTTCGGCGCCTTCAGCTTTTTTGCCATGGGCGGGATCTACTTTTCGCTCCCCAGGATGCTGAAGCGTCCGGTGTTTTCGGAAAAGCTTGCCGAATGGCATTTCTGGCTGTCCTTCGTCGGCTTCCTGGGATTCGCCATCAGCCTGTGGATCGGCGGCTTCGTACAGGGGCTGCAGTGGATGGACTACCGCATTTCCTTCCTGGACACCGTCAAGGCCATGTTTCCCTACTACCTGGTGCGCATGTTCTCGGCGATTCTTATGGTAGCCGCCCAGCTCATGTTCGCCTATAACGTACTGCGGACCGCCCGCGGCAACGGCCATGCGCCGGCGGCCCCGGCCGTGGCATAGAAGGAGAGCACTATGAAACTGGAAACCAATGCGATTCTGCTGCTGGTGGTGGTAGCCGTGTTCATGTTTCTCGGCTCCTATTTCACCATGGTGGTTCCCCTGATGGACGCCCGCCTGAACGCGCCGTCCAAGGATGCCAGGCCCTACACTGAGCTGGAGATGAAAGGGAGGCACGTTTACCAGAAGGAGGGGTGCGTGTACTGCCATACTCAGCAGGTGAGAAATCTCCTGGAGGAAACCCAGCGCTACGGAATGGGGGAAGAAGAAACCTTCAAGCGCTTCGGGATCCGCGCCCTGATTCAGGCGCCCCCCTCCCAGCCCGGGGAATTCGCTTATGACCAGCCCCATTTCCTGGGAACCCGGCGGGTCGGCCCGGACCTGGCGCGGGTCGGCGGCAAATACGACAATACCTGGCATATCAACCATCTTCGGGATCCGCGGAGCACTTCCCCGGGATCGCTCATGCCGGCCTACAGCTGGCTGTTCGACAAAGCCAGCCAGCCGACTCCGGACGCCATAGCCCTGGTGGCCTATATTCAGAAACTGGGCACCAACTACAAGTGGCGGGAGGAAGGCGTGGAGCAGGCCAGAAAGCTGCAGGGAATTTCCGCGGCCCTGCCGTTCAAGGAGGGAAAGCAATGAAAAACGAATCGAAGCCGGAAGTCGAAGTCATGGAACAGAACCACGAAAGGGGCCCCGGCCTCTTCCTTAAAATTTCCTACGTGGTCATTACCCTGTTCTGCATTTATTACGCGTACGCTTATTGGAACTGGCAGTCGAGCTACGAGCGGCAGCAAACCGGGATTTCCCAGCGGCTGCAGGGGAAATAACCGCTCGTTCCCTATCCCTGGTTAAGGAAGGCCGGGCCTGACGGCTCCGGAACGGATGTTATGTCGTCTCTTGCCACCTACAAGTCCCGCCGGAGAGCCACGCAGCTGTTCAGCGCTCTCTTCATTCTGGTCCTGCCGTTTTTCAATATTCTGCGGCTCGACATTCCCACCCTGCGCTTCTTTTTTTTCCGCAGCACGCTCTGGATCGACGAGTTTTACATTCTCTTCCTGGTGATCATGCTGGTGCTGTGGATCATCGTCATCTTTTCCATGCTGTACGGGCGCGTCTGGTGCGGATGGGTCTGCCCGCAGATTGTGTGGACCGAGCTGCACGACGGGTTCGAAAGGAAAATGACGCGCTGGCTGAAAATAAAGCCGCGGGCGGCTTCCCGGGGAGCCCGGCTGCTCCGTCTGGCGGCCGTTCTTCTTTTTACGGCGGTCCTGTCCCTGCTGGTCGGTTTCAACCTGGTGGCTTATTTCGTAGACCCCTACCGGATGCTGGCGGAAATCGCCGCCGGGCAGCTCGGTCCGATTACCGCAGCCTGCATCCTGGCCATTGCCTTGCTGGTGGCCGCCGACATCCTTTTCTGGCGGCAGAAATTCTGTTCCCGAACCTGCCCGTACGGCATGCTGCAGACCGTGGTTACCGATTCCCGAACCCAGATTGTCCGCTACCAGACGGAAAGGGACGGCGAATGCATCCGTTGTCAGGCCTGCGTCCGCGACTGCCTGATGGGAATCGACATCCGCACTTCTCCCTACCAGACGGAGTGTATCCATTGCGGGGATTGCATCGATTCCTGTGCCGCGGTTCTCTCCCGGCTGAAAAAGCCGGCCGCCGGGCTGATTTCCTTTTCCTGGGGAGAAAACGAAGTCTCCAGGGCAACCTGGTACCGGAAACTGGGACTGGTGGATGCCAGGCGGTGGGTGATCCTGGCGATTACCGTGGCTTACGCGGCCGTGCTCGTCGGGGTGATCCACGCCCGGCAGCCGCTGGGGCTCACGGCTTCGGGCGACCGCTCCACGCTTTACTACCTCAGCCCCGACAAAAAAGTGTATAACGAATATGCCCTGACCATTTCCAACCGGAGCGTTGCCCCGGGGTGGTTTTCCCTGGTCTGCCAGGGTCCGGCGGGCCACCCGGAGGAATGCACGGTCCAGGTGGATTCCAACCCGGTTTTTCTGGAATCCCGGGAAGTGAAAAACATGAAAATGAAAATTTACTCCAGCGGCAGCCAACTGCATCCCGGGCCGAACCGCCTGCAGCTGAAAGCCGTAAACCGGGAGGACCCGGAGATACAGACCCAGACGGAGATCGTATTCTTTATGCCGGAGCCCGGCGCCGGGAACGGCCTTTCCGGTGCGATGGGAACCAGCCGATGAAAAAAGCGATTTATGGAACCATCCTTCTTTTTGTGGCCATCCTGGTATTTGTCGCCGTGGTTTCCATACGGAATCCGCCCCACGAGGTCAAGTACGAGAACGGCCGCGTGGTGCTTAAGGATCATTGATTTTTATGGATGCCTGCAGCCTTTGCGGGCTGAAACTTCCGAAAAGATTCTATACCTCCGACACCGGGGATCCCTCGTTCCGATTCTGCTGTAACGGCTGCCGGCAGGTCTACGTCCTGCTCCTGGAAAGCGGCCTCTTTCAGGGGGACTATAAAAGTTCCGAGCTCTACCAGACCGGCTTGAGGCTCGGCATCCTGGGGCAGCCGGAGCCGGACTCCCGGGGAGGAGGCGAGCCCGCGCCGGAGGAGCTGCAGGGATGCCGCGAGCTGCTCCTGCAGGTGGGCGGGATGTGGTGCTCTTCCTGCTCCTGGCTGATCGAAAAGGTCGCCGGCCGGCAGCCCGGGGTGGCTCACGCCCGCGTCATTTACGCCTCGGATACCGCAAAAATCCACTACCGGCCGGAGCAGACCGGCGAGGCTCCCATCCTCGACTCCATACGCCGGCTCGGATACACCGTGCAGCCCAGGGACGCCGGCGAGCAGGCTTCGGCGGGCGAGCGCCGGTCGCTGCTGATCCGGATGGGAGTGGCGCTGTTCCTGATGAACAACCTGATGATGTTCAGCTACGCCATCTACGTCGGGTACTTTCAGGAGCTGCCGCGGGAAATCCTGGATTTTTTTCCCTGGATCCTGTTCGGCCTGGCCCTGCCGGCCGTAACCTGGTGCGCCCTGCCCATCCACCACAAGGCCTGGCAAAGCATGCGAGCCGGACTGCCCACCATGGAGGTGCTGTTTTCCATGGGAATCTTCGCCGCGTTCTTTTACAGCACCTACGAGATGGTCCGCGGCGGGGAACATTTTTATTTTGACACTTCCGGCGGCCTGGTGGGGCTTCTCCTGGTGGGGAAGTTCATCGAAGTGTCGGCCCGGCAGAAGTCCTCCGAAAGCATCCGGCGCCTTTACCAGCTGCTGCCCCGAAAGGCGCGCGTGGCGGCTCCGGAAGGGGAGCGCCTGGTGGCCATCGAAAAGCTTCAGCCCGGGGACCGGATCATCGTGAAGAGCGGGGAAAAAATGCCGGTGGACGGCACGATCCTCCGGGGAGCGGCCATGATGGACGAGTCGCTGCTGACCGGGGAGTCCCTGCCGGTCCGCCGGCAGGAGGGCGATGCGGTCATTGCCTCCAGCATGAACCTGGAGGGCCTGCTGGAGGTGGAAACCCGCCGGACAGGCGGCGATACCACCCTCTCGGCGATTCTTCGCCTGGTGGAAAGGGCCCTGACCAGCAAGTCGGGGCTGGAACGAGCGGTCGATGGGGTGACCCGCTTTTTTATCCCCGGAATCATTGTGCTTTCCATCCTGGTGGGATCCGTTCTGCTGCTCCGGGGAGCCGGCCTGGAGACCGCCATTCTCCGGGCCATCACGGTGCTGGTCATCGCCTGTCCCTGCGTGCTCGGCATGGCCACGCCGCTTTCGATTGCGGCCGGCATCGGCCTGGCCGCCCGGCAGGGCATTCTGATTCGCGACGGTGAGGCCCTGCAGCTTTGCGGGAAGGTCACTGCGGCGGTGTTCGATAAGACCGGGACGCTTACCGCGGGCAGGTTTGTGCTGCGTGGGACGGATCCCCCCTCCGAAGAGGGACGGGAGGCTCTGCGGCGGGCTGCCTCCCTGGAGCAGGCCTCCGGTCACCCCATCGCCCGGGCGCTGACGGATGCCGCCCGGAGTCGGAAGCTGGCTCTCCTGCCGGTTTCGGAGGTCAGGTTTTTCCCTGGAATGGGTATCGAAGGGACAGCCGGAGAAAAGCGGGTGGCCATCGGGAATCGTTCCTGCGTGGAAGAAGCAGGATTTGTAGTCGACGCCGCGCTGCAGGCACGGATGGACGAGGAAATGAATTCGGGGAACACCGTCATCTATTGCGGGGTGGAGGGCAGAGAGAAAGCCTGCAGCTTTGTTCTGGGAGATGATCTCAAGCCCGGTGCCGGAGACTCGGTCTCCCAGCTGGAACGGATGGGAATTTCCGTGCAGCTCCTATCCGGGGATATGCCGGCCACCACGGCCATCATGGCGGAAAAAGCCGGGATACGCCGGTTTCAGGCCCGCATGCTGCCGGAGGACAAAATCCGGACCATCGAACGGCTGCAGCAGCAGGGGCAGCGGGTGGCGATGATCGGCGACGGAGTCAACGATGCTCCCGCCCTGGCGCAGGCCGATGTCGGGATGGCAATGGGGACGGGGACCGAAATCGCGGTTCAGTCTTCCCCGGTCATCCTGCTGCGGGACGATCTGCGGCTCGTTCCGGAAGCCATACGGATATCCCGGAGAGCGAGCCGCGCGATTATCCAGAACCTGGGCTGGGCTTTCCTTTACAATGCGGTCGGCATCGGATTGGCGGCCGCGGGCCTGCTCAATCCGTTCCTGGCGGCGATTGCCATGCTGGCCAGCAGCATTTCCGTGGCTCTGAATTCGATGCGTGTCGGACACCCTCCCGGATTGTTTACGCGGCGGCTGCTGGAAATCCTCTTCCCCTGGGTGGAAAGGGAGTCCCCCCCGGTCGGTTCCGGTTGATTTGAAGGAGCGGAACCTGTCAGATTAAGGCAAGGCATGCGTTTTGCGCGGCCGGCCACGTGGAGAACTAGATGGAAAACCGGGTCTGTGAGGAAATCAGGAGCCTGGTCGAGGAATACCGGGACCGTTGCCTGCGGTTCCTGCAACCGGACTACACCCCCTGCACGGCCGAAGAGGCGCTGCGGACGCTGGACCTGATCGAGCGCTACGGGGACCGGGCAGCGTTCGAGCGGGCGGAGGCACTGAAGCAATGGCTGTTACCGAATTCCAAGCCGGAATCCCTGCTCAGGCGATGGTGCCGGCTCCGACCACCGTTTCGCCATCGTAAAAGACGACGGTCTGTCCGGGTGTGATCGACAGCTGGGGCTCGTCGAAGACCACTTCCAGGCCGGTATCGCCCTCTTCCCGGGGCGGGAAAACGACCGCCGGCGCTTCCTGGTGCTGCTGGCGAATGCGGGCATGGAGACGCATCGGCTCCGGGCCCGGCTTTTCGATGGAAATCCAGTTGAGATCCCGGGCGAAAAACCGGCGCGAGAGCAGCTTCTCTCTGGGCCCTACGGTGACGGTGTTTTCCGCCTCGTCGATTCGCAGCACATAGAGAGGCTCCCCGGTCGTGTTCAGGCCCAGTCCCTTGCGCTGCCCGATCGTATAGTGAATGATGCCGCGGTGGCTTCCCAGCACTCGTCCTTCCTGGTCCACGAAAGCCCCCGGCCGGGGCGTGCAGCCCTGGAAAAGGGGATCGTGCTTTCCGCCGTCGATGAAATCCTGGCTTTCCCGCTTCTCGACCAGATCCAGCCAGTTCATCTGCCGGGCCAGCTCCCGGACCTCCACCTTGGTGAGCTCTCCGAGCGGAAACAGGCAGCGGCTCAGCTGGTCCTGCCCGAGGTGGGACAGAAAGTAGGACTGGTCCTTCCGCGCGTCGAGCCCTTTTTTCAGGAGGAACCGACCATTGGCCGGGCTGATCTGCACCCGGGCGTAGTGGCCGGTGGCAAAAAAATCGAAGTCCAGCCCGATTTCCGCGGCCCTCCGCAGCAGGCCCCCGAACTTGATCAGCCGGTTGCAGCGCACGCAGGGATTGGGGGTTCGGCCGGCCATGTATTCGGCCCGGAAATGCCCCAGAATTTCCTCCCTGTACTCCTCGGCCATGGGAATGATGTGATGTTCGATCCCCAGGCGCTCGGCGTGCTGCCGGGCGGACTGAATGTCGTGGATTTCGCCCGGGCCAAAGCAGCCGGACCGTTCCGTGGTCAGCACTGAAACGCTGCCGTCCCAGGTCTGCATGGTTATGCCGAATACCCGGTAGCCTTCCTGAAGCAGGAGATGGGCGGTGACCGCGGAGTCCACCCCGCCGCTCAGCCCGACGGCCACCCGGATTTTCTTTTTATCCTGTATCGTCATCCCCGGCATTATGCCATAGCACCCGCTTCGGGGGAAGTCCCTTCTTGATCCTCCCCCTCCGGCACTGTACAATAATGCGGCGAGGAAAAAGCGATGGAAATCAGAAAATTAGGTTGGACAGAGTTGAAATTTACTACCATCGGACTGGGCACCTGGGCCATGGGGGGCGGCGGCTGGAAGTTCAGCTGGGGGCCCCAGGAGGACTGGGAATCGGTGGCCGCGATTCACCGGGGACTGGATTCCGGAATCAATTGGATTGATACCGCAGCGGTCTATGGCCTGGGGCACAGCGAAGAGGTGGTGGCGCGGGCCCTGGCGGAAACCGACCACCAGCCCTGGGTAGCCACCAAATGCGGCCGGGTATGGGATCGCATGGGGAATATCACCGGCAACATATCCAGGGAGTCGGTGAAAAAAGAAGCGGAGAACAGCCTCCGCCGGCTGCGGCGGGAAACGATCGATCTGTATCAGATACACTGGCCACTGCCCGAAGAATGCATCGAAGAAGCCTGGGCGGCAATGGGAGAACTGGTGCAGGAAGGGAAAGTCCGCTATGCCGGCGTTTCCAATTTCAACCTGGAGCAGCTGAAGCGCATTCATCCTATTCACCCGGTGGCTTCGCTGCAGCCTCCCTACAGCATGCTGGAGCGAAGCATTGAGGGGGACCTGCTGCGCTACTGTGCCCGGAACCAGATCGGCCTGGTGGTGTACAGCCCCATGGCCAAAGGCCTTCTGACCGGAAAAATGACGCGGGAGCGGGTGGCCGGATTTGCCCTGGATGATCACCGCCGCAACGATCCGCGCTTTGGCGATCCGCAGCTGAGCATTCATCTGGAGCTGGTCGAAGACCTGCGGCGCCTGGCGGAAAAGCAGCAGCGAACCATTTCCCAGCTGGTGATAGCCTGGGTTCTGCGCTGCCCGGAAATTACCTCCGCCATTGTCGGCACCAGGAGCGCGGCGCAGATTGAGGAAACCGTCGGAGCCGGCGACCGGCCGCTTTCCGCGGAGGAGTCCGAAGCCATCGATAAGCTGCTGGCGGACCATCGGGAAAAAATCCGGGCCGCAAAATAGCGAATCCGCTTCGGCAAAAAGAGTTCGTCCTCGAAGGGAAAGGGTCCCGGCTTCCGGCGGGTCACCGCTCGTAAGGATCCAGGATCCAGTTCCCCGGGGAAAGGGACACTCCGGCAATCAGCTCCGAACCCGCCAGGACCTGCTCCGCCGTACCGCCTTCCTTCCGCAGGCGGTAAAGAGCGTTTTCCTCGACGGCGTACCATTCCGGAAACTCATTCAGCCGGACGTAGTTCCGGTCGAGGTTGAGCACCCGGCGGTGCCGGGCGAAATCCCAATGGACCCGTACCGCTTCCGGCGATTCGACGTTCAGGTATAGGGTCTTCCCGTCGCGCACCGCGCCTACGCCGGTTCCCGGCTTCCAGGGCTCCGGCCGCAAACCCTGGCTTTTCATGAGGGCGTACAACAGGGCGGTGCGATTGAAGTTGCCTTCCCCGTACCAGTTTTCGACATGGCCGTCCGGCTGCTGCATGGCCAGCATGACCTTGATTTCCGATTCGATCCAGCCGAGCGCCTCCGCCACCGGTTCCCGGTTGACCAGGTAGATGGCGCCCTCCAAGGAATCGGCGTAGCCGTCAAAGGAGCCGAGCGGCAGTTTGGGATTGGGCTCCCAGGCATAGTTCCGGTATTTTCCCAGGCCGGCCAGCACCTTCCGCACCGCGTCCCGGTATTTTCCATCGCCGGTGCACTGATAGAAGGCATAGATGGCGCCGTAGACGTAACCCCAGTTGTCGGAGAGCCCCTGGTTGACCGGCTGGAGCTTTTCGGCCTCCACTTCATTGAAGAACATTCCATCGGCATTGGCCGACTCCAGCACCCGGTCGAGCATGCGGGCTATAGCCGGGCGATACTTTTCGGCCCGCGGCGTCCGGGCGTAATTTTCCAGGGCGAAGAGCAGAACCAGGCCGACAATGGTTTCGTTGCCGTGGTCGCGAAGCCGCAGCCGGCCGTCGCCGCGGTGGGTTTGGAAGTCCCATTTGCCGCTCGGAACGCCGAAGTTTCCCGGCAGCACCTCTTCGATATAGGCGTCCCCGATCCGCCGTGCCCATTCCAGAAACCGCGCCTCGCCGGTCATGGTCGCCAGGCGCACCAGGGCCTGCAGGTAGTCGCCGTTCAGCTCCGCATCGGAGGCCGGAAGCAGTCCGAACCGCGAGGACACCGGGGCCTGGTTCATGGCGTCGGTCACCATGTCGACCATCCGGTAAAACCAGGGAGTCCGGCCGAGATATTCGGTTACCGTCAGGAGGCCGTCTTTGGCATATTCCCCGGCGCCGAACAGGCTCGGCGGCTCCCGCTTTCCCGTAGTCAACTCCAGGTTTCCCGGAATGGCGCTGCCCGGTGCGTTGGTGTAGCGGATTTCGTTGCGCAGCATTTCCATCATCCGTCCGCGATAGAGATCCGGATCCGTAAGGTAAGCGGTCAGGATCAGGTACGGATAAAGATCCGCCCCGGAATTGTGAGGGGTATACAGGCGCGCGGTTTCGCCCGGCTTGAAAGTTTGTATTTTTCCCGGTATGCGGTCCGGCAGAAGCAGGGTTTGGGAGTCGGCGTGGGTCAGCCAGACGTGCAGCAGGCGCTGCGAAGCGGCCACGGCCTGCTCGAAGGCCCGCCCGTTGGCCCTGGCCTGGGCAAAGCGGGGATCGGTCTGGGCCCGGGCGAAAGAGGCGGCCAGCAGGATAGAGAAAAGCGCAGCACAGCAAAAGCGTAGAAACATACAACCTCCCATCCGTTTCGGTTTGGTTCGGATTCCTTCCCCCAAAAATAAATGGTATACAAAATGACCGCCGGAGTACAGGGAGGCAAGGGAAAATGAGGGATCGGGATGATGGAAACTTTTTCCCGTCGGAATCCTTTTGCCGGTTCCTTTTCGGGTTTAGAATTAGCGCATGAAAAATACAAAGTCTGTTCCACCGAATGCCTCCCTGGCTCCAAAAAGAAAACAGGTTATTTCCCGGAGAGAATGGGCCGGCCTGGCAGCCGGCGGCTCCGCGCTTCGGCTTCAGGAGAACGGCAGCAAGCCCTATTCTCCCGACATGCAGCGCTTCCCGGGCAAAGTGAATCCCGAACATTTCGATCCGGTGCTTTTCTCCCGCAAGCTCTATGAGTCGGCGCCGCTGCAGATGACCTTCCGGGCCCGCAACCGCAAGGAGGCCGAGCAGTGGCAGAAGCGGCTGCGCGCCCGGCTCACGGAGCTGCTCGGCGGATTTCCCGCCGGCCGCGGCGCGCTGAATCCGCAGACCCTG
>CAINFC010000123.1 GCA_903847975.1 uncultured Acidobacteriota bacterium | reverse complement strand
GGTCGTCCCGCTGCACGTCCCTCCTACCGCGCCGCCCGCGGCGCTCATGCCGGCCAGCGTGTCCGTAAACGATGCCCCGGTCAGCGCGCTGCCGTTGGAGTTCACCAAGGTCAGCGTCACCGTGGAGCTCCCCCCCGATTGGATCGACCCGGGGGAAAAGCCCTTGGCTATCGTTGGCGCCGCATCCGTTCCTGCGACAAAGCAGAGAGTCACGTCATTTAGTGTGGGTGTCTGCGCATTGTCGGCGGTCGACAAATAGGCCTTGTAGGCCAGGTATCGCTTACCGTTGAACTGGCTCAGAGAGGCCCCGCTGCCGGTGAAATAGGTGGCCGCCGTCCCGTCCGGACCAACAAAGCTGAGTGTATCGTAACGGGAGTTTGTTCCTGCAGCCTGAAAACGCAGGAGGGTTGCGGAGGGAGCCGTTCCGCTCCAGGAGATCGTGGACCAGGAAGTACTGACCCCGTCGGCCGGATTGCTGTCCCGGAGCGAGGAAATGAAATCCCCGGCCGCGGAATAATCCGTCTTCATGTAAGTAACGAATCCGGCGTCGGTGGTCACGCCACCTACCGTCGGGATGGACCATACCGTCCCACCGCTGGTTCCCAGCAGGCGGCCGCCGCCTGCATAGACATCCGCTCCGCTGGAAACACCTCCGCTGCGGGTTAAATAATAGTAGCCCACCGAAGGATCGGCCATCGGGTGAACGACCATGGCATACTGGGTCCCGGCGCTCAGCGAGGGCGGACTGGAAAACGTGGCAATATAATAATCGGCGATACCGCTGTTGAATCCCGCAATGGTGGCCGAGGCGATATCGGATCCGACCGGAAGTCCACTGCTGGTGTTACGGATGCCCAGAATCAGGTCCGGCGTGGTCCCCGTACAACCTCCACAAAACAAATTAAGCTCCACCCGAGCCAGCCTGCCGCTCAGCGCCGGGGTGAAGGTCTGTCCCCCATAGATGGAGGTAGTAACGCTGTAACCGCTGGAACCCAAAGTGCTGTTTTGCTGGTCCGCAGTCGCCGGCTGGAGCAGAATGACGCGGTCGGGACTGGAAGTAAAGTCCGTGTTGCTGGCCAAACCGGTCTGAAAATCGGACAAGTAGGTATCGGTGGGACATCCGTTCGTGGGCGCACGAACCAGCGAAAAATCCCTGGTGGTCGTTCCTCCGCCGGCCACCGCCACGTCGGCGGCAGATCCGGCGCCGTATCCCGGCGCATCGACCTGAATTACAGGGTAGGTACCCGCGGGAATGGAAGCAAACTGGTATAATCCGCTCGAATTGGTGGTTGCTGTTCTTCGACCCAAAGAGACCGTCGCTCCACCGACGGCCGCACCACCCGGACTCATGGTCACCGTTCCCTGAAGAGTCGCAGCGGCGACCGTCACACAGCCGGAAGGCCCGAAGGTGAAGGATCCGATCCGCGTTTGCCAGTTCGTGCCTACGGCGGCGTAATATTCGTTGGTATACCAGAAAGTGCAGCCGTCGGGATCCAGGGACATGGTGGTGTAATCCCCCCAGCGGTCATAGCCGGTCTGGGACCCGGCCCCCTCCTGAAGAGAAGTTTCCGTCTGCGGCAGGGTTTCCGGTGTATCGGCAGACAATCGCCCCGCATATCGAACCGCCGGATAGAGGGCAGCACTGGAGGCACTGTACCCGACGGCCATGTTACCGGCACGATCGACGGCCAGGCTGGGCATGTAGCGGTTGATGGCGTCCGGAGCGTGGGTGGCCGCCTGGGTGGTCGTACCGGCAATCGTACCCCCGGTTACCTGCACCTGATAGTAGCGGACCGCCGCCACGGAGGAACTGGAGGGATTTGCCACTGTGTGGGTGTTCCAAAGGGATTCGACACCACCCAGGCTGGTGTACTGATTCTGCATCATCAGGCGCACCGGAAGGGTGTCCAGGTTGACCCCATCCCTGGCCGGCACCTTTTCCGGGGGTTCCAGCCAGCTGTTCCCTTCCGGCGAGAGGGCCACATAAGGTCCAGCCAGTGTGGAAAGCGACAGGCGGGTCCAGTCGACATGAAATTTGTAAAAGGAAATCGCGTTGTAGTAGTTCCAGACCGTACTGAAATAATTGGGCGTACCGGCCGGCGGCGTACCGGTTTGCAGCCGGGCGTTGGACGGCAATAAAGTGAATTCGTATTCGGGAGGGCGGAACTCCGCCACCTGAACCTCGGAAGCCCCGGCGTACATCTGTGTTTTGTTGAAGGCAAAAACGCGGGTACCCAGGTAAGCCCCGCCCGCCGGGAATTCGAACATATTGGCAGACATATAGAGCCCGTCAGTCCAGATGCCGAATTTGGGGTAATCGTTGAGCCCGTCGTCGAAGTGCAGGGAGTAGTAATTCCAGCCCCCGGTAACCGGATTCGACGTTTTGGAAACCGCCAGGCATTGGTAGGCTCCGGGAGGATCGATCACATTGCTGGAGCCGTCAAGCCGGAAAGCGAAATCGCTGATGATCCAGCGGTCCTCGAAGGAATCGTAGAGCACGACCGGATCGCCGAAATTATTGGTGTCGCACAAATTTCCAAAGCTGCCCAGGCTCATGAACGCATTAAACCGGAAGGCAGCCACCCGGGACCCGTCCGACTTCTGAAAAATGCCCACCGAGGAATTCACCGCCTGGATATAATGCGTGGGTCCGACATCGCCGACCGGGTCCGGCGGCCACCCACTCCCCCAGCTTGCATAGTCCAAGCCGGCGTAACTTCGGGTCGGAGAGGGCGCCGGCGCAGAGGTGACCGGGCCCAGCGGAGCCAGGGTCATCAGCCGGGAGACGCCCGACAATACCACCCGCTCCACATCCGGCGGGTGACGTTCCGGACGCCCTTTCCTCTCCGGGGGCCCCGGGGGAATGCTTCGAAGGTCGATGGTCGGACTGGCAGCCCGTTTCATGGTTCGTTCGGCCGGCTTTCCCTTGAAAGCGGGAGCAGGACGTTCCGTGCGGGAAACCCTGGCCTCCTGCGCCAGGATAAAGCCCAGCCCAATTGCTGAAATGATCACAGATACCCAGAATCGCGGCCGTTTCATTCCTTACGTTCTTTCAAGCCTTCCAGCTTCTGACAACAACAGGTTAAAAACGGAACCAGGCAATCAAACCCTCCTGCGAAGGAACCAGCGGACAGCATCGCGGAGATCAGCGGGCGGTGCGCTTGCCGCCGCCTTCGATGTCCGCCTTCATCAGGGCCTGCACTTCCGCTTTGTCCAGGATGGGCAGGTCGAACATCAGCGTCTGCTGCAGCCGCGTGGCGGCATCGCCCACCCGCACACCCTTGGCCATTCCCCGCGCCTCGCACTCCTCGGTCAGCAGCCCGTAGTAAAATCCGGCGTTCCAGGTGTCGCCCCCTCCCAGGCGGTCCCAGAGAGTGACCGGGCGAATGGCGGGCGACCGGAAGAAGGTGCCGTCCCGGAGCACGGCTGCCGATTCCCAGCGGTGCTGCTCGAAGGAATCCGGATAACGGATGGTGATGGCGACCAGCCGGGTCTGAAACCGGCTGTGAATTTCCCGGGCGAAGGCCTGCAGGTCCTCATCTTCCAGCGGACCGATGTCCCCGTCCACGATCTGCCGGGCCGAATAGCGGCCGCAGCCCATGCCGTAGAGAGCGGCCATATCCTCAATCGTGGTGATCAGGAAATCGACATGCTCCGCAACGATGGGAGTCATGCAGTCGCGTGCCTCCTGCGCCGACCAGAGCGTGCTGCGATAGTTGAAATCCAGTCCGACCCGGCAGGAATCCGGCTTGACCGCCAGGGCCTCGCGGAAAGCATCCAGGAGGAAGTTCCGCTCGTAGCCGCTGTGTCGGGCCAAGCCGAAGCTGATCCCCGAGGTGTGAAACAGACGGGCCTCCCGCAGCGCCGCCGCCCAGTCGACCATGCCGGCATCGAGGCGCGAAGCGGCGGATCCCTGCCGCTGGTAGACGGCCACGTCGCGCCGGGGCGTGCGTCCGATTTCGTAGATGATCCGTCCGATCGGCTCCGTTTTCGGAGCCCAGACGATCCGCTCCACGGCCACCCCGTTTTCCCGGGCGATGTTCCGGACCGCCCGGCCATAGGGGTTGTCCGGCACCCGGGTGATGTAGGCGGAGGGGATTCCCAGCCGGGCCACGCCGATGGCCAGCGTGTATTCGCTGCCGGCCATGGAAAGGTGCACCAGGCGTGTCCGCTCGGGTCTTTCGCTGTCGGCCGGCGTGTCGCGAACCATGACCTCGCCGAAAGTGACCAGGGCGGGCCGCCGGGCGTCGAAGGACGAAAGATCGTCCTTGAGAATGTCAAACGAACCGGAAGGCTGCAAGCCGTCCTCCTTTCTTGATGAGCGTTACCAGTCCACCACTGAGCCGTCGTCGGGATCGAACTTCGGCCGGTATTCCCGCGGCTCCCCGACCTGGGCCTTGAGCTTTTCCTCGTCGATGGTGACCCCGATGCCCGGGTCGGTCGGCAGGCCGCGGTACCCGTTGCGCACCGGCGGCAGAGGCTTGGCCAGCAGGTCGTCGTAGGCCAGGTCTCCTTTTTCCTGGATCAGGAAATTGGGGATGGACGCGGCAATCTGCATGCTGGCAGCCAGGGAGCAAGGGCCCTGCGGGTTATGCGGGGCGATCGGGCTGTAGTAGGCCTCGGCCATGCCGGCGATCAGACGCAGTTCGGTGATGCCGCCGGCATAGCAGACATCCGGCTGCAGAATCGTGGCCGCCCGCTTTTCCAGCACTTCCCGGAAACCCCACTTGGTGAAGATGCGCTCCCCGGTGGCCAGGGGGATATGGGTTTTTCTGGCCAGCTCGGCCATCACGTCCACGTTCAGGCACTGGACCACTTCCTCATAAAAGAACGGCTGGTAGGGCTCGAGCGCCTTGATCAGCAGCAGGGCGGTCGGCGGCTGCACCGCACCGTGGAAATCGATGGCGATATCCACGCCGTTGCCGTATTTCTGCCGCAGGGCCTTGAAGTTCTCGACCACCGCGTCGACGAACTTGGGGCCTTCCACGTATTTGATGGCCTGGCGCCCCTCGCCCATCGGCCCTACTTTGATGGCATTTACCCCGGTTTCCTGGCTCACCGTGCCGTACACCCGGATCCGGTCGCGGGTCGGCCCGCCCAGAAGCTTGTAGACCGGGACGCCGTACACCTTGCCCTTGATGTCCCAGAGGGCCTGGTCAATGCCGCTCAGAATGGCGGTTTTGACCGGACCGCCGCGGTAGAAGGCGCCGCGGTGGATGGCCTGCCAGTGGAAGACCACCCGGCAGGGGTCCTGTCCCACCAGGTAGCGCGCGGCTTCCATGGCGCCGGCGGCGCAGGCCCGGGCATCGTCCTTGAGCATTTCCCCCCAGCCGACCACGCCGGCATCGGTGGAGATCTTGACGAACACCCAGCTGTTCTTAAGTACGAAAGTTTCCAGCCTGGTGATTTTAATGGAATCGTTGGGACCGATGGCGGCGGCGTCGGTTCTTTCGCAGGTAAACAGGGCATCCATCCCGGCCAGAAAACCCGTACCCAGAATTCCGCCCAGCCAGGATCGGCGGTTTATCGAGAATGGTGACTTCATATAATTCCTCCGTGGTGCAATTGTGCGGTATCCGCCAGGCAGAGTCAATGCCGGGTTCGGGTCATTTGCATCCGAAAAAACCGGTTCGTAAAAAGGAAAGGGGGAAGACCGAAAAAAGCCGCGGCGATGGCCGCGGGCTTGAACTCCGGACTAAAAACGTCTAGCATGTCAGGAGATCAATGGAACAATTATCTGTCTCTGCTCGAGGAAATATTATGAAACCAATACCGCACACCACCCGCCGCGGCTTCCTGCAAAAGGCCCTTGCGGGCAGCGCAGTCGCAACCGCCGGGGCATCCCGGATTTTCCGGGCTCCGGCACAGACCGCACACTCGGTCCTCCCCGGACCTTCCCGCGCCACGCTCATGACGGGCGCCGACCACGCCGACCTTATCTTTCGCAGCCTGAAGCCCTTTCAGAAAGAAATCGCCGAGGCCATCGGCCGGAAGCGCGTCCTGATCAAACCGAACAACGTCATGATGGACCGGCTGCTGACCTCCACCCCTCCGGAATGCCTGGAAGGGATTCTCGAGTTCCTGCACTCCATCCGCAAAAAGGATATCGTGATCGCCGAGTCCGCTGCCAACGGCCCCACCATGGAGGGCTTCTCCAACTACGGATACGACAAGCTGGCTGCCCGGTACCAGGCCAGGTTGATCGATCTGGACCGCCAGGACTTCACCCTGCTCTACCTGGTCGATCAGAAGGATTTCCAGCCGCATCCCCTGCGCATTGCCAGGCCGATGCTGGATCCCGACACGTTTCTTATCTCCGCCACCCGCTTCAAGACCCATGACCGGGTCGTGGCCACCCTTTCCCTGAAGAACATTGTGGTCGGCGCCCCAATCAAGGACGAGGGATTTCGCTGGGGAAAAACCAGCAAGCCCGGTGCCAGGAATGACAAGCCGATCGTTCACGGCAGCGGGATCCACGCTGTGAATTACAACCTGTTTGCCATGGCTCCGCGGCTCCACCCCCACCTGTCGGTCCTGGACGGATTTGTCGGCATGGAAGGAAACGGTCCGAACGCCGGCACGCCTGTCGATCATAAAGTGGCGGTTGCCAGCCTGGACTGGCTGGCTGCAGATCGCCTGGCGGTCGAGTTGATGGGCATCGATTTTTCGCGGATCGGATACCTGAATTTCTGCGCCAGAGCCGGGATGGGCCAGGCGGATCTGGGCCGGATCGAGATCGTCGGGGAAAAGGTGGCCGACCACGTCCGCAAATACAGGCTGCACGACAGCATTGAAAAACAGCTCACCTGGCAGACGCCTTTTTCCGCCTGACAGATCCTTACCCGGCATGAACCATAAACGCAGCTTTCGGATTTTCCTGATCGGGATGCTCCTGGCATCCGCCACGACCGGGCCGGCAGAGTGCCAGCATAAGCGCTTTCTGCCCGCCGTTCTGAAAGCCGGGATCGCCACGCCGGTACTCAAGTGGAGTAACGGAGGCTGTTTCACCAGCTGGTGCCAGACCGGCTGGTATGCCTCCCCGGCGGTTCTGGATATCAATGCCGACGGCTATCTGGAAGTGATCGCCGGATCCTACGACCTGGTAGCGCTCAACGGGCGGACCGGCGCACTGGAGTGGCGCGCCCCCAATACCACCCGGGTCTGGCCCGACATTGCCGTCGCCGATCTGACCGGCGACGGGGCGATGGAAATCGTGGCAGGACGCGGCGGGAGCAAGCTGACCCTCTATAACACGGCAGGCACGGCCCTCTGGAGCATCAATCCATTCAGCAAGGGGGAAATCCGATCTCTGGCCCTGGCCGACCTGGAAAACGACGGAATCGTCGAGACCATTGTCGGCCTGGCCGACGGCACCGCCACGCGCCAGATCAACGTCGTGGAGCCGGACAAGTCGGTCCGCCCGGGCTTCCCGGCACGACGCGACGGCGATCCGGGCTACGGCTGGGGAATGTATAACCAGAATGTGGCGGCCGCCGACATCAACGGCGACGGCTACAAGGAAATTATCGGGCCGACCGATACCCACTACATTACCGCCCTGGATCGCAGCGGCAGCCAGCTGCCGACCAATTCCATGTTCAACACCTTCTCCCCCAGCGGACCGAAGGTATGGAGCCAGGTGGGCGTGCATGTCGACCAGGCCGTTGACTTGCGGGGATATGCCAACTGCGGAACCGAGCACCGCCCGAATTTCGCGGACTCCCCGCCCGTGCTCGCCGACGTCAATGGCGACGGAACCCGCGAGATTATCGTGGTCGGCAACGTACACAACTGCGATACCAGTCCCTATACCGACCTGTATCAGATTCCCTTTCTCTTTAATGCCGACCGCAGCCGCTGGAAAGCAGGCTCCTTCGACTGGACCTCGGTGCCGGTGCCGGATGGCTCCGCCGGTCCGCTCAGCGAGGATTACAACGTCATTCAGTCCGCGGAACCCAACCCCGTGGTTGCCGACCTGGACGGCGACGGCTACCAGGAAATCCTGTACTCCTCCTACGACGGGCGCCTGCATGCCTACTGGCTCGACAAAGCCGAGCACGGCAGCTGGCCTTACCGCGTCACCAGAACCGGCGAAGGGGTCATCCGGTTTTCCTCGCCCCCGGTGGTTGCCGATCTGGACAACAACGGGAGGGCGGAAGTGCTCTTTGCCTCCTGGGTGCCGATCGGCAGCGGCCTGACCGGCAAACTGACCATCCTGGATTCGCTCGGGAACCTGGTTGCGGAAGTCACCCTTCCGGCAGGCCTGGGAGTGAGCTCCTGGAACGGCGCTCTGGCAAGTCCCACGCTGGCTGACACGGATAACGACGGAGAGCTGGAAATTATTCTCCAGACCGTCTATTCCGGCGTAGTGGCATACGATTTGCCGGGAACGGCTGGCGCACGCGTCCTATGGGGCACCGGGCGCGGCAATCTGCAGCGCAGCGGCGCACGCTAGCCTACGGTTCCAGCACCGTAATCCCCTTGTCCTGCAGCAGACCCTTCAGCTCCTGGAAGCTGGCCTGACCGTAGTGGTAAAGCATGAGAAACCGTGGCTGGAACGACAGGGCGGCTTTCGAGGTCATCGCCGGGCTCATGGTGTAGGGCAGGTTCATCGGCAGAAAGGCCAGGGTGATCTCCTTGAGGCTCGCCATTTCCGGGATATTTTCGGTATCTCCGGCCACGTACACCCGCTTTTTATCAAATGTGAGGACGTAGCCGTTCCCTTCTCCCTTGGGATGAAACGGCTGGCCGTCCGGTCGTTTGTTTGCCAGGTTATAAGCCGGGACCGCTTCGATTTCGATCCCCTGCACGGTTTTCTTCTCCCCGTTCCTCATGGCCAGGGCGTTCAGTCCGGCCGGATTGCACTTTTCGGTCACGATCAATACGGTATTTTCCGTGCGGATTTTCCCGATGGCCTGGCGGTCGAGATGATCGCCATGCTCGTGGGTGATCAGAATCACGCTGGCTTTAGGCAGCGCGGCGTAGTCCGCCTGCTGCCCCCAGGGATCCACGTAGATCGATTTTCCCTGGTATAAAAAATAGACCGAGGCATGCCCCAGCACCCGGAACCGGGCGGAAAGCCCCTCGACCGAGCGTAGGCTCCCGGGTGCTGCCGCCGGTGCCTGGCCGGCAAGGTACGAAGCGGAAATCAATCCGAAAAACAGCCCTGACAGAAAAACACGACCTGGCCTCATGGCAAACTCCTTTTTTGTCCTACGGCAATCGACGGCAAAAAACCGGTCAAACAGCAGTCCTCAGAAGAGAAACCGCAGAGACATCTGGATGATCCGCGGATCCCGCGCCGCAGTCAGCTCTCCAAACCGGGTGTTTACCTGAGCTCCGGTGGTGGAGTCGAACCGCGCCGTGGTGTCCAGGCCGCTGAACTGAGTGTGGTTGAAGGCATTATAGGCCTCAAACCGGTACTGGATGCGCATCTGCTCCCGGAGGGTCACATTCTTGAAAATGGCGATGTCCCAGTTGTTGATGCCCGGCCCCCGAATCTGGCTGCGAGCGGCATTGCCAAAGGTTCCCACTGCCGGCAGCTTGTAAACACCGGTGTCGAAGTAGCGACTGAAGGTCCGGTCCCCCTTGGGCAAAACCGGTTTACCGGCCACCACCACCCGCGCACCCTGGGTCGATGTTCCGGTAATATCGATGGAGGTGGTGGTGCTGTAGCCAATACCGATCGGGCTGCCGCTGATGAAGCTGGCGATGCCGGAAATCTGCCAGCCGTTCAGAATGCGGTCCAGGACCGCGTGCGGCATGTTCACCCTGGGAATATCCCAGAGCCAGTTGAACTTGACCATGTGGGTCCGGTCGTGATCGGAGAGCCCGTAATTCCATACGCGCAAGGGCACGATAGGGCTGACCGTGGTTTGATCTCCGGAGTTGAAATCCATGGACTTGGACCAGGTCCAGGCCAATCCGAACTGGGCCCCCTTGGCAAATCGGCGATTGGCGGAAAGCTGCAGGGAATGATAATTGGAAGAAGAAGCCCACTCGCGGTAGATCACGCTGCTGTAACCCTGATAGGGCATCAGGAATTGCGAAGCCAGCACCCTGCCGGTGGTCGGATCCATGTTGGCCGGATTGAAATTGGCACCGGCGGGAATCACGTTCAGCTCCCGCTGCCAGAGCAGGTGGCGTCCTCCGCTGCCTACATAGCCCACGTCGACAACGGTGCCATACCCGATATCCCGCTGCAGGGTCAGGCTCCAGTTGTAGACCGTGGGGATCTTGGCCAGGGGATCCACCCCAAGAATATTCTGCGGTGCAGTCAGGCCCGAGGCGTTCAGGAAGGTGTCGAAGGTACCGTAGTTAATCACCGGATTGGACACCAGGGGAATCTGGAATGCGTTACCGAGGATCTGGGCGTCCAGGTTCTGGCGGTTATAGAAAATGCCGAATCCGCCCCGCAGGGCCATCTTGCCGTTGCCGAAGAAATCCCAGGCGAAGCCGGCGCGAGGTCCGTACTGCACGCCCTGGCTGGCCACCAGGCCGCGCGGCACCGAACTGTCGCTCATCGGGGATGCCATTCCGTTCGCCGCGTTGCCGGTATTGGGTGCGACATAGCCGATCACGCTGGCCGGATACACTTCGCCGGTCACCGGGTGCACGCCCACCCGCTTGCCGCCAACCATGGCCGGCTTGATCAGCTTGACCATGCTGGAGGCGCTCCAGCGGTTGGGGATGAAACTGGTCACCCGGTTCTCGGTTTCATAGATGGGCCGAACCACGGCAAATCGCATTCCGTAGTCCAGGGTCAGGCGCCGGCTGACTCTCCAGGTATCCTGGGCGTACCACTCCACGTTGCTCAGGCGCCACTGGGCAAAGGGCCTTTGTGTAGTTTCGGTATACTGCTGAAAAATGCCCAGAATGGCATTGGAGTATGCATAGCCGGTATTCTGCGGGTTGTTTACATCGGTGGCAAAGCTGAAGGAGCCGAAGGGAATGATGGTGTTGTCGCTGGCCCCCCGCCAGAAGAAATCGTAATAGAAGCCGAACTTGAAGGTGTGCGAGCTCCGGGTGTAAGTGACGTTGTCGATGGCCGTCAGGATCTTGTGGGTGGTGTTGAGGGGAAACCGGCCGTCATAACCGATGGCCGCGGCATTGGTAATGCCGCCGAAGGTGGAAGCCGGCAGGAGATTCAGCGGATTGGCCGACGGATTGAACTGGCTGACCTTGAAGCCTGCGGCATCCCGCTGCAAAGGAGTCAGCGGCTTCTGGGAGTTCTCGGTTTCCGGCCGGTCGGTAAAGCCGATGTTGAACTCGTTGATCAGGGTCGGAGAAAAGATCTTTTTATAGTTCACGATAATGGCCTTCCCCGGCGTACGGCGCTCCTGGCGGATGACATCGAAGCGGATGTTGTGCCCCACGAAGGGACCCTGGCTGACGTCGGAGTGCTCGGTGAAGTTGGCGCTGAGCATGTTGTTGGCATTGATTTCATAGTCGACCTTCAGCGTGGACGTCCGCTTGGGATTGCTGTTTTCCCCCTCATAAACGTAATTGTACCGGCCGGAGGAAAGGGTCCGGTCCAGGAAGTTGGGCTGCGGGAATACGCCAAGCAGCGCCTTGCCGCTGGCATTCAGCCGGGTGTCCGGTATGACGTTCCCCGGAAACTGCTTGCCGGTCAGCGGATCGGTGATGGCGATCAGCTTGTTGTTGAGATCCACCGTCTTGGAAAAGTCGCCCTTGCGCTCGTCCGCCGTGGGCACCGTCAGGGTCTGCAGCCCGGTGCTGCTCTTCATCGGCCAGAATTCCTGGGACCAGAAGAAGAATAGCTTGTCCCGTCCCTTGTTGAACAGCTGGGGAATGGTCACCGGCCCGCCGACATTATAATTGAAGGTATTGAACCGGTAGCGCGGCTTGATCTGCCCGAGACGGTTGTTGAAGAAGTTATTGGCATTGAACTGCTCGTGACGCTTGTAGTAGGAAACCCCGCCGTGAAAATCGCGCGTACCCGACTTGCTGACCAGGTGCACGTTGGCGCCGGACATGCGTCCGTACTCCGCCTGAAAATTGGAAAGCAGCACTTTGACTTCCGCGATGGCGTCCTGGCTGACCATCATCATCATGTTGTTGTTGTTGCCAATGGCATTCATGGTCAGGCCGTCCAGGGAGACGGCGGTGGTTGCCTGACGGTTGCCGTTGACGTTGAGGGTCCAGCCGCGGCCCAGGCTGTCTCCTCCGGTGCTGGAAACCACGCCGGGCAGCAGCTGCAGCAAATCCATGACATTTCGACCGCGAATGGCCACCTGGTCCACCTGCGAGCTGGTAATCGTGCCGGAGCGCTCGGCGCTGGCCGTCTGCACTACTGCACCCTGGGCCATCACGGTGACCGATTCCTTGATGTCTCCCAGCTCCAGGACCAGCTTCCCTACCGGCAGCCGCTCGGCGGCTGGAAGGTTGATTCCTTCCTTTTTCAGAGTCTTGAAGCCGGTAAATTCCACGACAAGCGAATACTCCCCCGAGGCCAGCGTGCCGAAAACGAAGTCCCCCTTGGTGTCGGTTTCCGTGGACCGCCGGCTGCCGGTGGCCGCCTGCACCAGCGTCACCGTGGCCCCGACGATGGCCCCCTGCGAGGAATCGACCACGGATCCTACGATAGAGCCGGAAATGCTTTGCGCCAAGAGGGAGGGGAAGGAAACGAAAAGAATACACAGGAGTGCGGTCGGGATACGTTTCAACATAATGAATTCCTCGCAAAGGAAGCCGTGAAATAACGTAAACTTTACCGATACGGTGCTGGATGCGATTATAGCACATGTACCCTGCCGCTCCGGGACAGGATTCACATCCCGACCTTGTTGCCGGAGCATCCGAAAAGACGGATTCGCTGTAACATATGGCGGAGGTTCCCGAAATATGACCGGACAAAAAAACGTAACTTCATGGTTTCTTTCCGCCTGGATGCTGCTTATCGCGTTCTTTCCCGCCGCGGCGCAGTCCGGGGAGCCCGACGACCTGCCGCGCGATTTTCAGAATCCGCCCGTCGACTGCCGGCCGCACACCCGCTGGTGGTGGATGGGGAACGCCCTGCGCCAGCAGGACATCACCTTCCAGCTCGCGGAGATGCACCGCCAGGGAATCGGCGGAGTGGAGCAGATCACCATGGGGGCGGTCTACGAGAAGGGGAACCACCCTTTTCTTTCCCCGGAGTACTTCGACCTTCTGAAGTTCGCCGTCCGCGAAGCCAGGCGGCTGGGCATGGAGTTTTCCCTCAACTTCGGCGGGCCGGGGTGGATCTGGGGTGGCGACTGGATTCCCAAGGAAGAGCGGAACAAAAACATGGTGGCCAGCTCCGTCCTTTGCGCCGGACCGTCCCTGTTCCAGGATGAGCTGCCGCTGCTGGCCGAGCTCAATCCGCGCAACCCTTCCGAACCGCTGCGGAAGATACGTCCCGAAGACCGGGTGCTGGCCGTGGTCGCCGGCCGGATGGAGGACGGACGGGTGGCGGAATCCTCCCTGACCGACCTGACCGGCCGGGTTCGCGGCCGCCGGCTGGAATGGGCGGTTCCCGAGGGCCGCTGGCGGATCATGGCTTTCTGGCTGGTCCTCAACGAAACCGGCGGACCCTCCGTCGACCACTTCAGCGTGCCGGCCATGGAGCACTACTGCAAAGGCCTCGGCGACCGGCTGCGAGCCGCGGTGGGCGAAGAGTTCGGGAAGACCGTGGAATCGATGTTCGCCGACAGCTTCGAGGTCCCGGTTTTCCGCAACGGCCTTTACTGGAGCGACTCGCTGCTCGGCGAGTTCCGCCGGCGCCAGGATTACGACCTGACTCTTTACCTGCCGGCGCTCTGGTGGGATGTCGGGGAGATCTCCCCGAAGATCCGCTACGATGTCAACGAATTCCTGCACCGGATCGGCATGGAGGCCTTTTTCCAGACCTTCGTCGGCTGGTGCCGGCAAAACGGGGTCAAAGCCCGCATCCAGCCGTACGGCTTCCCGACCGATATTCTGGAGGGGGCGGGCATGGCCGACATCCCGGAGATGGAAATCACCGCCGGGGAAAAGGACGCGGTGCCCTGGTTCGACACTCGCATCGGTCCGCGGACCTATACCGCCTCCGGCGCCCGCCTCTACGGGCGGAACATCGTCAGCGTGGAAGCCTATACCTATCTGCACTGGGAGCAGGCCCGAGACACGCTGGAGGAACTGAAAATCGCCTCCGACATTTTCCTGCGCGCCGGGGCCAACAAGTTTTACAACCACGGCTACACCGCCACCCCGGAGCCGGACTTCGCCCCGGCCCGCCGATTCGGGGCGGAAATGCTGATCAGCCATCCCAACACCTGGTGGCCCTACTACCGAAACCTGGCCGACTATGTAGCCCGCTCCTCGGTGCTGATGCGCCAGGGGCGCCCGGTGGCCGACGTGGCCGTCTATTCCCCGCTGGCCAGCCAGTGGACGCTGGATGTGCTCAATGCCCGCCGCTGGACCCGCGATTTCGACTGGGGAGAACTCGGCAGGCTGCTGCTGGCCAACGGCTACGACTTCGACCTGATCAATGACGACGTGCTCCAGAACCGGGCGGCGCTGGACCAGGGAACCATCCGGGTGCGGGACCTGGAGTACCGGGTGCTGATCCTCCCGAAAATCGAAGCCCTGCCCCTCCGGACCTTGCAGCGGATCGAAGCGTTCGTGCGCGGCGGCGGGACGGCGGTGGCCCTGGAACGGACACCGGCTTCCTCCACCGGATGGAAAGGCAGCCGCGAGCGGGATGCCGAAGTCCGCCGGCTCAGCGCACAGCTTTTTGCCGAACCGCGAAATGCCAACGACACGGCGGAGCGACGGTACGGCGCAGGCGCCACCTACCAGATCCGCAAGGTCATGGACCGCGGCAACCCCCTGGATTTGCGCCGTGCCCCCCTGGATCCCTTCCTCAAGACGCTCCACCGGCATGTCGCTCCGGATCTCGGGATCGATCTGGTAGGCGAAGGGTGGCGCGAGAACCCGGGACTGCTTTTCTGCCACCGCGCCACAAAGGAAAGAGAGATCTACTTTGTCGCCAACGTGCAGGACCGCGCGGCCGATCTGCGCCTTGCTTTCCGGGTGACGGGCAAAGCACCGCAGGAGTGGAACCCGGTCACCGGGGAAATCCGCCCGCGGCATGAGTTCGCTGAAAAAGAGGGCCGAACCCTCCTGCCGGTCCGCCTGGCGCCCTACGAGTCGACTTTCCTGGTCTTTTCCGGCTCCCCGGCCGGCCCTGCGCTGCGGCAGAGCGATTTCCTCGAGGTCCTCACCGCTGACCGCCAGGGTTTTACGGCCCTGGCCGATCGGAACGGAGTCTGCGGGTTTGAGCTGTCGTCGGGGGAGCGGAAGCAGCTTATAGTGGAAGGGCTTCCGGCACGCTTCGAAATTTCGGGCCGCTGGAAGCTGGAGCTGGAAGGCCGGGATTTCCCGCGCCGGGAAAAAATCCTGGACCGGCTGGAATCGTGGACCGAAGATCCGGCCACCAGGCATTTCAGCGGGACGGGGATCACCGGCATCGATTTCGAACTCCCGGCAAGCTACATCGCCGGGGACATCCTCCTGCGGCTGGACCTGGGTGCCGTCGGGGACATAGCCGAAGTGGAACTGAACGGCGTTCCGCTGGGAGTAGCCTGGATGCGGGGTCAGAGGCTGGAAGCCGGGCGAGCGGCGCGCGCCGGAAGGAACCACCTGGCGGTCAAAGTGACCAACACCCTGATTCACCGGGTATCCGGATGGAAGAGCACCCCCCCGGTCCCCGAAGAGCTGGTTCCCCTGCTCGGAGCCGGAATCAGGGAAGATGCCTCCTCCAGCCGCAATATTTTCGGCTTTGAACCGCTGCCGCGCTCCGGTCTGCTCGGTCCGGTGACCCTCATCCCGATGAAAAAGGTCCGCGTACCCTGGTGAAGGGAAGGTCGGGCTGCCGCGGGCACCGGCCTCCCAACATACAAAGCGGGTGTTCCCATTCCATCCGCCGGGGGTGTGCGACAAAAAAGTGGTAAAAGGATTAAGCCGCGGTTCGCTGTTCCCAAAAGGAATCCATGCGACCACTCAATTCTAAACAACGAAGAGCCAGAATAGAATTGGCACCACGGAGGGTCCAGTGCATACCCGAATGTTTAAGCCTTTGGCCGACGATTGTTTTACATCCGGCTTCCATCACGCCGGAACCGACAAACAGTCCCTGACTTCTAAAATCCGCATACTTCATTCGAGTGGCATTGGTTTCGAAATAGTTCGCTATTTTTTCCACCGCTGGAGCTACCTCGGGACAAGCAGTTGCCTGTTTTCGCATGTTTCGGACCAGGAGGACGATTAAGCCCTGATCCAAAAGCTCCGATTGGTCTTCTTTCCATCGATTCATTTTAGTGGAATTTCCCGGGAAAAGAAGTTTCGAGGCATCCGCAATCCGTTGGCGAGCATGAAACAAATCTACAATAAAGATGGCTTGGGGGAAGTAGTTCTCGGCAATATTCCAAATCCAGGGAGCTCCATCTCCGACCACCAGCAATACGTTCGACTTGCTTGCTGGTCACCACAATCCCCGCCAGAAATTCTAAATCTTGTCGCCCTTCCTCAAAGGATTCTTTGCTTCCCACTCGAGCGAGCATCCGCCGCACCCCAGGACTAAAACGACTGCCGACAATGTCTAATTCCTCGTCTTTGGGAATGCGTCCCTCTTGGCACGGAGCACAGTGAAAATAGTCTCGCTCCAATCGGATTTCTCCCAATACCGTGAGGAGCTTCTTCTCGCGCTTCCCCGCTGGCCGGCTGGCATGCTGCTGCTTGCACCGTACACAGCCGACGGTATCCTGCCACTCCGTATTGAGAAATTGTTCCAGAAAGGATCCTCCTAAACGGTGCAGGCTGTCGCGTACCGCAAATTCTAAAGCTTCCAAATCGAAGCTTCCGTTTTGTCCTCGCTCCCGCAGAGCTCGGTCCATCAGATGCTGGAGTTCCTTGTGGATCTCCTCTTGGATGATCTGTAGGATTTTTTTTTAGGCTCATCGTCGAGTTCTCCTTCCCCCAGAGCACGCGTTTGGCAGAGGGTTTCGTTTACCGTCAACAGTTCTTCACAAAGTTGCCGGAACTCCCGATAGGCGGCCACTTCTCGTTGGTATTTCTTTAATAAAGCTCCGGGCCGCAATTGTACGGTCTGTGTCTTGCCTTGCACTTTGGTGGTGTAGGCGTAGAAGGGGCCATGGCCCACAGCCCCTTGGGTTTGGCACCAACAGGATTTTTTTCCGCAACGTCGATAGGTTTCTGTAATTGAGCCTTTACGCATATCGCCACACTGACTCAGCTGGCGTAAGACTCGATCCCGTTCAGTTTCTAAGTGAGTAAGGTCGTGCTGCATGGTTCCTCCATTCCGATAGTAATAGTACTATCCGATTACCCCGCCCACTCCCTCGTGTCAATTCTTAGTCATTTTTTTGTCGCACACCCATCCGCCGGAACGGCCTTGCTTTCTATGGGGAAAACCTGTAAACTGGCCTTGAGTGCCATAATAAAAGATGGGTGGCTCATTACCCGTCAAGCATTTCCATGCGACTGACCGCAGAGCAAATTCTTACCATAACCCAAACCATAAGCCGATTGACATCCGGGAAAGCGGAGGTCTATCTCTTTGGCTCACGGACCGACGACAGATCCCGGGGCGGGGATGTCGATCTTTTGATCGAAACACCGGAACGACTGTCTTTTATCGATCGGGCCCGCATCCGGATGGAATTGGAAATATCGGTCGGGCTGCCCTTCGATTTACTTTTTCATGCGCTGCCTTCGGCTCCGACTTCATTCCAACGGATTGCCGCCAAAAGCGCCGTCCGGCTGGTGACGCCATGAAACCCGAGGCCGCCTTATCGGCGGAACAGGCACACCTTGCGGACTTACTGGAAGCCATGCAGCGTTGCGTCTATTTTTTAGAGGCATCGAACCGCAGGTGCCCCTGGCCCCTGCAGTCCAATCTCCTGTCGGCCCGGAGGAAAGATACGCGCTTATTCGAATCCCTGGCAGCCATGAACGAAAGGTTTGCCAAGCTGCAGGACACCCTGGGGTCGGCAATGCGCCACGCGGCCCTGCTGGCCGGCGAAAAAGGGGATACCTTCATCCGGATACTGGCTTTCTTTGAAAAAACAGGGGTGATTTCATCCGTGACGGCCTGGCAATTGCGTCGAACCGTCCGCAACATGGCAGCTCATGCCTATGAAACGGATTATGCGGAAATCGCCGAGTATTTCAACTCCCTAAACAGCCTGATCCCTGATCTTTATGCGGACACGGATCGCTTTCTCGCTTTTTGCCGGGAAACCTTGAGGATATTGCCTTCCGGCGGCGATTTTACCCAGGAATTCCAGCAGATAGTCGGTGGTCGGACCGACCAGGCCTGAAATCGCCGCCTCCCCGGTTTTTTCAGAGGAAAATAGGGTTATCCCTGTTTCCTTCCTCGCAGGGAAGCCCCCCCCCCTTATTTCCCTTCTTTCCCCTTCTGTATTTTCACCGAATCCTCCAGGAAAAAGCCCGCCATGAGGCCTCGCAGAAGCAGAATGGAGGCACGCGATGAGGTTTCCCGGGTAACCGCGGCCTGCAGGTCCTCCCAGGACCTCCTGAGGGCCGGGATGTCGAGGTATTCGGCGGCGAGCGCAGACCGCTCCATCACCCCGAGAGCGTCCTCTGTCTCAGCGGGGTGGTCCAAAAGCCGGTAGGCCAAGTCTGCGGCTTGTATCCCGCGCACCCGGTTCCATTGCACTTCAGGGGGAAGGATGCCCGCCATGGCCCGGCGGATGAGCATGCGCTCGCCGCCGTTGTAAACATCCTCCGTTTCCGGCACGCGGAAGCAGTATTCCAGCAGTCGGGCGTCCGCCGTGGGATCCAGAACGTAGAAACCGTGCTTGAGGCTCGTGGCATGGTAGATGGGACCCACCATGGTTCCGTTGACCCAAACCGTTCTCCATCGCTCCATTTCCGTCGGAATCCGCCGGGAGAAGCTGGGATCGTGGCGCTGGGCCCGCATGGCCTCCTGCAGACCCAACCGGGCAGCAAAGGCCGGGCGGATGGCGGCATATCCGGCCCACGGCGCCTGGCCCGGCTTCAGGAAAAGATGCCTTTTCCTCCATAGCGGTTTCAGCAGTGGCGGGAGGATATGCCGCCTCAGAGTCCGGTACCATGTGGTGCGGTGATGGTCTCTCCATTTCTTCAGGGCTTTGATCCCGCCCATCCAATGCCCACGGGTAAAGAGATCAAAAACAAAGCCACCACCGCTCCAGGAAACGCCGCCGTTCCCGAGCTGTCCGGTCAGAAGCCGACCGATTCCCCGCCTTTGTGCCTCCTCGTGGATCTCCAGCATCCAGAACTGGTTCGCTGCGGCGTGCAGGGGTACGCCTTGGATAGCAACGGCCCTTTGGACAGCTCCAACGGGTGTCGTCCTTTCGGACCGAATCGGTATATGGACAATGTTCGGCCAGCGGGCCGACACCGCAGCCGCCAGCGGCCATTCATCATCGCGCCTCCCAGGGTCAGGATGACCGGAAGGATGAACGGGAACGGAGGTGAACGCCGTCAAAGAGCCACCTCCTTCCATCAGGGCCTCTGCCGCCAGAGCGGTGACGGCGCCCGAATCGAGGCCCGAGCTCAGAGTGGACGCTACCTTCATCCCGCCGCCGAGGCGGGACCGGACCGCGGCGCGGAAGCGATGTAAAAATTCCTCCACCCAGCCTTCAGCCGGCCGCAGACAGCCACCAGACCTGACGCCCAGCTCCCAATAGGAATGGGCGTACACCTGCCCCTCCTTGAACCTGAGAGTTTGCGCCGGCAGCAGGAAGCGGATATCCCGCCAGATCGTGTTCCCTCTTTCTTCATCCGGCAAAGGAAAAACGGTGAGATAGCGCGCCAGCATCCACTCGTCCATCTCGAAATGCCACCCGGGCATGGCGGTCAATGCATTTATGGTCGAGGCGAAGGCCAGCAGAGGCGGCCGGAAGACGTAAAAGAGCCCGGTGTTGCCCATCTGGTCTCGGGCCAGAAACAAGGTGCGCTGGCGCTCATCCCATGCCCCGAAAGACCAGTCCCCGAAAAGATGGCGTGGCGCCGCCTCACCCCACCTGGCAAAGGCCGCCCGGACGAGGTCGTCATCCGCCCAGAGCCGGCTTTCCTCTGCATCGATCCCAAGCTCGGCCGATAGTTCGTCGCGGTAGTCCAGCCGGGCCGCTGCCACAACCACCGTACCTGGCCGCGCCCAAGGCAAAGGACCGGCAGACGACGGACCGGGGCTCCCGGAAAAAGCGACCCGTCCCAGTCCGGCCCCTGCCGACATCCGTTCCGCCACCGGAGCAGCGCCCCCTTCGCAGAGGGATTTCCTCATGGCGATTAGATCGACAGCTTCGACAGCCCCGCCATCAAAGCGGACGATCCCGTATATTCCGCTGACACCTCCCATCGATCAATCCTCCGCGCACCTCGACCTGAGGGGATCACTCCGTGGCCTCGCCGGCCTCCCGGATCAAATCCCTGTCTGCCAGCAGCTGCAGGAACGATCGGGCGTCGGCGCGGCATTCTTCGTAGGAAACATCAAAGCGCCGGCGGAGTCCGGCGTACACCTCTGCCGGCGTCACCGGGCACTCCAGAAGCTTCCAGATCCAGGCCGCCGACTCGTTGTAGTGGAAGTACCTGCCCAGGTCCACGCTTAGCATCACCAGCTCGTCGCCCATACGGGCCGACACGGGCTCCGGATTGCGTACGTAGCGTTTCGAATCATCAATTTCCATGGTTGCCTCTCTTCACTTTACCGGTGCAGCATCGGGCGGCACGATACCGCACCGCATACCGCATTGCACACAGTTGTTCCCATCCTGAATGATTACAGGAATGTCCGAGTTCCCGGCCATACCTCGTCCCCCGGCTCACCGCGGCTGTTTAAATACCCGAACCGGCGCATCACCTGGCCGTGGGCTTCCACAACGCGCCTCACCTGATCCCGGCTCAGGGCGTCCCGCCACTGGCCGGTCTTCCCCTGCCGGAAAAACCCCTGCGCACAGGGAATGCTTTCTTTAAAGCCCGCAAAGCCCTCCTGCTTTTTCAGCTCGTCGAACCGGCTGTGGATCACCGCTTGCTCGACCTCTTCGGGGCTTTCCTGCAAACCAAGAAACGAAGCCGCTTCTCCAAATCCTTTCGAAGGGCAGCAGAGCAGGTCCTCATAGCGGAAGGTCCGGACGGGGATCTCGTGCTGGTCTACCCAGCTCCGGACGTGGTCTGACCAGGAGAGCAGTTGCTGCTGAACCTGAGAACTCAAAGAATAACGCTGGCGTGCCCCGCAACTTTGGCTGTCGTTGATGATATCGACCCCCTGCTCGAAAGCAACGTTCATGAAGTGAGCCATGGAGACCGCCACGTCAAGGGGGTTGCGGATAATATAGACAACTGCGGCAGATGCATCCGGGGGCAGGAGATACTGCCCGCCGGGCAGCTGTCGGAATGCATCGTGGACCTTTAGATAAATGCGTTCCGGAGAACGCGCCGCCATCGTGCGGTAAACGTCCGGCCGCAGAGTGTCCATTTCGTCCGGCGTGAGGCGGGAAGTTTCCAAGCCTGACCCGGAGTCGATTTTTTCGCGATCGGAGGCGAAAGGGGCTGCCAGTTCATTGATGGAAGCGGGTTTTGTGCCCCCGCGCAAGAGGTTGGTGAGGAACGCGCGGAACCAGGTGTTCCCGGACTTGGGATACGAAGCAATCCAGACGATTCCCCGGCTGCCCGTTATGGCCATTCCGTCCTCCTCTCCCAAGCCCGGACAACGGCTCCCGCAGAAGGGTCGTCGGAAATATTTTCGAACTCACATACCCGCGCGACCGACGCACAGGCCTGAAGATGTTCCCTCCTTCTCGCCGAACTCCCCAGAAACGACAAACGGTAAGTGACCTGAAGAAGAGCTTCCAGCTTACGGGCGGGGGAGCCGACCACTCCCGCCGGCAACGGATACCAGGGAGATCTCAGCAGGAGAACCGCAGCGAGCGGAGTATTTTTTTCGGCAAACCGGCTTTCTGCGGGGAGAGAGAAAAATTCCATTCCGGCCCGGACCTTTCGTAGACTCAACCCTTCCACGCCGAGTTCCGCCAGGGTGCTCCGCCAGACATGCAGGGCAGGAAAACCGGGAGCCGCCATGGCCGCACCACCCGGAGCAACCTGCAGGGCGCAGAGCTCGTCGGAGAGCAGGCGGAAACCCTGGCGGATGAGGGTGGCGGCCAGATGCGATTTCCCGCTTCCCGAGGGTCCGGCGAGGGCAATGGCCCGTCCGTCCCGCTCAATAACCGCGGCATGCAGGACGAGCATCCCTTTGCGAATGAGAAGGGCTGCCAGGGGCGAGCCCGTCAGAAAAGCAAACAAGTCGCTGTCGCTCACCCCGACCGAAGCCTCGACCACGATCTTCTCGGATCCATCCACAAGGTAGCGGCCGATGCCATCCACAGTCAAAAGGAATGCGTCTTCTGAGACTTCGTACCGCGCGCCTTTCTCGGCTTCCCTGCCGAGCGTTGCCGGGACCGTGCCACGGCACACCGTCACGTCGGGCTTCCCTTCGGACGCCGCAAAGTCAGGGCAGGGTATCTCCGATTCGATAATCAGGCCGAAAGCCGAGTAACGAGTGCGGGAAATCATGGCTTCCCCGCTGTTGCCAGGGATTCAGCATGCCGCACGATGGCTTCCGCCGCCAGAGCGAGACGGGTGAGCCCCTCCGGCATGGTGAGGCGAAAAACAGGAACCTCTGCAGCAATTTCGGCACACCAGGACAGAGTAATGCAGGAGGGTTCATCCAGGTGCCGCCATCCGTATCCGTGAGGCTTGAGTGAAAAACAGGCCTTCGGCGGTTCGAGCGGTTCCATGTGAGGAGCGCCTGCCCCTCTCCGACCGTCACTTAGGATGTAGATGGCCCTAAGAGGTGCGGAGGAGGAGTGAAAACCTCCGGGAAGGGAGCGCGCATCCACCCACCGCTTGTCGTCAGGCACCGACTCCTCAAATATCCGAGGCAACGCTCGGTCCGCACAGCCCAGGACCCGGGCTATGTCTGGACTCAAACGGAGCACGGGGTAGCCCGGTTGCACGTAGAGACAACCCTCCTGGAAAGTCAGGGCGCATAGATCGTCGGCCAGCATGGCTGCGCCGGCGGTAAGGAATGCCGCCGTTGTGGCCGACTTGCCGGATCCCGAACGGCCGGCGACCAGGATGACAGAACCGCCGGCGATCACGGCGGAGGCATGCAGGACCGCTGTCCGCCGGAGGTAAAGGGACGTGGCCAAGGGATAACCGAGGAGGACGTACCAGAGGCCGGGAACGGGCGGCATACTCGTCTTCATCTCAATCCGTCCACCGCCTTCGGAAATGAGAAAGCGGCTGACGTTGCCCGCCTGACCCCGGTATTCGACGTCCACACCTTGCGGCGTGCGTTCGAAACGCATGCGGAGCGTGACCTCCGGCTTGGCGCAGGCAAGGGATTGGCTCCGGTATTCGACTTCCACATCCGCCGCGACAGCCCGGACCGTATCCGCAGGTAATGGCAGGCTGCTCCGCAGGGTTATGCCGTAGACCCGGTATGTGCCGGGCTCAAAACGGTCCGGTAAGAAGGGTATATGGTTCACAAACAAAGCGGATTTACCTCCAATCGGTTGGGCGTATGTAAATCGGCATCATTGGAATTAATCCCTGAGGCAAGCCGGGAATCCCTCCGGATCCCGATGGCGTGTCAGACTCTGCGGGCCGGTCTCTCTGGCGGAATCCGATTCCATCAACGCCAAAAACTCCGCGCAGATTTCTGCAGCGGATGGGACCTGCTCCTTCGAACGCTCGCAGGCCTTCTTCCACCGCTCTCTCATGAGGGCGGAAAGCCTCGGATCGTCCGCCTGCGCGAGCTGGATCATAAACCGGCCCGCCCCCCGGATTTCTTCGACACTTCGGAGCGTTTGCCGGCTGGCGAGACGCTCGAAAGCAGCCTGTTCCTTGAGGGGCGTACCGGGGTAGAGGGCGTTGAACAGCCGGAAGCGGCCGCGGCAGATGTCTTTGCGGAACTCCGGAGCCAGTAGGATGTGCATCTGATTCGCATGCCGCCGGTAACGAACCAGTTTTTCCTGCATGTTGCCCAAACGAAATCGCATCACGAGAGAGGTCTGCAGCTCATAATCGTCAAAAACCGCTCGAGAATTGAAAGCATAGTCCTTCAGGATCGAGGCCCTGGCAAGAAGAGTGGGGAAAATCATCGAACAGCGGAAGAGAAGCTCCCTTCGGATGTCGGCATGGGTCTCCGGGAACCACCACTCCGGCTGCGGATCCCCGAACATTTCCACCTGGCTTCCGCAAACATCCACGGCATTCGTTTGCATCCATGCAAGCTGTTTGGCAATGCGCTCGGGCATGGCCAAATCGTCGGCATCCATCCGGGCGATGAATTCACCCTGAGCCAGCTCCACTCCTGCGGCAAAAGTCGAAGTCGCCCCCTTATGTTCACGGTAAATGGGCCGAACCCTCGGGTCGAGGCAGGCGCACCGGTCCATCACGCCTCGGGTTCCGTCCGTGGAGCCGTCGTCCACGACGATGACCTCGATCTTATCGTGGGTCTGAGCCAGAACTGATTTCACGGACTCGGCAAGGAACTCCTCTGCGTTGTAGGCGGGGATGACCACGGAAACAAGGGGGAGAGCGGGTGCTCCGGGAGCATTCTCCCGACAATCCGAATTGAGAATCGCGTAGCTCACTTTTCTTAGGTTTTTCGCCAGAACGCGCAATTCCAGTCCGCCTGCTGCAGGGGCGACGCGATGCCCCTCGAGGTCCGGAACTCGTCAACCGCCCGGCGGCAGGGGGCAAAGGCGAAATAGTCATCCACGATGCAATAACCGCCGGGTGTAACCCGGTCATACAGTGCATCGAGAACCGTACGGGTCGACGCATATTAGTCGGCATCGATGCGCAGCAGGGCCAATTGCCGGATGGGAGCGCTTCCAAGCGACTCCTGGAACCAGCCGGAAAGAAAGTGAACGTGCGCATCTAAGAGGCCGTAGCGCCGGAAATGATCTTTCACGTCGCCGACTCCCACGCTCAGCCAGGGGTGTTTCTTTACGGTCAAGTCCATGCCGGCTTCGAGGTCTACTTTATCCTGGGGTTCGGGGAGCCCCATAAAAGAATCGGCTGCCCACACGTTCCGTTGGGATTCCCCGTGGCTTACCTGCAGGGCGCGCATAAAGATGGCCATCCCTCCCCGGCATACGCCCGCCTCCAGAAAGTCCCCATCGACACCCTCCGCAAAGAGCGTTTCGGCACAGCGCTCGACGTTGTGGAGTCGCTGGAGCCCTACCATAGTGTGCGCAAATGAGACCCTGGCATTCCCACAGTTTTTAGAATCAAGAAGATCCCTGTATCGGTCAGAGTACAGGCGCCGGATGTCGCAGACCATCTCCTGGCGCTTCACCAGATTCTGTTCCTTGGAAAAATGATCCACCGTCGCGATCAGAAGTTCATACTCTGGGTAGGTAAGATTGACCAGGGAGCGCTTCAGCAGCCACAGGTAGCGCCTGCGCTGCCTATCCTCGGGACCGGGTTCCTTCTCCAGTGCGGCAACAAGGTCGCAGCAAAGCAATTGGGATAGAAACGATGCCGTATCTTCCGCAATTTGCCCGGGATCACCGCCATATTCCAGGCACAGGCCGGAAACAACCTCGTCGACGTCCGCCGGGTATTCGACAGCCTCCCAGATAGACCGGGCCGCTCCCTCCAGCCGTTTGAAACATCCGCTGCCGGGTACCTTGACGACCAACGCGTCACCAACCACCCCATGTACCACTTTGCATTGCCGATACCACCTCTTGGTGCTCATCGTATAGAATCGACTCTATTGGCAGCCCGTAAGGTGGGGTGATGCTGCCGCTGATTCCTGAAAGGATCTGAAGTGAGTCCAAAATTCAGGTTAAGGCACTTTCGGACGAAAGGTCTCAGCCAGGAAGTAGCTTAAAGGCAGTTAATAGGCTGATTTCAGCCCCAAGGGAAAAGAGCTCTCCATCTGATGCAGCACTTCCGGAACCCCAAATTCATCCTTGGATCTGCAGCCGACTTGCCTTTTGGAGGCTGTCATTAACCAGGCGAGTAACCACCAGGGGCAGACGATTCTGTCATTTCATGCCCCAACTCGGTCATCTCGGGTTTTACCCAAGGCTTTCTGGTCTCCTCCGCAGCCGCAGATGCGGGTCGGATTTCCTTCTCGTTTTCTTTCATTGAAACACTTCCTG